>JAPSJC010000015.1 GCA_031178355.1 Ureibacillus sp.
AAAACAATTCAAAGTATGGTCATTCACCATTCCAACAGCTTGCATAAACGAATAACAGATTGTGCTCCCTACAAATTTAAAACCATCTTTTTTCAAACGTTTACTCATGACATCACTTATTTCTGTTGTTGACGGTACATCTTTTATGGTTTCCCAATGATTAATCATTGGTTTATGGTCGACAAACCCCCAAATATAATTTGAAAAGGATCCGTATTCTTGTTTTATTTTTAAAAAGGCTTGTGCATTTGTAATAACACTTTGCACTTTTAATCGATTTCGAACAATTCCTACATCATTCAGTAATGACTGGATTCTTTCATCTGTATAGTTAACAATTTTCTCTGCATCGAACTGATCAAAAGCATTTCGATAGTTTTCCCGTTTTTGTAAAATTGTCCACCAACTAAGTCCCGCCTGCGCACCTTCTAGACAGAGCATTTCAAACAATTGGCGATCATCATAAACAGGGACACCCCATTCCTTATCATGATACTCTATGTATAGTTGTTTTTGTGTTACCCAATCACATCTGAACTTCATTCATAGCACCACCCTAAATAACTCATTTACTTAAAACGATAGATTAAAAATCTTTCATATGTATCCTTTTCATATAAAGATGGGAGTTCTACTTCTTGTAATAAGCAAAAGGCTGTTTGGTTTTCTAAAAAATATCGATAGTCATCCGAAGCATAATATAATATTAAATCCGTTTCTCTGTATGAATTTTCAATGGACCGTAAAATATTATTTACTACTTTCATAAATATTTGAATGGAGAATGGATTAAAGAAATAAAAACGGTTGTCTGCAGGTTGAATATCATAATGCTCCGCTTTACAACAGAGGAATTGAATTGATTCTTCATTACGTTTGCTTTTTTTCAAATAGTTTTCTTTATTAATAAGCGCTTCATGATAAAACCCTTCATTCATTTCAATACCAGTAACCGAAGCATGAAATAAATAGTGCATGTAAAAGTTTAATCGACCTTTTCCACAACCAAAATCTACAATATGATCCTGAGCAATCACTTCATAATGCTTTTTTAATTCTTCTAATGCACTATAAGGAGTAGGTTCATAAGGATGATAGTAAACGGAATTGTTAACCTCACTCTTCTTTCCACTCGTTTGGATATTTAAAAGCTCTTCATAAAACAACTCATTCACTTTTGGTTCTCCAATCTCATTCATACTAAAATTCGTAATTTATTTAGTTTGCATACTTACGTTACAATGAACATGAATTATCTGTCTAGCTAAAAATTTGGAATTATTTCCAACAACATGTAATCATTAATTTTCACATGAATGAAATAAGATATTCACTTACTTGTTTTCTTAAGTCTTCCATATTAATTAAAAGTCCTGGACAACTTTTTGTTACACCATCGAGCTCACGATGACCAAGAACATCTTGTGGTTGTAAATTATATTGCCTTAAAAAATGCCCACATAATGTTAAAAACGAAGTTAGTTGAGCATTTGTTGGAGTTTCAACATCAAAATCTCCCGTCATACAAATCCCAATCGAAATACGATTATAACCATAAGCATGTGCACCGACATGTAGACCTCTTCCTTCTACAATTGTTCCATCCTTTTCGATGAAGTAATTGTATCCAATACCACTCCAACCGCGCTTTTTTTGATGAAATTCATGACATTCCTCTGTCGTCATATTCCTTCGCGATGAATGATGGACAATAATATGTTGAATATCTTCTAATGATTCAAAGGGTTCTATAAAATGTAAATTTTTTTTTACAATCTCCATTGCCTTCACACCTTTTCACGAAATTAACTTCTATATACATTGTGAAGGAAAAAAATCATGAATATACTGATAAAATAAAAAACACAACTTCTTTAGAAAATTGAAGTTGTGTTCAAAGGTACTCTAGGCTGAAATTAATTTTTTTGATACTTTAAATAGCGTCGCTTCATTTTCATTTAGATAATCATGTAATTTACCTTCATAAACAATTTGGCAATTCATTAGATGCTGCAGATCATGTGGTGCAATTAGTGAAGGAGATTTTTCAAAGACAAAAATGTTACTTTCACTTAGTACAGTTGCCACAAACTGTGAACAAAAATAAGCATTTTTTCTATTAATAGGTTTTTTTATGATAAAGCCAAATAAACCAACTAAATTATAACTATATTGATCTTTTTGTTCTTCAAAGGATTGTATACGTCGTTTCATTTCTAGTAATTGCTCTTCAGTCACATCAAATGAATAAATTGCACAATTTGAACGGGTAAATAATTTCGATTGTACGTTTTCTTTTACAAAACCTGCACGAAAAGGATTTCGAATCGATTTTCTTCCAAAACTATATACTTCATCTAGATTAGAATCATAGCAAATAGATGCGTGATTATATGGTTTTTTAGTAAACAACTTTATGAATCTAGTAAATACAGTTCCAGTATCAGTTAAAAGAATGTATCCAGTTTTATTAGTCATATATATTCACCTCTAATTACAATGGTTCATCTAAAGATAAAGACTAACTCTTAAGAAAAACGTATTTAATTTCTTAAGGATACCTTAAGATTTTAAAAAATGGAATCAATTCTACTATATTAAGTACGAGTAGAATCTCATAATTGTCACAAATTTTAATTCGTAGTCATCAGGAAAACGTTAAAAGTTGAGAGAAAAAAAGCAAGAGAGTAGACCGTCATCTACTTTCTCTTGCAAATAAACAGATTATCGTCGTAACCTTTCCATAATGGAATCGTTAACGTATTTTACTTTAACAGCAATTTGAAATGAAAACTAGTATATATTACTTCCTAGTATGGTAGAGTGTTCTATTTTTAACTATAACATGTTTATTTTATAATATTGATTTCTAATGTGTTCTATCCTACTACTACTTTAAGACTGAAAAAAAGGGAGCAATTATTATGGCTAATGCTAAAATGCAAACTGCTATGGATCCAGGTTTATTTCTTTGTCTCCATAGTTCGATAGAAAAACCGATTGTATATAGAAACATTCCAATCGTTATTAACCACACAATCATATAAATCTAATCCCTCACTTCACTTAGGTCAGGTAGTTTACTTTGTTCCCCAAATGTACCTATGGTCACCATAACCTTTACATTGACTTTCATATTTGGGTAGGTATTCATCCAGTCAAACTTTTCAAAATCATGTCTTGTCCAAAATTTCTTTCTAGCAATTAGCGCCCATCCAAAAGGTTCACCCTTAAATTCTTCTTGTGTTCTTTTAATCAAATTATTCAACTTTTTATTGATTTCATCTTCAATATGAAGTTTTAACTGTTCAATCTTTCCATTGTCGAAAGTTTCCATACTGTGGGTTGATAAGATGTCCGTATATACTGGGACTGTCACATCAATAACTGGTATGTAACCAGTAAAGTCCATTTTCACTTCATTCTTATCACGTTTCATCATTCTCGTTGAAATTCTATATTGTTGGTTAAACGGGTCGGAATACGTTGTATAAATTTCTCCCATTTCTAATGTTTCATTGAGCAGTATAGTAAGACGTGTTTCCTCACCGTTTAAAGTACCAATCATCTTACCCTCTTTAAAGACGGCTGAACCTAAAAATTGTGTATTTGAATCTCCTTCTATATTTAGCTCTCCTGCTAGTAGCTCGTCTTCCCCTACTGTATACTTTCCACCAGGAACTTGTTCAGTTGTTGCATACGGCGATAAAAAAAGACCTGCATCTGATTCTGTAATTGAAAAATAGCTATGTAGTTTGAAATCGGGAATGAGCCCTGCATTTTTTGCATTTTCTATTATAAATTCAAAATACTTATGAACTCTGGTTTCTAGTTTCGGTTTATTTTCTGTTAAAAACGTCTTCACATCTTCTTTCGTGATAATCATTGTTTTATTCCGTTTAATCTCTCGGTCCTTTGTCACGTCATACATATATCTTATAAACTCAGGTTCTTTTGCTAATTCTTCTGATACTATTATTACACCTAACATGTTATAGGTTATTTCTTTAGCGATTACAGAATTTGCGGTGTTTTTTGCAGAGATAAGATCATTGGTTGGAAATGTAATAATTTCATATGCTGGTTCACTTGAAGCCCCTTCTTGTTTTGATAATTCTGGGTTTGTAATTAAGTAAGAAATGTTAATTTTATTATCTTCTCCTTTATCTATACCAATAGCAACAACGTAAGCCCTTTTATCGATATTGGTTTGATCCCAACAGCCACTTAACATTAGTAACATGGAAATTAAAAAGAGAAATTGGCGTAAGCAAAGTTGGTTTTTCACTTTTTGAATACCCCTTTTCGTTTTGCCATAAGCCATAGTAATAGTGGTAGAAAGTAAAAAATAGGTGTAGAAATATAGACTAATTTTTCTCGGAAATTAATTAGAGAAAATACCGGTGCTTCTGGAATCAGACCTAAAAAGATAATTAATATTGCAATTGAGGGCACAAGGTATTTAAATTGGTTAATTTTAAATAGTGCACCAAATAGTAATGCACTAATATATAAATAAAAGGAAAAGCGTATAAAAGATGCTACTAACCAAAACGGTAAAAACAACGATTCTACATTAGTTAAAAACCCTAATTGAATGTAACGAATCGATTCATGGAAAGGATAATTCAAATGGACAATTGACACATAATCAAACAAAATAATATACGCAATTAGAGATAGTATAAATATAAACGACACATACAAGAATCCCGTCCAAATCCCTTTTCTATATACATTGTTACTACGTAATGATGTAACAATAAAACCTAAATAAAGAAATTCTCCAAATATAGATGCATTCGATGCACCTTCTTTGATAATCTCACCAATTCCATTTCCCAAAATAGGAAATAAATAACTCAATCTTCCTAAATAAAACGTCAAAACTAGAACAACAAATAGAGCTAAGTTTAACCCAACGAGGGTAATCCAGGCAGTTGAACCAATAAACTCCAATCCCTTTTTAGCACCATAGGCAGCTACCCCAATTAATATAATATATATATATAAAGTAGGTGTTCTCACAAAGTACATCGTTTCTATAATATCGGTATACATAGATGAACTTAGTACAATTGAATAAGTTTCCGTCAACCATAAAACAAAAATCACAAAAAACCCAACATATTTTCCTAGTAAATGGTAAATGATATCTACTAAATTTTGATCCTGATATGCCGTTATAACTTTCGTTAAAAGGTAGATGGGAATGATAGCAAGTAAGCACATTAAGATTATTGTAATCCAAGCAGCACTCCCAACTTTATTAAATAATCCAGTAGGTGTGTTATCAGTCAATTTTGTACCGAATGTAATGATTATTATTGCTAAAAATTCCCTAAAACCGAGCTTTCCTTTTGTATGATCCATTTCTATTCCCCTGCTTTTTTCTCAATATCCTTTGGTTTTAAGTACCCAGGTCTATATAATTCATTTTTTAGTAGTCTTCTAAAAATAGTATCTTTAGCTGTGGAATCATTCGGTGTCATTGGAGCCAAATATGGTACTCCAAAGGATTTAATGGATGTCATATAAAATAACCCAATTGTAAATAAAGCTGTTAATCCATATAATCCAAACACACCTGCTGAGATAAGAAATGGAAATCGCATTAAACGAATTGTATAGTTCAAATTTGTATCACCTATGGCAAACGAGCTTAATCCTCCAAGAGCTACAATAATGACAACAAGTGGGCTAACAAGATTAGCTTGGACAGCAGCTTGTCCTAATATTAAGGCACCAACAATCCCAATAGTCGGACCAATTGGCTTTGGCACACGTAATCCACCTTCTCGAATTAGTTCAAATGCAATTTCCAACATCAGTATTTCAACTAAAGGTGGAAATGGTACAATTTCTCTTGTTGAAGAAATTGCTAATAATAAATCCGGAGGGATCATTTCTACGTGATAATTCGTAATTGCAATATAAATTGCTGAAATAAATAATGTTATAAAAAGCGCAAGCAATCTTAAAATCCTTATGAAATTTCCAAATAGAAATCGTAAATAATGATCTTCTGCGTTATGGAAGAAAGACCAAAAAGTTGCTGGTAATATTAGTGCATCGGGTGAATTATCCATAATTAAAACGATAAAACCATCTTCAAGGAATTCCCCTGCTCGGTCTGGTCGTTCCGTGTATAAAATCGTTGGAAATAATGAATAAATATTGTCTTCAATATATTGCTCTAATACTGAAAGATTTTGAATTGAATCGACATCTAGTGAATTGATTTTATTTCTTATAGTTGTTAAAAGTTCTTCATTTGCAATATCTTTTATATAGAGTAAGTACAATTCATTTTTTGCTCTTTTTGATATCGTTGTCGATTCAACAATAAGATTTTCATCACGAATTTTCTTTCTAATTAAAGAAATATTTGTAATAGCTTGTTCATTAAAAGACTCTTTCGGCCCTTTGACGACTACTTCATTTTCTGCTTTTTCAACGCTTCTCCCTTGAAAATTACTCGTATTAATAATGTAAGCATTTGGCTCACCATCGACGAAAAGTGCAGTATTTCCATTATTAATTTCTTTCAAAATATCTTCAATTACTTGAGCTTTACGTACTTGCTGCGATAATAACTTTTCAATAACTTTAGATTCATTATCATTACTAAGCAATGGCCGAATAATAAGCTCTTCGATTATCTTAATATTTGAAATGGAACTAATACTTAATACTGCAGCCATTTTTTTAGTCCCACCAATTTCAATATCGCGAATGTTAACATCACAATTATTTGGAACATAGTAAATTTCTTTGAATATTTCCATATTTTTTGCTAAACTCGAATCAATCTGTTTTTTCTTTAACAAATCATCCTCTTTAGCAGCTTTTTCAAATGGTGGATGCTCCTCTTTGATCAATTTATTAAAAAATTGCTTTACTCTCATTTTTTCCAAGTATAATTACAACTCCATATTTTTTCTTATTGTTCCACTGATATACAGAGTTATGTATAAAAATCATAAATTGGAATGTATTTTTTAATGACATTTTGTTAACTTGATATATATAAAACCCTATATCCCCTACTTAAACATCAATAAAACAGAAGTCAGTAGCGCGAATCCTTAATTACTGCTAAAATCATATAGTTATCATAGTAAGTGCATACGTGTATACAAAGGAGAACTATTAAGTAATGAATATTGTTTTAACTACGCTAAATGCGAAATATATCCATACCAATATCGCCATTCGTTATTTAAAAGTGGCGGCACAACCTGAATTTAATCCAACAATAATTGAATATACAATAAAAGATCCAACATTTAATATTGTCACGGACTTATACCAACACAAACCAGACATCGTTGGTTTCAGTTGCTATATTTGGAATATTGAAGAGACAATTAAGGTTATTAAGATGCTAAAAACAGTATCTCCAGAAACAAAAATCGTGTTAGGTGGACCTGAAGTATCTTACGATGCTAACTATTGGGTTCGACGCTTAGAAAATGAAGTTGATTTCATTATTATGGGTGAAGGGGAAATCTCTTTTAAGGCATTGTTGAGACATTTAAATGGAGAAATCCCGTTAGAAGAAGTGCCAGGCGTATGTTATCTAGAAGAAGGCAAATTTAAAATCCATGCTCAACCAAAAAAAGTTGAACTACGTGAACTACCAAGCCCCTACCGTCTTGAAGAAGACCGTTTGGATCTTGGAAAACGAATTCAATATATTGAAACAAGCCGCGGTTGTCCATTTAGCTGTCAATTTTGTCTTTCTTCTATTGAAGTAGGGGTTCGTTATTTTAACCGAGATAAAATTAAAGAAGACATTCGTTATTTAATGGCGAATGGAGCAAAAACGATTAAATTTGTCGATCGTACTTTCAATATAAGCCGCAGCTATGCCATGGAGATGTTCCAGTTCTTGATTGATGAACATGTACCAGGCGTTGTATTCCAATTTGAGATTACAGCAGATATTATGAGACCAGAAGTCATTCAGTTTTTAAATGATAACGCTCCAAGGGGTCTTTTCCGCTTTGAAATAGGCGTTCAATCAACAAACGATGAAACAAATGAACTCGTTAAACGAAGACAAAATTTTGAAAAGTTAAAACGTACTGTAACGATGGTAAAAGATGGTGGGAAGATAGACCAACATCTTGATTTAATTGCAGGATTACCTGAAGAAGATTACGATAGCTTCCGTAAAACGTTTAACGATGTATTTGCCATGCGTCCAGAGGAATTACAACTTGGATTCTTGAAATTATTACGAGGGACAGGACTTCGAGTTGAAGCTGAAAAATATGGTTACACTTATGTTGACATTGCACCTTACGAAATCTTCTCAAACAACGTGTTGACATTTGATGAAATTATACGAATTAAACAAGCAGAAGATGTACTTGAAAAATATTGGAACGACCATCGTATGGATAATACAATTGAGTACCTCGTTACGAAGGGATTCGAAACACCATTTGACTTCTTCCAAAACTTTGGTACATTCTGGGAAGAAAGAGGCTGGTCCCGAATTGGGCATCAATTAGAAGACCTTTTCATACGTTTAGAAGAATTTTTAATGACACAAAATCATGTAGATCTTTCCATTGTTCGTAGTTTAATGAAGTTAGATTACTTATCAAAACAACAATTCCAACCGCGTAAACTTTGGTGGGATGAACGTATACCACAAGATGAACATAAACATATCTACAGATTACTTAAGGAAAACCCTGAGCTTGCAGGGAATGAGTTTGCACAAATGCAACTTACAGAGAAAGACTTCTTTAAACACTCGTTATTAATACCATTTGGCCTAGATTATGAAGCCTATGTTAAAGGCGATATTGTTCCAATTGATGGGATACTACTGATATTATTTAGACCGGGTCAAACGCCTTATTTCGCAACATTAAAGGAAATTAAAACTTTTTAAAACTATGGAAAGAAGGACTTATTTAATTGAGTTCCTTCTTTTTTATTCTGTGAAGTGTATTTTCTTGGCGTTGGCACAAAATATTATAGAAGAATAAAAAAAGTCTGAAATATTTTTCGGAACATCTTGAATTGTTTACCCGTCATAGCTATTATGGATTCTATGGTTTGGAATTTATTTTAAAATAATCATGATACATATGGAGGTTTATCCATGAGATTAACGGCTAAAGAAATGGAAATTGTTGAAATATTGGAAAAAGATGCTCGCCTAGCTACAGATGTCATCGCAAAAATGGTTGGACTAAGTGTTGAAGAAACAAAACAAGCAATTAAGAAATTAGAAGATAGTAAAGTTCTAGTTAGATATATTTCAATTGTGGATTGGACAAAGGTTGAGAATCATCCTGGTGTTCGAGCAATGATTGATGTAAAAGTAACCCCTAAACGTGGTGTTGGGTTTGATGAGATTGCTGAGCGTATTTATCGATTTGACGAAGTAAGTGACGTTTACTTAATGTCAGGAACATATGATCTATCGATTATTGTTGAAGGTAAATCTTTAAACGAAGTTGCAAATTTCGTTTCTCAAAAGCTTTCAACGTTGGATTCAGTCATTTCTACTACTACTCACTTCATCTTAAAGAAATATAAACACGACGGAATCATTTTTGAAAATGATACCAATAAAGACAAAAGAATTGTGGTGTCACCTTAAATGAAAACAACAAGAACTACGTATATTTCTAAATTAGCAACAGATTTAAAACCTTCAGGAATCCGTCGATTTTTCGACTTGGCTGCAGGAATGGAAGGTGTCATCTCTTTAGGCGTAGGTGAACCTGACTTTGTCACTCCATGGAATATTCGTGAAGCAGCGATTAATTCCCTCGAACGCGGGATAACATCTTACACACCAAATGCTGGCTTACTTGAACTGCGTGAAGAAATTGCATTTTATATGAATGATCAGTTTCAAGTTGATTATTCCCCAAAAGATGAAATTATCGTTACAGTTGGAGCAAGTTCCGCCATTGACCTTGCATTAAGAACGATTTTAGATCCAGGCGAAGAAGTTATTGTAGTGGAACCATGTTTCGTTTCGTATGTACCAATGGTAGAATTAGCCGGCGGTGTTGCCGTTCAAGTACAAGCGACAAAAGAAAATGATTTTAAAATCCAACCAAGTCAGTTAGAAGAAGTGATAACTTCAAAAACGAAAGCCATTTTGTTATGTTCGCCAAATAACCCTACTGGTACAATGTTAAATAAAGAAGAACTTGAAGCGATTGCATCGCTTGCTATCGAGCATGATTTATTAATCATCGCGGATGAAATTTACGCCGAACTCTCATACGATGAAGAGTACACAAGTATGGCAGCGATAACTGGAATGAGAGAAAGAACCATCTTAATTTCCGGTTTCTCTAAAAGCTTCGCTATGACTGGTTGGCGGCTTGGATTTGTTTGCTCCCCTATTGAAATTTCAAACGCTATGTTAAAAGTACACCAATATGCTTTAATGTGTGCGTCAACAATGTCACAATACGCTGCAATCGAAGCGTTAAGAAATGGTCGACCTGAAGTTGATGAGATGGTTAAAAGTTATCGCCGTCGACGCAATTATATTGTTCAATCATTTAATGAAATTGGTCTAGAATGCCATGAACCAGGTGGTGCCTTCTACGCATTCCCTTCAATTCAATCAACAGGTTTAAGTTCGCAAGCATTTGCAGAACAGTTATTAATGAAAGAAGGCGTAGCAGTTGTACCGGGTGACGTGTTCGGAGAAAGTGGTGAAGGACATATTCGCTGCTCCTACGCTTCCTCCCTCGACCAATTACAAGAAGCAGTTAGAAGAATTAAAAGGTTCGTTGATACTTTACAAGAGACACGATAAAAAATAAATAAAAAAGCTGTTGAGAAGTTTCTCAACAGCTTTTTTGCACATCCATACCCTCTTCTGGTCTATTCATAAAATTTATTGCTAAAGCCACTTACCTTAACTGGCCTCCTTCCTCACACTACCACACAGCCCACATACTATAGTAAAAAGGTATGGAGGTATTAAGATGCATCATTCACGTAAAGCTTGGAGCGCTATTGAAATAGTTGGATTGGTTATTGTTGTGAGTTCGCTTTTTGCGTTGTTATTTGTTCCTAACTCACTTTCACAGTTATTTGATTTGACGATAAACGAAGTATTTAATGTTGTCGTTCCCATCTTTTTAACTGGTACAGTTGGTATTGCTATTATCGTTAGTGTAATTTTAGGTAGAATACTAGAGAGACTTGGATTTACGGACGGACTAATTCGACTATTTGTACCTATTATGAAATGGATGCGAATTAATCCAACTGTCATCATTCCAAGTATTTATAATATCCTCGGTGATATAAATGCTGCGGGTAAAATTGCTGCACCCGTATTGAGTAAAGCGAAAGCAACAAAAGACGAACAGAAAATTGCTGTTGTAACGATGATTCAGTCGCCACAATCGTTCGCAACATTTGTCCTTGGTTTAATTGCTTTATCAGCTGCTGGTATAAGTTTATTCCCTATTATAATTCTTTCAATTTTCCTGCCACTAATTCTTGTTCCTTTTATACTTTCTAGAACCATCTACCGTAATACAAAAAAAGTAGAAATCCATGAACTACCACGTTTCACTACAAAAACAAAGCCACTCGAAACCTTATTTCAATCAGCCAAAGAAGGAACCGAACTCTTGCTATTAGTCATCATTCCGGCAGTAGCAGCAGTATTCTTTGTTATTGGTGTTTTGAAGTTTATTGGTGTGTGGGATCTTATTAACTCCGTTCTTTCAGTCACTCTAACTTATTTAAGTATTGACCCAGCAACAGGAATTCTTTCAATCCTTGCTGCACCGACACTTGCTGTTGCACAACTTGCAGATTATGCAAATTCTATTCCTACTGGTCTCGTAGTTGGATCCTTTGTAATCGCGAACTCTGGCCTTCCACTATCAGTGATTTTCGGGCAAATGCCTGCAACATGGAGAGAATGTTCAAGTCTAAAAGAAAAAGATGTAATTGAAGCTGCCTTAGTTGGTCTTGCTATTCGCTTCGCAACTGCCTGGTTCCTTGGTTTTGTCATAACTCCATTTTTGGTGGTGTAAACGTTGTCAAGGTACATTGTGAAAGCTAGTAAATTAGTGACAGTATCCGAACTGGGTACAATTCTAGATGGTGCTTTAATCATTCAAGATGGAATCATCTTAAATGTTGGAACTTGGGGAGATATCAAGCAAAACGTCGTTGAAACAGAGGATACTCTTATTGATTACGGGGGGCTTGTTATAGCACCAGGACTAATCGATTGCCATACACATTTACTAGAATTTGCTCCTACATCACTCTATCCAGTAACCAAGCAAACACAACTTCTAGCAGCTAAAGCAATTTTATTAAAAGCCCTTGCTTCGGGTATTACTGCGCTTGGGGAACAAATTTGTGGTAGTCCAATGTTATATACAGATGTTGATGAGTTAAAAAAATCAGTAGAAGACTTTCCGATAGACATATCATTTGCCTCAACAAGTATTTCAATTGGTTTAGAAACACTGCTTCATTTCACTTCTATAACGGGTTCGCTTTGTGTAGAAAAAAATGTATTAGTTCAACCTGAAATTGTGAGATCGATTGCCAAACAAAATGAATTTGCTGGTGAAAACGTTTTTATCAATGCAACGCCTGCTAACTTTGCAAAAGAGCTTGTTCCTAACGCAGGGAAAATTATTTATTCTCAAGAAGAATTAAATACAATCGTCTCCATTTTCCACTCACTAAATAAGAAGATTGGGACTCATGTTGCGGGTAGCGAAGGAATTGAAATGGCGCTTCAAGCAAATTTTGATGTCCTACATCACGCACATGGTATTTCAAGTGAACAAATCGAACGCGCCTCAAAACAAAATATTCATATTGTTGCTACTCCATTAGGAGGGACCCATCTACCACCGAATACGATTGAAGAAGTAAAGAAAATGATACAAGCAAATATTACAGTTGCAATTTCAAGTGATGGTTACTTACCTCCTCACGAAAATACAGTCACTTTCCCTAAAATCTTGCAAGGCTTAATCGGTCCTGATTCATTAATGGCAATTGCGCATCCCTATATGAAAGCAATCACACAATTAGGATATGATGAAAACAAAGCACTATCCTTAATTACATTAAACCCGGCAAAAATTCTAGAAAAAGAATCGCTTTTTGGCAGTTTATCAGTTGGCAAAGAGGCTAATTTTATAGTTTCAGAAGGAGTGCCAGGTCTCGAAGTTGTTGACACTGATAGGATAAAAGCTGTCTATTTCCGTGGGGAAAAAATGATTGAAAGAAGTTAAATAGCAATTGAAAATAAAAAACCGTATCTTTTGTTAAGGTTACTCCCCTTACAGATACGGTTCATTTATGTCAATTTAGGTACTTATATCATTATTATTTCCACTTAAAAATTGATTAAAAGCAGATTTGACATCATTCCCTGATGGATTTTGGTAAATACGGAGCCCAAACTCAGGTGCTACTGCAAAAAGATGGTCAAAGATATCCGCTTGTGTCGTTTCATATACTGCCCATTGAACTGTGTTTGCAAATGCGTATATCTCTAAAGGTAATCCTTTTTCTGTTGGCTCTAATTGTCGAACCATTAATGTTGATTCTTTATGAATACCTGGGTGGTTTTGTAAATAGGACGCAACGTAAGCACGAAAAACACCAATATTTGTGAGTGATCTTCCGTTCACAATATTACTTCTATCAATGTTATTCTTCAAGTTGAACTCCGCAATTTCTTTTTCACGTTCAACGATATATCCCTTCAAGTAATGAATCTTCTTACACTTTTCAATCATTTCATTTGAACAAAAAGAAATACTTGTCGTATCAATTAGCAAAGATCGTTTCAATTGACGACCTCCTGATGCTTGCATTCCCCTCCAATTAATAAACGAATCGGAAATGAGTGCATAGCTCGGAATCATCGTAATCGTGCGGTCAAAGTTTTGTACTTTAACTGTATTCAATGAGATATCGATGACATCACCATTCGCGCCGTACTTTGGCATCTCAATCCAATCGCCCACTCGGACCATATCATTACTACTCAATTGGACGCCTGCAACCAGACCTAATATGGAATCTCTAAAGATTAACATTAAAACTGCAGAAAGTGCGCCAATACCACTTAAAATAATTAATGGACTTTCACCAATTAAATTAGCAATGATTACAATTAATCCAATGATGAAAAGTATTATTTTACTTACTTGGATATACCCTTTAATCGGTCTTACCTTTGAAATTTCATACTCTTGGTAAATATCATTCACAGCACTTAGTAAGCTGTTCAGTACATTCATTGCTACTATAATTATGTAAAGAACGGCAACCTTTTCAATCAATAGTGCATAAGGTGGAAAAGCCGATGCAAAATAATAAATGATAATTGCAGGTACAACGTGTGATAGTTTGTGAAAAACTTTTCTCTCAAGTAGAATATCATCCCATTTATATTTGTTACTGTTAACAATATGGGTAATAATGCGGATGACTACTTTTCTTGTTATAAAATTCGCGATTATGCAAAGAAGCCCAATTAACACAATCATAATCCCCACAGCTAAATAGTCTGCCCAAACTTCCTCTACCCCATATTCTAAGAGATAACCATGAATAAACCCCAATGTAATTCCTCCAATCTATGTATTAAAAAAGGACTCATGTAAGTATGTGTAAGAAATGCCAATTTCAATTAACATCAAAATAAAAAAACCGTTTCCTCCTGTTAGGTGCTACCAACACATAACGGAAACGGTTTTCTATTTTGAATCACTTGTATTCTATTTATATTATAAAGCGATTGATTGTATAAAAACAACCGGTAAAATATTGAATCATATTTTATTACTAATTAGAACGCAGCTGTCCAACCACCGTCGACTGTTAAAACTGTTCCATTTACAAAGCTAGATTCATCAGATGCTAAGAAAAGTGCAGCTGCTGCAATTTCTTCCGGTTGACCAACACGGGGTATTACCCCTTGAACTATTTTTGTACGACCTGCACCAAATTCACTAACATTCGTCATTGAATTGACTATATTTGTAGCAACCGCACCAGGTGCAATTCCGTTAATACGAATTCCCTTTTGTGCATACATGAATCCTGAGTTTTTAGTAAGAGCTACTACCGCATGTTTTGAGGCACCATATGCTACCCCTGCATGTGCACCATTTAATCCACCTGTAGATATTGTATTGACCACAACACCTGTTTTTTTATTTTCTAACCAGTAATTCACTGCTTTACGCATTGCGCGCATTACACCTTTTGTGTTTACTTCGAAAATGCGGTCCCATTTTTCGTCTGTAATTTCTCCTACTGGTTCAAAACCATCCATAATACCAGCATTATTTACAAGTATATTTAATTCACCATATTCATTGATTGCTGTATCAATCATATTTTCTATATCGGATAATTCTGCTACGTTTACTTTCACAGCTTTTGCAGAGCCGCCATTTGCAACAATAGCATCTGTTACTGTTTGTGCACCTTCTAAATTGTAATCTGCTAGAATGACCTTTGCTCCTTCTTTTGCATACAATTCCGCAATTGCTTTCCCCATACCAGATGCTGCCCCAGTTACTACCGCAACTTTATTTTGCAGTTTCATGAAATCCCCTCCAACTTCATTTTTGAATGCGTTTAAATATATAGATCGGATAATTTTCCAATTCTCCTATCTTCACCTATAATATATCTATGAAAATAGCGGTTCAATCAGCAAATATAGCTCCATTTGTCTATTAGTCTACAAACATTCTTTGAATTGATTATTATTAAAAAATAATGAACAAAGGAAGGTTACAATGTATATGAAAAATTTTCCTGTAGATCGAAGAGTGATTAAGTCAAAGCAAGCATTGAAAGACGCCCTTTTAAATTTAATGAATAAGACGGAATTCAAAGATATTACCATAACCGATATTGTCCAAACGGCCAACTTAAATCGAGGAACTTTTTATAAACACTATGAAATGAAAGAACATATTTTCGATGAAATCATTGATGATGTACTCTCAGATTTAATAGAATCGTATCGGGATCCTTACAAAGGTGTAGAAATATTTGAGTTGAATAAACTCCTTCCCTCGGGAATTAAACTTTTTGATCATGTAGAGAAACATAAAGAATTTTACATTCTCATCTTGCAATCTAATAAACTAGCTGGTTTTCAACATAAAATATGTGCTGTATTAAAAGAACTTGCTTTGAAAGATCTATTTGACTCCCAGATGGAAAGTTCTATAAACCCCGAAATTAATGCTAGTTATCAAGCATATGCCATCTTTGGTATGATTGTTGAGTGGGTGAGTAGTGAGTTTAAATATAGTTCGAACTATATGGCTAATCAACTATTTGAATTGATCATGTTGAGACACTCAGATAATATATATAAAATTCAATAAGGCGTTGTCTCATACTAAAACAACGCCTACAACCCCAATACAAATTTCCTAGCTAATCTTTATTTCCCTTCCATTTTAATTTCCCTGCAAAACATTAATATCAGAGTTTCTTCTTATATTAAATATTTTGATTTTTTAATATATCCTTCCTATCCTACTAGGATTTCTTCATAAATTCTTCCACTGCAACTCACTCTATTTACCGCGAGCTTTATAAAAGCTTCAATGATTTTATACCACCCAAATATTAATAATAAGTGAATATTATGTAAGTACTTATCACAATTGGAAGCCCTTTCACAAAAAACTACATCTAATTCAGGGTCCAATTAAAAAAGCAAGTAAATCGCTCAACTTTCACAAATTAATTATGTCTTTTTTTAAACTACCACGTGACTAATTTGTGAATTAAACACTATATACATAGTGAAAATGTGTCCTATTCGAATCGAAGCTCTTACAATAAGGGTAATGATTTAAACAACTATATCATTGAACATTTCTTACTATGTATTAGGAAAGAAAGGGGTTTCTGTATGAAATTTAAATCGGGATTATTAATATCTCTTATGGCACTTGTTACAATATTAGCAGGCTGTGAACCGCTTTTAGTATTAGACCCAAAAGGTCCTCAAGCTGAACGACAAGCAAGTGACATTATGTTATCGATTGGCATTATGGCAGTAATTGTTATCGTCGTTCTGGTTATTTTAGCCGTTATATTATTTAAATACCGCGCTTCGAAACAACCAGATGATTATGAACCACCTCACATCGAGGGGAATATTTGGGTGGAAGTTATTTGTATCGGAATTCCTGTATTAATAGTAGCTTACTTATCTTTTGTTTCAGTTCAAAGTAACTATATTGTAGAATCTGCACCGACTGGTTATGAAAATGAAGAACCGTTAGTTATCTATGCTTCTTCTTCTGACTGGAAATGGCACTTCAGTTACCCTGAACAAGGTATTGAAACAGTTAACTACTTATATATACCAACGGACAGACCACTTGAATTCAAACTATATTCACATGGTCCAATTACAAGTTTCTGGATTCCACAACTTGGTGGACAAAAATATGCAATGGCCGATATGGTGACAACTTTACACTTAGGAGCAGATGTTCCAGGAGAATATATGGGACGTAATGCAAACTTCAGCGGTAAAGGATTCGCAGAAAACATATTCAATGTTACAGCAATGTCTCAAAAAGAATTTGATGAATGGGTTGAAGAGGTTCATGAAAGAGCAGAACCTTTAACTGAAGATGTATTTAATAAATTATTAGAACCAGGTCATTTAGGACAAATGACGTTTACTGGTACACATTTAGAATTTAGTCCAGCTCCTGAACATAACCACGGTTCGGACACTGACGATCTAGAATCAAATCATGATGATCATACTTCTCATGATACTCAAACAGATTCAACAAACGTAGAAACTGACCACAGCGGTCATTAATTTTAAATAAAAAACTAGATTCATAGACTAATCTTTGCTCTTGAAAGGAGATATTAAGATGGAATTCTTTGAACGATTTGCCATTCCTCACCCTAGCCCTATGATTTACGCTTCAATGGTAGCAATAGCGTTAGTTTCAATTGGGATTTTAGTTGGGATCACATATTTCAAAAAATGGGGTTATTTATGGCATGAATGGTTTACAACTGTTGACCATAAAAAAATTGGGATTATGTATTTAATCTCTGCCCTCGTTATGCTTTTCCGTGGTGGTGCAGATGCAATTTTAATGCGTGCACAACTATCAGGACCAGATATGAAATTATTAGACGGTCAACATTATAATGAAATCTTTACAACACACGGTGTTGTGATGATTATGTTTATGGCGATGCCATTTATCTTCGCCTTCATGAACTTAGTTATTCCACTACAAATTGGGGCACGTGACGTAGCGTTCCCTCGTTTAAATGCACTTAGCTTCTGGTTATTCTTTGCAGGTGCGATGTTATTTAATATTTCATTCGTTATCGGTGGTTCTCCAGATGCAGGTTGGACATCATACTTCCCTCTTGCGGGAAATGACTTTAGTACATCAGTAGGAACAAACTATTACATGTTAGCTCTACAAATTTCGGGGATTGGTTCCTTAATGACTGGTATTAACATGATGACAACCATTTTAAAAATGAGAGCACCTGGCATGACACTTATGAAAATGCCAATGTTCACTTGGTCAACTTTAATCGCCAATGTCATTATTGTATTTGCATTCCCAGTATTAACAGTTGCTCTATTGATGGGTACTACTGATCGATTATTCGGCACGCATTTCTTTACTACAACAAATGGCGGTATGGATATGCTTTGGGCAAACTTCTTCTGGGTATGGGGCCATCCAGAGGTATACATTTTAATTTTGCCTGCGTTTGGTCTTTACAGTGAAATTATTTCAACGTTTTCAAGTCGAAACCTTTATGGTTATAAGTCGATGGTTGGTTCCATGGTATTAATTTCCCTACTATCATTCTTAGTATGGACTCACCACTTCTTTACAATGGGTCAGGGTGCTCTTACAAACAGTATCTTCTCCATTACAACAATGGCGATTGCTGTTCCAACCGGGGTTAAGATCTTTAACTGGTTATTTACCCTGTGGAAAGGGAAAATTCGTTTCACTGTTCCTATGCTCTACTCGATTGGATTTATTCCCTTATTTACAATCGGTGGGGTTACCGGGGTTATGCTCGCGATGTCAGCAGCAGACTATCAATACCATAATACAATGTTTTTGGTAGCACATTTCCACAACACAATTATTCCTGGTGTCGTATTCGCGATGCTAGCTGGTTTAACTTATTATTGGCCAAAATTCTTTGGTTTCATGTTAAATGAAAAAATCGGTAAATCTACTTTCTGGTTACTTACAGTAGGTTTTGTACTTGCCTTCTTCCCAATGTATATCACTGGTTTAGACGGTCAAGCACGCCGTATGTACACTTACTCTGAAGCAACTGGCTTCGGACCATTAAACATGTTATCATTCGTTGGTGCTGCGTTAATGGCAATTGGTTTCGCTACAATTGTATACAACGTTTACTACAGCTACAAAAACTCACCGAGAAATATCGGTAGTGACCCATGGGATGCACGTTCATTAGAATGGGCTACTCATACGCCAGTTCCAGAATACAACTTTGCAAGAGTTCCACAAGTTTTTTCAAGTGAAGCTTTCTGGGATGCAAAGAAAAAAGGTCATCAATTATTTAAAGGTGAACTAAAAGATATCCATATGCCAAATAATAGTGGTGTTCCATTCATTATGGGTATTATCTTCTTTATCGCAGGATTCTCTTTCATCTTTGCAATATGGATACCTGCAGTGATTGCATTAATTGGTATATTCGTATGTATGGCTTTACGTTCATTTGAACTAGATCATGGTCGCCATATTCATGTAAAAGAGATTAAAGAGATAGAAGCACAGTATGAGGAGGTGCAAGGTAATGAAGCTAGATCACACACAACCACTCGAGTATAGTACTGATCAAAATCAGTTAAATATTTTAGGTTTCTGGATATTCCTTGGCGCTGAAATTATGTTGTTCGCTACCCTTTTCACGGCCTACTTCACATTAGAAGGTCGTACAGGTAGCGGCCCTACTCCAGCAGATATTTTTGAAATTACACCCGTGCTGATTGAAACGTTTGTATTATTAACAAGTAGTTTTACGATTGGGCTTGGCGTTCATGCAATGAGACTTGGTCGAAAAAATGCGATGTTAACGTTCTTTGGTATTACGCTACTTCTTGGATTAGGTTTCCTCGGTGTAGAGATCTATGAATTCACGCATTATTACCATGTTGGGGCAACTTATCAAACCAGTGCATTTACCGCTGCATTGTTAACAACATTAGGGACACATGGTGCCCACGTTACATTAGGTTTATTCTGGGGATTATTCATCATCCTACAAGTGAAAAAGCGTGGTTTAACACCTGAAAATGCAAATAAATCATTTATCTTCTCTCTTTACTGGCATTTCTTAGATGTTGTTTGGATCTTTATCTTCAGCTTCATCTATCTGAAAGGAATGATGATGTAATATGAAAGAATTATTTCCTGCCAAACAGGTGATGGGCTTTGTCTTTTCATTGATTCTAACTGCAGTTGCATTACTCGTTTACTTTACTGATTTGTCATTCGGTGTAGGCATGACAATCCTTTTAGTAACTGCTTTTATTCAAGCATTCCTACAGCTTGTCGTATTCATGCACGCTGGCGAATCAAAAGATGGTAAGTCTATTTACACAACCATATTTTATGGTGTAATTATTGCACTGATTACTGTTTTCGGTACATTATTAATCCTACTTTGGGATATGTAATTCCTGTAGTATTTCTAACGAGTTTTGAAATATACTCAAAAGTTATTAGGTGGCTTCGGTATTCTACTGAAGTCACTTTTTTTATTAGTAAGAACTCCAAATAATTGAAACTAAAATTTGGGAGAATAAAAAAATATCGAAAAGCCAACATAACGAAGAAATAAATTTGATAAGGAGAGAATCGATGAGGAATTTTTCACGAGTTTTCATTGTCTTTATGTTAGTCTTTGGTATTAGTATAAGTGGAACGATAAATGCTAATGCACAAATAGAGTATGTTCCAAATGCGGGTGTTTTCATAAATGGAAAAATCGTTACTGGTATCAATCCAATTATAGAAAATGGCGAATACTATGTACCGTTTGTAGAACTTGCAAAAATTCTAAATTATAACAATATAAAATTTGAAGAAAACACAAGAACTTATGAGGTCACAGATGGTTCCACTGTAATCCGTATAACAAGTGGTGGTACAAGAGCAAAAAAAGGGAATGAGTATATTAATATCGAACCTCCTAGATGGATTAATGATACTCTCTACATCTCACTTCATGCAGGTGGGGCTATATTTAACTCATATATTACGTACAAGAAGGAAAACGGTTCCATACAAATCCAAAACCCTGCAACAAAATATGAAGTAACTAAGGGCGATACACTATACAATATTGCCAGAATACATCATACAACTGTTGATGTGTTAAAGAGAATAAACAATTTAACGTCAAATTTGATTTATGATGGTCAAGTACTAAAGTTGCCAAGTGCAGATTCTTTAAAAGGTGAAATGGAACCTGTAAAGGAACAAGAGCCAGTTAAAAACAATAGCACGGATACTGTAACACAACAAATAAATAAAATTCTAGAAGATGCAAAGAAATATATTGGAGCAAAATATAAATGGGGAGCTACTTTAGCTGAGGCACCTAACTTATTTGACTGTTCTTCTTATACGCAATATGTCTTTGGAAATGTTGGCATCCAACTTCCACGAGTTTCTAGAGATCAAGCAAGTAAAGGTACAGCGGTTGCTACTTCTAACTTAAAAGCGGGAGATTTAATGTTCTTTACTATGAATGACACTTACACGGATGGAAGAGTAGCCCACGTTGGTATCTATATGGGGGATGGAAATATGATTCATGCCTCAACATCTAGAGGTGTAATGATTACAACAAAAGTGTTACAAAATCCATATTGGTCAAAGAACTACTTATTCTCTAAACGTGTAATCAAATAAACTTTTTACATTCCTTTATCAAGCACTACTCCCCTCCTAAAAATAAAACCCGAATAAAGACTAAAAGTCTCTATTCGGGTTTTATCTTGTAATGAATGGTGGGCTGATTATTTTTCCCTACTTGTCGTTGGTTTTGATAAAAAGAACGATATACTCTTTCCCTGAAATATCTTCTGCAGTATATTTAGCCATAGAAAAACTGCACCTTTAATTGTTAGATGCTTCTACCAATTGGAGTGCAGTTCATAAAATGGGTTTTTCTTATCTAATGATCTACTCGTCTTCCTCTTCTTCAGACTCCTCCTCATTTTGTTCTTTGGGCACTTCTTTTTTAGGGGATTCTCGTTTTACTTCTTGACGTTTGGTTTCCTGACGATTTTCCTCATCATCGTCGTCTTCATCATCTTTAAATTCTGCACTCTTATGCTCTTCTTTTTTACGTTCTTCTTTCTTCTCTGCCTTCTTATGGGCAGCTGGTGCTACTACACCTCGATCTTCTTCATCGTTATCTTTTTCTTTATCTCTGTCCGTACCTTTTGCTAGTACTCCTTTACTCTTATCTTCTACTTCTTCCGCTTCTTCTTCAAATGCCTCTTGGACTTCCTCAATTTCTTCTTCTAACTCTTTAAGTTCGTCCTCAAGATCCTCAACATCATCCAGATTACCTTTAGCAATCTTCTCTTGGATTTTTTCCTTAATATCACCGATTTTTTCAAGTTTCTTGGACATCCGTTCAAAGGATTTTTCTACGTTCTTAGCAAGGGCTTCTTTTGCCTTTGGATTATCGACTTTCTCCATAGCCAGTAAAAGAGCCATCGTGTTTGCAGTGAATTGTTCTTCCAAGGCTTTTCGTACCTCACTGACAGCATCCATTGTGCCATCACCTTCTGCTGTTCCCGTTTCTTCGGCTACCTTTTCACTATAATCCAATGCCAATTCTTGATTTTCGAGCGCCTTTTGTAATGTTGCCGCGGCTCCTTCAGTATCTCCCCGCTCAAGTAAGGCATTCGCTTCAGCAATTCGTTCTGCTGCAAAATTGGCTAGTTTTTGGGCTTTTTCTGTATCATCAAAAGTAAGGGCTAAAGAAATTTTCTCTGACAGGGTTTTTACAAAGTAAAAGAAATCTCCTGGTAAGAGAGTTGGTTCATCTGCCGTTGGTTCTTCAGCTACATCACCATCTGTGACCGGTTCTTCAGGTGTAGGCTCTGTTGCGGGTTCATTCTCAGTTGGTGTTGTAGTGGCTCCACCATCCGATGGAGAAGGTTCCCCTGCTGGTTCCTCAGGTGTAGTCGTTCCTGCTTCGGTTTCCATATTTAGATCAGTTTCTGCTGTATTTTCACCTGTCGTTGTTGTTTCTGTTGTAGTTTCGGCTTGAACTTCTCCTTCATGTTCGTTCGCAAAGGCTTGAGTCATACTTCCACTAAACATCACCGTCGTAACCAACGCCCCACCCATCATCACTTTAATGCTTCTGACCTTAATATTTGAAAATTTCATTTTGACGTAACTTATCGCCATTCGGCTAATATCCTTTTCTGTCTCACGAGTAAGGTTTCCAAATTCCTCAGCAAACTCTTCTAAGGCACCGTTTGCTCGTATATAAAGAATGACATCATATAATTCTCCGGCCTTCTTTTCTAACTTAAAATCCTGTATGACCATACGTACAGTCCTTTCACCTTTTTCTCGTAGTTTGTACCAAAAACTTCATTACAACACAAAAAGGGAAAGTAATAGTCACTTTCCCTTTCTGCATGATTCGTTATAAAAAATCATGAATATTAAGATCAAATTAAGTCTCTGGTATATCCAAGAAGTCAGTTAGGACATCTCAATGATAAAACCTTGGCTTTATCATTTTCATTTTTAAAAAAAAGCTTTAGATGTGTTTTTAAGCTTTTTGAATTTATTAACCTTTAACATTAACTAAATGATGATTTTCTAACTTTTTCATTTTTACATTTACTCGATGTATGTTCCATTAAATTAAAGAACATACCAATAATGAGAATATAAAAGCCACTTTTCATAATTTCAATTCCATACCAAATGGAAACGCTAACAAAAAAGCTCAAACCGATTAAAAGGAACCCAACGACAAAAAGAATTGCCGAAAAATACTTGAAAAATTTATACATGATTACGCCTCCCTCTCCCCATACATATGCTAAAAATCAAATAATGTTCACAATTCCGACACTCTTTATTAACAGAATTGTAACATATATGTGTACGAAATAAAACACTTCGTTAGATTAGCTTGACATTTAGTTTTGTAATGGTGAAAATTCTTATTTAGATTGAAAAATATGAGGCTATATGGTTTTATATTCAGACGTTGTAGAAATTATTCGGTAATTTATTAGGAGGACAATTTAACGTGGATTTGAATTTAACTGAAGTGACAATCGAAAGATGCGATAAAGAAACAGAAGATGTTATTTCGAAAGAAACACCTTCTTTTCTAAGCACACCTTTAAAACATGTAAAAAATCATCAAAATGAATTTATTTATTTGGAATCACCTGCATTTGAACAGATAAAAGTTGACGCTATTTCAATCGAATTAGATGATGTTTTTAAAACGTACACAGCACTACTTGGGCTTAGTATCCAAAAGAAACATACAGCTACTATAAAAAAATTCTTAGATGCACAGTTAATTGGTGAAAATAAATATTATAGCGCTAGTTTTTCTGGCGATGAGGGAATATGGGATCTCAATATCCCATTAGACTATATTGAAGGATTCTCAGAAGAAATGTCTATTGCAGATGCTCTTTCGCTGACTTATCAACTAATTCAAACATTACTAAATGAAATTAAACAATAACCGATAGTTGCAAAAAATAATTAGCCTTTTAATAAAACACCGTTCGGGAGTTCTTATTAAAGAGGCTAATTTAATTTTTTGATTACTATTTGTTATATAAACTTTATTTTGTTTTTAATTTTTGAAGGTAAAATACATCAAATAGAACCCCGATCATACCGAGTGTTAATATGATAAAACTAGCAAGTGAAATATTCCCAGAAAAAAGGTAATAACATCCTACTCCTATGGTAAGGTAACTAATGGAAGTAAATAATACTCGCATCATACACCACACCTCTTTAAATATTTAATATTTGTATTCTAATGCTACCATATTCATATCACTTATTCTTGTTGTTTACGAATCACATCATCCTTCACATAATCTTTGGAATTCTTTTTACTCTAAAGACAATAACTTCCCATTCCTTTAATAGTTTCCGTATCAAGTTTTATTTTTCTAGATTCGTCATTACCTTACACTCGCTTATTATTGACTACGAAGCCAATTTACTTGATTACTTGGAAAACCCATTGACCGTTGTCCATTCTTTTCGATAAATTCCCTCTTGTTACAGCAAACTCTAAATAACCGATTACTTCCGATAACACAAGGGATGTGAGCGTATCCACTTTTTTGCCATAAAGGTTGTATGCAATGGACACTGTATCTTGCAGCCCGTTCGCAACAGCGTCTATAACTCGTCTTTCTTTTTTCTCCATACGACTTAATTTTCTCTCTATTTCTAGCTCATGTTGTAGAAATGGATTTTGATGCCCCGGAAACATCCATTCTGTCTCAATTTCCCTACATGTAAATAAGGATTGTTGATACTGGGATACAGTTGGAAGTAAATTTAGGTCATCATTAAAATCAATAATTGCATTGGTCGATGCTTTTTTGAGTACCAAATCACCGGAAAACTGCCATTTAACAGTAGGGTCATAAAATAATATGGAATCAGGTGAATGACCTGGTGCTTCTATTACGTGCAACCCTTCAACCTCATCTCTGTCTTTTAAAGCACACACTTCCGATTGAATTCGAAGCCGATCCCGATTTAAAAACGTTTGCTCCATTGTCTTAAATCGTTGAGTTACAAGGTCGAGACAACCATATTCTTTATAGGTTTTAAGAAAGAAATTGTATTTATTCGTTAAAAAGCTTTCGTCAAAATGAACACGAGGGATTGCCAAATAGTGTGCATATACAGGAATTTGTTTAACTTTTAGCACTTCATTAACAAGCCCTACATGATCCTCATGGTGGTGGGTTAGTAAAATTTGATCGATATCCTGTATAGAAATATTGTAATTCTTAAGTGAATTGTAAAAAAATTCCTTAAAACGCGGCGTATTAAGCCCTGCATCGATTAAAGATAAACTACCACCATTATCATAGAGGTAACAATTAACTGATGACAAACTGCCATACTGTTGTGAATAGATTATAGGATAAACTCGTTTACTGTCCTTCTGATATTGCGTAAGCATTTATTCGCTTCCTTTATTGATTTTTATCTACTTACCCCTGCTACCATCATTGACCTTGCAATGTTATAAAGGTCCTCACCATTAAATCGTATATCAGACCCTAAAGAAACGGATAATTCGTATCTTCCCATTCTATCTTCTCTAATTTCTCCTACACCGTTAAAGACAACTACTTTTTTAATAGAAAGATATTTTTTAATTGACCAAAATTTATCTAAGTAACTCTTATTTAGCGGTTCTTTTTTAAAACGTTCTTCAAAGACGATTTTAATATCTTCACTTTGGTAACCAACAATGATTTCCGCTACTGAATCCATTAGTTCTATATCTTTCACATAGCCTTTAATAAGGCGTACCTGACCGATATCTGTTGGCCCAATGATATCAACGAATTTGGAAAGGAGCTTCTTCCCTTTAATGTCAATCTCCGCTTCCTCTACTTCCCCACCAAATAACTTTAATTGAATATTTTTTGCTTTTTCTTTTCCATCTTTTTTAGGACTGATATTTTTCTTTTCATTGTTATTCTTTTGACCTTCTTCTGAAGTAACCGTTTCCGATTGTGTCATTGATTGAAAAGCTCTCACTAATGCATCTTGTTTTCGTTTATTACTGATATTTACCTTTATCGAATTTTCAAAACCAAATACAGTTCTAGTTCCTGTACGATCTAAATGATACATACAATCCGATGAATGATTACTTAAACGCCATGTTTTAAAATGAGCTTTACGGCCGCTGGAAAATGATACTCTCGCAGAACAATTATCTGTCGGACAATAGAGCTTCCCTTTATATGTTGCATCATACTTTTTCTTCGTAATTACTTTAAGTGTGACCATCTTGATGTCATTTTCAGTTATATATCTAGCTGTTGGAATTCGCATAAATATACCCCCAATAACTCAAGCATCTTGTTTTTAAATTACTTTCTGATACTACATTATCTCGATTTTAACTTCTTTCTTAATAATTATAGAGTTAAGTAGTAATAATATAAAGAAAATTCAATTATTTCAAAAATATATTACAAATAAAAAGAACAGGTTTCACCCTGTCCAATAAATTAACAATTTTCGTTAAGATAATCTGTAATTAGTTGCCATAACTTGTCTCTTTTATAAACTACAAATTTATGTTTTTTGCCATCTTTCATTTGAACGATTAAGCGGTTTGGTATGATTTTAAAAGTGCTCGCCTTTGAGACGGATTCAATATCAGTGAAACGAATTTCAGTCGTTCCGCCTTGAATATTTAGCTTGTGAGATTTAAAAACGAGCCTTTGATCAGTAATCATTAAATGGCCTCCAACGGCTTCCATCCCTTTAAATAAATTCGCAGGTGTTTTTTCAACTAATACCTTCTCATCTGCTTGTAGATTCACTGTCATTCTCAATATCTCTCTCCTTCTGAAATCATAATAGGGCAAAATGAATTCTCCCTATTGCATAAACTGGAAGAAAACTTAAACCTAAACCCTTCTTTTATTATCTTTTAATTTTCATAGGATAGAAATAGGGATATCTATGTGAAATTTGCAGGAATTAAAAGTGAACTTGGAACTAATGTAAATTGAAAAGCGATTTAGAATATATACAGTTAGTTAATGGAGAAAACAATAATAACTGAGAATTTCTTAAAAATCCTTTCAATCCCCATATATACCCTTTAATTAATAATATTCCAAAAACCCACACGCAAAATAAAAAGCCTTACTCATAAACAAGTAAGACTCTCTTATACACTATATGCTTCCTCACTATATACAAACTAATATTTGACGTTCAAATTGCTGTTTTTTCGCAATGCCACGATCGACAATTGTAAAATTAGCTTTTTCTAACAAATGGTCTATTGTATCAACTGTGATAAATATTACTCGATCAGCGATACGTCTTGCTTGTTTAATAATGTCAAATTCCTCCTCAGGAGTAACATGCGAATAGATATTATATGGCATGTCGATAATCGCAACATCGTAATGGTCTGTTACTTCTGAAATAGGACCATTTGTTATTTGTCCATCAAGCCCAAAGTATGCCAGATTTTCTCTGGCTCCAATGCAAACAAGAGGGCTAATATCTCGTCCGACAATGTTCACACCCATCGAAAGGCCTTCGACTACAACGGTTCCAATACCACAGCATGGATCAATTACTTTTGCATTTTCAATAAATGGTGCTGCAATATTTACAATGGACCTTGCAACTCTTGTGTTCAGAGCTGTTGAATAACTATTTGGTTTATGTACATGTTTTCGCCAAATAGACTCACTAATGACATGTTCTCCAAAATACCAGCGATTTTCTAATAGAAGCAAACCATAAACTATCTCTGGATGATCTAATTCTGGCTCCCCATCAATACAAAGGCCAATTTCTCGTTCGATATGGCGACGCTCCGGGTGATGAATTTTACTCGTGCTTCCTAAATCAATTTTATTTAGACTAACAACTTTATACGAACTAGCTGTCACGTTTAGTTCCTTAACTAACTCTTTCAATTCTTCAATACTATTACTTTCATAGAACACTTCAAGTCTATCTTGTATGAATGGGCTACGACTCGGGTCAACATTGATTTCGCTTATCAAATAATTTAATTCCGTATCGATATCAAAAAATGCTCTCATCTCCATACGACATAAATCATATTCATCAACGTGATGTACAAATGTATATATATATTTTGAATTCAATTTACTTAATTGCAATCTTATAACCATCCTTAATTTATAATAAAAAAAATAGACAGTCGGAAATTGACTGCCCATATAAATAAATATTTTTCCCTAAGGTCACACTAGTTTATAGTATACACCTTCCATAAAAGCATTACTATTTAAACTGTGATTACAGTAATTCAATGTGTCAATAATTCGAAATAAAAAAACTGAACCACAAATACTGGCCCAGTTCATTACATTATTATTAGTAGTTCTCTTAAAATTCAAAAAATGAAATAGACAATTCAAGCTGATTTGAAATGAAACTAATTAAATTTTTGAAGTTATGACAAGAGTCCATTTTTTACTCCTGCAAACTTAATGAAAGACAATTGTTTTATTGCCTTCGACAATAATACGATTTTCTAAATGCCATTTCACTGCCTTTGTCAAAACTCGTCGTTCGATTTGGCGTCCGATTTTCTTTAACGTCACAACATCATTTCGATGATCCACACGTTCTACATCTTGTTCAATTATAGGTCCTTCATCTAATTCATTTGTAACATAATGTGATGTAGCACCTATTAGTTTTACCCCTCTTCGATGTGCTCGCTCATAAGGATTTGCTCCGATAAATGCAGGTAGGAACGAATGATGAATATTAATAATTCGGTTTTCAAAATGATCCACAAAATCAGGAGTCAAAATTTGCATATATCTCGCTAGAATTAGTAAATCCACTTGATATTCTTCCAATAGCTTAATCTGCTCTGCTTCTACCTCCTTACGAATTTCTTTATTCGCTGGTAGATAGTAAAATGGAATACCATAAGATTCTACGATAGTCCGCGCGTTTTCATGATTACTAATTACGAGTGCAATCTCTGTCTCCAAATCACCATTTTGCCATTCCCAAAGAAGTTCTAATAAGCAATGCAATTCCTTAGAGCAAAAAATCGCTGAACGTTGGCGACTATTTAAATAGAAAAATTTATAGTCCATGTCAAAATCACGTGCAATTTGTTCGAAATCATTTTCCATCATTGTTTGCTTGTCTTTTAAGTTATCACAGTGAAATTCAATTCTGATAAAGAATGTGCCGTTCTCTGGATCACTGGAGTATTGGTTTGATTCAATTATATTTGCGTTATGTTTAAATAAAAAAGTTGAAACGATTGATACAATCCCTGGTTTATCAGGACATTTCACTAATAATCTAGCATGATTTTCTAATTCATTTTTATGTTCAATTTGCACTTTGAAACCTCTCCTAATCTATAAACTAATACATCTATTCATTATCCATAATTTTAACTTATTAAGCAATTATCTACGATTTTTCTTTTTATAAAAATGGAAATTTTATGCATAATTAGTAGTATCCCATCATATAGTTGGATAGCCTACTTAAAATCTGCCCAACTTTTGAAGCGACGCAGATTCTTTTTTTGAAAGGAAGAAGAATAACATGATCGTTAAACAAAGATATTTATTAAAAGAAGATGTTGTTTTTTGTAAAGAATCAGATCCTGCTTCAGAAGTATTAGAAAAACTGTATAATTCAGGATATCGATGCATTCCAGTATTAGATGACCGTGGAGAAAAGTTTGTTGGAAATGCTTATAAAGTTCACATTCTAGAACATCAACTGGAACATCGAGAAGATGTACCAATTTCTCAACTTCTAGTAGACCAAGACGGCGTGATTAGTGAAGAAAGCTCGTTTTATCAAGTATTTTTCTCGATTAAAAGACTGCCATTTTTAGCAGTACATTCTGAAACAGGGGTATTCAAAGGAATTCTTACTCACTCAAAAATATTTGAAATTCTAGAAGAAGCTTGGGGCTATAAAACAGGAAGCTGTGCACTTACACTTGCTTTTCCTGAAACGGATGGGATTTTAGCTAAAGCACTAACTGAAATCAAGAAAAAACATCCTATCCATTGCGTCTTCTCTCTAGATGATAATGATTGGTATTTAAGAAGAGTCATTATTACTTTGAGTAAGGGTGCCACAAGTAAAACTGTTAAAGAAATCGAGACACTACTTCATAGAATTGGAGCCCGTATTATTGACGTAGAAGTGTTTGATAAAGAAAATTTCTAAAATATAATTGCCGGCTCAACTGAAATTGAGTCGGCTTTCCTTTCAAATAACCATATTATTCCAAATGATATTTATAGATTTTACGATTATTCATGTCTTGAATAGGTCGATTATTTTGTCGGTATATTTCAGCAAACACTTCAATTTGTTGTGAAGACATTTCTATTGGTTCCTCTAATACAAACCAAAGAACGCCTTCTGAACAAGGTGGTGTCGTTAATGATCCTTTATAGATAAAAACCTCCGACTCGATAGGTAAAACTTCTAATAAATCAATTGAGTGATTTACTTCAATTCTATCTCCGATTTTTTCTGTTGGTAATACTGCCCACATGTCAGCTAAATCTGTATTTACTTTACCTTCTTTAATAAAAAATGCAACTACAGCTAACCCACCATCTTTGTTTTCATGTACTAGATGTCCCTCCATATTAAATGATTCGCCATCTAATTGATGCTCACTAGGTAAATGAAAATGCATCTGAAGAAGCTTATATTGTTCGCCATCAATTAATAACTTATTTTTGCCCGTTGGATCATGTACCACTAAGGAGTTCTCGTCATTGGAAAGCCAAAATTTTGTCGGCTTATAATTGTATTTGATACTGTCAAAAATTTGTTCTTCAATTGACCCGTTGCTCTCTATATGAATGGGGGATTGTTCATAACCTCCGCCACAAGCATAATAGGATGGGTCAATACTTACCCATTCTTTCGAACCAGTAACTGCATCATAGCTCCATGAAACTTCCTGAGCTGTATTACTTTTCATTGTATTTTGTACATTTTCGGTTGGTACATTACTTAAGGAAATATAAACTATAATAGCAACTACAGTTTGTACCGTTAATAAAAGCATATAAAATTTAACCCTACTCAAAAAAACACTCCTCCTTTGTTGAAAATTCATGCTGTTATTACTAAATTAACCAAAACTATATTATCTTAACGAATCATGCGATTAAATTCACATAAAAAACCCTTCCTCACTTTGAGGAAAGGCAAAGATAAAGAATTATAGAAGATTTATTCCATTTCTTGGTGTACAACTCTTTAATTTTTATTGTAAAAAAAATAATCCACCATTTATAATTTCTATGTTAATTCTTGGATTAAATCGTTCATGTAGTGCTTTTCTTTCAATTTCATAGCATTCAGGTTTTTCTTCTACACCTTCGTAAAAATAATCTAAAATCTCTTGTTCCTTTTCCCACCGATCTCTTGCTTCTTCTGCCCAAGAGTGATCATCTTGTTGAACGACTGATTGTATCATTTCATCTAATCTTTCTAATCCACGATGCGGTTTAATTATATACGGTAAACAGTAAACGTCATCTGGCAATTGATTGTCTAAATTTAGATTGCTAATAGATTCGTGGAAATTATCTTTTATAACGCCGTTTATTAGGTTAATACCTAAAGAATACATACTCTCTTTAGTTTGATCACAATAATAGGAAACCTTATAATTCACACAAAAGTATGGAGTTAGGACAGGTCGATTCCCTGTTTGACTAGAGATTTTTTCGAACATTTGAACGAAAGAACCAAGCTCTTTCGTTGCTTTAAAAATTTGATTTAGTCTCCTTGATCCAAAGTGGATGATCTCCCCCATATAAGGATTTTCCATTTTAGATCTATCGGTAATTAATGTTAACCTTGCAGGGTTTGGTTCAGTACCTGTTGTTTCAATATATTGCCAATAAAATGGACGATTCATTATTTTCTTATCAATATCAATAGTAAGTTGAACGGTTAACCCAAAATCTTCGTCCTCTAGTAGATCACAATTCGTTTCTCGAAAAAAAGTACGTAAATAGTCATGAACTTCCAAAGCAAACATCGATTCTATTCTCCCTTCTTTTACGACGAGACAGTATAAACTCCACTAAGCCTTTTTAGTCAAAATGTCGTCTAAGTCACCTACAACCTTTTCAAAGACGTCGATTTTATCGCCTAAAAGTTCTAATATTTTCTCTTCAATTGTGTTATTAATTGCTAAGTTATATATATGAACATCCTCTTCCTGACCTAGACGATGTACACGACCAATTCTCTGTTCCAGTTTCATAGGATTCCACGGTAGATCATAATTAATCACATGATGACAGAATTGAAGGTTAATCCCTTCCCCACCTGATTCTGTTGCAATCAGTACTTGATCTCTTTGTCTGAATAATTGTTTTACCCAATCTCGCTTACTTTTACTGAATTTTCCGTTAAATAGGACACTCGAAATGCCTTTTGTATTTAAGAACCATTGCAAATATGCTTGAGTTGCACGATATTCTGTAAAGATAATGACTTTATCGTTTGCATTTTCAACGATCTCCAATACTTTTTCAGCCTTCGAATTTACTTCAAGTTGCATCATCTTCTCAATAATTGACTCTATATAATCTATTTCTTCTTTCGTAATACATTTCTGAAGCATCTTATTCAATGTTAAAAATGTTGCTTCTTTACTACTACACATCTCTTTTAACAAAGTAACCATTGTGAATGAACTTGAAAATACGGATGAAATATTTTTTAATTCATAAATCATGTCATAAATTACACGTTCTTCTTCTGTAAATTCCACTTGGATCGTTTGAACTTTACGAGTAGTCCATTCAATGCCTGTATCGTGTCTTCTATTACGCACCATTACCTGATTTACAAGCTCTTTTAAATACTTTTCTTCTTGTAAACTGTGTTTCGTTGCCGAAAATGACGATTGGAACGTTTCAAAATTCCCTAAATGGCCAGGCTTTAATAACGAAACAAGATAAAAAATTTCAAATACATCATTTTGAATTGGGGTTGCTGTTAATAATAAACAAAACTTCTTCTTTAATCCTTGAACAAACTCATAAATTTGCGTTTTATGGTTTTTTAGTTTATGAGCTTCATCAATAATAATCATGTCATAATCTTGTTCATATATTTTTTCTCGATGAGGACTTTTTTTAGCAGTATCCATACTCATAATGACCACATCATATTGATCTAATGGGGTATTCTTTCTATATGGAATTGCCGGGATAAAGAAACGATAGTTTAATTCCGTCACCCACTGATTTTGCAATGAAGCTGGGACTAGTATCAATGTTTTTTTAACAAGACCACGAATCATATATTCTTTCATAATTAACCCTGCCTCAATGGTCTTCCCCAAACCAACTTCATCAGCTAAAATTGCTTTCCCATTCATTTTTTCAATTACAGTTTGAGCTGCTTCTATTTGATGTGGTAACAATTGAAGATTTGTTAAAAACTTTGGCGCTTGTAATCCTGAAAATTCAGGAATTAGATTCATTTTTTCAATTTCGTAACTCATCTTATATAAGGTCCAACTATCCCATGGACCATCTTCTTCAAAGCGTTTATTAAAATCTTCTCTCCAATTGGACGTTCTCTCAATAATCACTGAAGTCACCTCACTATTTCTCTTACTTATATTGTCCAAAATAGAGAAACATATGTTCACAAAATGTGAAATTAGGCTAAAAGTTTTATAACTAACATTGAGTAATATTCATTTAAGAACAATCAAATCAGATTATGATTAAACAATTCTTCTATTAACTATAAAATTGACAAAATAGATAATAGAATTAGAAAATATTTAATTTTCCGTAAATTATTTTCGAATCTAGTAAATTTTTAAAGTGTAATTGAATAAACTATATAGAATGGACTTATTATGGTAGAATTTGACTAACAAATACTAGTGTTATTAATGGAAAAAATAAAGGGGGTAACGTAAATGCCAACAAAAAGAGAATTATTAGAAGAAATATTATGGAAAATGGAAAGTATTGAACACTCACAACATGAAATGAATACTACTGTTCGCGAATTACAATCATCTCAACTTAATATGAAGCAATCCATTCAAATGCTAGAATCTATGCAAAACCATGTGAACACTCCAATGATTACCAATGAGGATCCAACTGATTTAGAATCATCTACACTAGAATCGCAACATAATCTTATGATGAAAACCCTTATCCAATTTCAATCAACTCAAAATGTGATTATTTCGTCAATAACGGAATTACATTCTGACATCAATGTAATGAAATCAACTCTTTCAAAAATTGAAAATAAGGAAAGTCTCAATACATCTAGTTTTTCTTTATACAAAACTTTACCTAAGATTGAAGAATCTCAAAAGTCTATTAATGTAATTCACGATACAATTAAACAAATGAACCAAGCAATCGCTGAACTTCAATCATCACATAATAATTTTTATGATTCTATTGAAGAAGTGAAAAGTTCCCAATTCGAACTTAAATCTGCGATTACAGAATTACCAACAATCACTTTAGAACAAAACACTACGGATACAGATATACAAGCACTTGATGATGTACAAAGCTCAATAAGTCTACTAGACTCTTCAATCCAAGATATAAAGAATTCATTATTCGAATTACAAGCTGGCCAAAGTATTTCAAATGTGACAGTACAAGAAATACAATCATCTCAAAACAATTTACAAAATGCTGTTGCAGAATTACAAGTTTCAAATATTGATTTAAACAATTCGATTTATGCAATCTCATCTTCACAAAATGGTTTAAGAGAATCCATTTCAGAAATCCAAGGTATACTTCATGCCCTAAAAGACTCAATAAAATTAATTCAATTTGATTTTAACCCTATTACTACCGAAGTTGAAAAATATGGCGATCGTATTAATCTACTCAAAAATTACATTGATCGGATTCATGAAGATATCGAAAATCTCTTTAATGAAATTGATACAATTAAAGGTCATACAATTAAAAACTCTACATTACTAACACCCTTAAATCATATTGTTCCAAAGATTTTACAAATCGAAACAGATATTAATATAGTAAAAAAACAGTTAGAAACGAAATCATTTCAAGCTACACAGGATTTAATAAAGAAATTTGACTCTGTAAATCCATAACAAATAGAAAAAGGCAGGAACCATACTTGAACTGGTTTCTGCCTTTTTACTAATTACTATTCGATTCGGCAACTTTTTTCACACGTTCAACAAACTGAACCACTACTTTATCTGATGCAAAGTTAAGCATAAATTTAATAAACCATTTTAATGGATTATTTGTAGTTGTATATTTAAAATACGTTTTATTCTCTTCTAATTTTTCCAACTCATATGTAGCTGTAATATCAAACATTTTTGCAAGATTAAATGTAATTTTCACTCGCTTAACTTCTGGCGTATTTTCATATTCAAGCGTTCTTACATCATACTCCCTTACACTTTTACCTTCACGATAACTTTGACGGTAAACACTACCAACTTTGTCTTCCGTTATATGAATTGGTTCATTACTTACCACTTGGGGCATAATTTTTTGCATATCTTCTAAGCTACCTTCAAACAACTTCCATACTTCTTCTATTGGAGCATTAATTTCAATATCTTTTGTCCAGGATTTCATCGTTATCCCCCATCGAGTTGTTTATATCTTTCATCATAGTATTAGCTGAGAATAATTTCCATAACTTTTAAACTATTTTAATTCTTTTTTAATATTAGTTCTACCTAGCTCTAATTTTGAAGGGCATTCTCCTAAAACTGTTGTTTCCCTTTTAATTTAGACTAGAATTTGTGCGTTTGCCATAGTCGTGACAAATAGGAAACATAAACTAGGAAGGAAATAAGAAAGGGCTGTGATTTATTATGTCAAATAAAGAGCATACCGATCATCAAGGAACAGGCGCGAAGTTTCTAGTTGCTGGGGGATTTATTTCCTCATTGGGTGAATTCATCCAAGCAATTGGTGGATCACTTCTAGCTATTGAGAAAATGAAAAACCATAAAAAAATTGAGAAGCAATATGGCCATAAAATTAATGAATTAGAAAAACAAGTTCATTACTTAACAAAAGAGATTAAAAAAATGAAAAAATAAGATGCAATTTTACAATGGTGTCTTTTATGAGGTTAGAAATGTTCCGTACTTATATTAAGTTAAAATAAGTAGTCATTTCTTTTATCTTAGCGGTTTTACTATTGTTTGAAAAAATATATATGCTGCAATAAGCATATCGTTTTTGATCATTTAATGTTACGAATCCATTCACAGCACCAGTTGGCCCGTGAGAAATGATCGTTTGCAGATCTAATTCCACAACAACTAATTTATCTTTTTTACTTTCCATAAAATTGATAACACTGTCTTTTCCATTTAGTTGTTGGAGCCCTAAAATACTCCACTTAATATTTTCAGTAATATGATCAAAAAAGAATTGAAATTCATTTTTAGCCATCATAATATTTAATTCTTTAATAAAAATCATCTTGGGAGAATTGCCACAATTCTTTGGGGCGATTACTTTTAATTCCATTGATCCTTTTTCCTCTCTAATAGGATTGAATTGTTAAAAATATACTAATGTTTTATTATCATATTATTTTCCTTTCCACATTGAAAGAGATTTTCCTTATTCCCATACATATACTTCATAACCCTCTTTAAAGTATTCATATCTTTGTCATAATAATCAGAAACGATTATGAACAATATGTGAATTGTTTCACTTGCTATTTTCAATTACTGATTTTGGGTGTACAATTGTCTCAAGTTGATATATAACACAATATGAAATTACCATAAATATCTTTTTGTGTTGTATAACAAAATGTTAATTCTAGTATTGATAAAATCTAAAATATAGATTTAAAATGAACTTGAGGAGGTTCCCAATATGAAATGGGTACTAACAGTATTTAAACAGGACACTTATCACATATTTGAATTCGAAACTAAGATTGAAGCACAACAAGCACAAGAACATTCAGAATACCCTTCCGTAATAACTTATACAAACCTATCATTAGTAGCCTGAAAATAAATAAGAGACGCCTCGTATCGGCGTCTCTTCTTATAATCCATATATTTTTAATCAACACGCGTAGATAAGTCAAAGATTAAGTTTAATTCTTTTATATACTCACTTACATCGACGTCTGGATTTCTTATTATTTCAAGACTAAACCCATCAATTGTATTTCGTATTGTTTGGGCAAGAATTCTTCTTGAAAGTTTCGTAAATCTTCTAAAAGAACCATCCTTCATTCCTAATAGTAAAATGTATTCGATTGGTTCTAATATCCTCTCATCAAACTTACCAGCAAACTTGAATTTCCCTTCTTTTGTTCTAGTGTTCGATACAATTTCAATATTTGCATAAACAAGATTTCGATTTTGTTCGATAAAATGTAAATGTGACTTAATGTATTTTTGCATCATTTTTTTAGGTGGAATTTGCATATCAAACTGTGGTAAAAATGTAGATTTACTTAGTTCGTCATATTTATATACAATTTGTTCAAATAACTCATCCTTGCTCGAAAAGTGGTAAGAAATAACTCCTTTACTTACATTTGCCCTTTTTGCAATTTCTCCTAATGATGCTTGTGTATATCCAATCTCGACAATTGTGTCGATTGCACACTCAATTATCTGACTTCGTCTAGCTTGCTCAATAAAAGTAACCTTTTTTAGTTTCGTTATTTCATTATCTGTATTCATAGTTAAATTTTAGTACAAACATACAATTATTACAAATAATTCATTTATATAAAAAAACGCATGGATTATTCCCATGCGTATATTAGGTTAAATTACCTAAAAATATAATCGACCAACTGTAACGAATAAGGCTACCAAAAATAAAGCAAACACAATCGGTACACTTTGAAAATCATTACGTTTATATTGGAAAACGGTTGCAAACAGCATAAGAATCGATAACACTAATGAAGCTACCGGTATTATAAATGACACATTACTAATTGCTAACGGTAAAACTAATCCTAATGCGCAAAGAACCTCAACGTATCCAATGAAAATAACTAAACCCTTCGGAACATCGTTTACCCATGGAATATTGGCCTTGGCAATATCATATTGAAATGCTTTCAACACGCCATCCATGATAAACATTAACATTAATGAAATTTGAAAAATCCACAGTATAGCATTCATTTAACTTCCCCCTTGTCTTTGAATGCTCTTTAATAGTTCGACACGTTTTCCAATACGTTTAAATATGTCGATTTTTAGTTATATATATAGAGTATTCATGGACATTTATTTTGGGAGTCGACAATGAATAAAAGTCTTTTACAGGATCTTATAAACATGTAATCCATTAGTTTTTATCATTACCCAGTCATAATCTGTCGTGAAACATAATTGTGCATGCTTTTTATACAAAATTTTGTGAAATCGTTAACACTTTGAACAATATGTGAAATATTTCACTTTCTATTTTATTTTTCCTGTTTTGGATGTACAATGGATACAGTTGATATATAACACAATTAGAAATTATTAAATTTTATAAAGATGTTATATAACAATATTAATCTGTATGAAAGGAGATCCTTCGATGTGGGTTATTACTGTTTTCGAACAAAATTCTATTCGTATGTATGAATTCGTTGAAAAAAGTGAAGCTACTTTAGTTATGGAACGCTTTAAAGGTTCTGCCATTTTATCGTATACTAAATAATTTATTTAGTCGGAAACATTGTAATTTGACACCTTTATAGTTCAATCAATTGTTATGAATAGAAAATAACTTGGAGGGATCTTAAATGTGGATTGTAACTGTATTTGAGAACAATACTTATCGTATGTTTGAATTTAGTGGTCAACAAGAAGCAAAAAAACTAGCAGCAAAATTTAAAGATAATGCTATTTTGTCTTTTACTAAATAAAAAAAGGAGCATCGATTTCATTTATCGATGCTCTTTTATATTTGTTACGGTCCTAAAGCTACTATTTAAAACGTGTTAAATTATTAAGTTAAACTGATTTTTTCTACATTTCAGCATTATTCCTTTAATATTCTAAATATTCTAAATTAATTTATTCTTAAATTAAACATTAAATTGTGACAAATTTGTGAATTTCTTTATTTCTAACACAATCCGACAAATTTTTTATTCTATCTATTATACAATGGGGGAGCTTTGATAAATTTGATAGAAAATTTGATAGAAAATCTATTACAGAAGTTATTATAATTTACGGAGGAAATTATGATGAAAGACTTTTTATTTAAAAAATTTTTAAAGGTAGCTATTGAAATGAAACGAAAAGATATGTATAGAAAAGCACAAGACTTAGGATTCACTCATCCAGAAACTGTCACATGTAGTCAAGAATTAGATGCTTTATTAAATGTGTATACTCATAATGTTGCTTAATAAAATAAAATATATCAATATGGAGTGAATTATATAAATTCTTTACATATAAATTTTATAACTTTGCCCAGATATGATAGAAAGCTTCTATCTTTCTGGGATTTTATTTTTTACTCTGTACAAGAATTAAATGGGGCAATTCCCATAACTAGGGAAATCCTAATGGCCCGGTTAGTACATCCAGATTTCTGGTTGGAATTTATTAATTTCCCCCAATGATGTTAAGTTACTTCGGTTGGCAAGGTAATCTTATCATACTAGGTCTCATATACTTTTTTCTTACTGTTACTTCTATTACCTAATTACCCACATTGAAAATTATTAAACATAAAAAATCTTTTTTTTTACATTTTTACAAAATTGTAATGCAAATAAGACCTGTATTTGCGTTTTCAACTACTATTACTACCTTCGCTAATTATTATATATACAATACTAGATGTATTTTTTATCTGCACCGTTTCATTTCTAACAACTTATTTTATTTGTTCGTACATTGGTTTGATTAGAATTCAAACATTTACCGCTAGTCCTAACACAAAGTAAATTGGCATAGATCAAATTTTATAAATTAGCTCATGTACCTATCATTTCACAGTAAATTAGACTTATATTGGAAAAATAAGTTACAGTTTTTTTCTAAAAGTTCAACCATTTTTATTTCTTCAAGTAAAAAAGACGTTCCTAAATCTAGGAACGTAATATATAAAAATTGCAGACCATCAACCATTTATCATTGGATGTGTATTGGATTATTTTTCCCTTCTCTACCCGAATAGTTTTTCTTTGCATTAACAAAAATGAATTCTTGCTCTGGATATCGATACGTCGTTAATTTGCCACCGAAGACTAATCCTTGGTCAATATTAATAGTATTATTAATGAACATTGGTTCACGCTTTGGATCGTGACCCCAAATAATTACTAATTCGCCTTGATGATTTTCGAACCAATCTCTCCTTATAGGTTTTCCACTTTCGTCTGTGCCTGCAACGTCACCATAGCGACAAAAGTCTTTAATGCGATTGTTTTCCTTCCCTATATATTCATCTTTTATACCCGCATGTGTACAAACCAGTTTTTCTTTATCATTTTCTTTTAATATATAATGGGATGGGGCATTCATTAGCAAATGTTTTAATTGTTGTTTGAGTTCTCTAGTCTTATTTTTACCATTTTGTTTTTCATACTCCAAAAATTCTTGCTCTACCAGTTCATCTCCATGCTTTAATTGAACTTTTCGTCCGTCTAGCCATCTTGCAATTTTCCATCCATGATTGCTATCGGTCATATATGCAATGCCGGCTCTTATATGTTTTAAAAAGAATTCCATACACTTAATGGATTGTGGGCCCCTGCTCATCACATCACCTAATGATACAATCAATCTTCCTTCTGGATGTCGAAATATGCCATCTTTCCCTTGTTGATATCCAAGCTTGCCTAACATCTCAAGAAATTCATCGTAACAAGCATGAATATCACCAATGATATCTACCCCGTTTCCTATATCAATTTTCATCTTCATACCTCATTTCACACATTTATACTAGAAATAAAAAAGCACACTCCAATTAGTGTGCTTCGGTTATCGGTGAGCTAGTCGCTCTTTTGCCCTCTGCTTTTCGGACGATGAATATACTAATTTCATATAAACCAATCATGGGGATTAGGATTAATAATTGGCTGATAAAATCTGGTGGAGATATAAGAGCTGAAACAACTGCCATGCAAAGATACGACCACTTTCTTACGTTCTTCATCTTAGTTGCAGTTAAAATACCCATCGACGATAGAAACAATGCTACTATCGGTAGTTCGAAAAGTAAGCCAATTGGTACAGTAGTCATAATAAGGAAATTAATATAGTCTGTAGCGGTGACCATAATATCAAAGTTCATTTCACCGAGGTTAATTAAAAATTGATAACTCATTGGATTGACGACAAAGTATCCAAATAACAGCCCTATAACAAAAAGAATAAGCATAATAGGAGAATAAAGGCCGATAAACTTCTGTTCTTTTTCATAAAGACCTGGCTTTGCAAACTGCCATAGAAAGTTACAGATAAAAGGTAAAGAAAGCCCTAATGATAATGTAACTGAAATGGAAGTATAAGATTTAATTACCTCTAGGGGACCTAAAATAATTAGGTTGTGCCCCCTAGAGATCAAAGGAAACCAAAAATTGATTGTGGAAAATACAATAATAAACAAAGTAACAAAGACAATTGCACCCTTTATTATTTGCTTTCTTAAATCAATAATATGATCAAACCAGGATTCATTATTTTTATCTCTGTCGGATTTATTTTCAAGTTGGCCACTTATTTCAACTTGCGTAATGGTTTCATCTTGTTTGATGGTTTCCGTTGCATCTTCAAATTTCACAACAGATTCTTGCTTCTTATTCTTATCCAAAGGACTTAAATTGTTATACTCATAAGGATCCATCTAATCACCTACTATGCATCTTCGACCTTCTTCGTTTCCTTTATTGCCATTTTCTTTTCATCCTCACCATCATCATCAATTGCATCACGTGCTGATTTCTTAAATTCGGATAAAGTTTTACCTACAGCCCCGCCTATTTCAGGTAGCTTTTTAGGTCCAAAAATAATTAACACAATGACCAAAATAATGATTAACCCTGGAACACCAATAGAACCAAAACCACCCATACAAATTCCTCCTATTTATTAAACAAGACTGCCACCCGTTTTACTGTAATTGATAATTCCTTCTGCACAACGGTAAGCAAGAGCACCAACCGTTCCTGTTGGGTTGTACCCACCATTATGAGCAAAGTTTCCAGCTCCGACTACAAAGAGGTTCTCTGCATCCCAGTGCTGCAACCAAGTATTAACAACACTAGTTGCAGGATCTGCACCCATTACAGTACCTCCAGTATTATGTGTCGTTTGGTATGGCACTATATCATAATCAGTTAATGGATTTCTCCCAGCCACTGTTTTAGCGCCCATCTCTTTCATAATTTCAACAGATTTCTCTGAAAGGTACTGGTGTAAAGCTCGATCTTGGTCAGTAAAGTTGTATGTTAATTGTAATAATGGTACGCCGTAAGCATCCTTATAAGTTGGATCAAGTGACATAAAGTTCTCTTTATGCGGCATAGAAGCACCTTGTCCACCGATGTTTAATGTTCTTGTGTAGTAATGAATAGAAGCCTTTTTAAAATCTGCACCCCATGCTGGTGTATCTGGTGGAACAGGATTGAATTGTATTGGTCGTTGTCCTGTTTGAGTTATCGACAGACTTGCACCGTGAATAAAATCAAGGTCAGAATGGTCAAAGGCATCTCCATTGTAATCGTCGATTGTCATTCCTAATGCCCCTGCGCCCATAAATGTATTAAATTGTTCATCAAAGAATCCAGTAGCTCCTGGGAGGATTTGGTAACAGTAATTTCTTCCAAGTGTCCCTCTTCCAGTTTGTGGATCATATTGTTCACCGATGTTTGAAACCATAAGTAGTTTTGCATTATTTAATACGTAGGTAGTCAATACAACGACATCAGCTGGTTGAATAAACTCTTCGCCAGTTACAGTATCAATAAATCGTACACCTGTAACTCTATTATCTTGTTTGAGTACTTCCACTACATTGGAGTGGAAACGGATGTCAAAATTACCAGTTTCTAAGGCAGTTGGGACAACTGTTACTTCTGCAGATGATTTTGCACCATATTCACATCCAAAACGTTCACAGAAACCACAATATTGACAAGCAGCAATAGTTGATCCATCTGGATTTGTGTAGGATTCAGAAAGGTTCGCAGATGGCATCATAAATGGGTGATAACCCAAATTTGTTGCTGCTGATTCAAATTTTTGTAGCACTGGTGTTTTTTTCATTGGAGGTGTCGGGAATGGTTCCGATCTTTTTCCCCAAAATGGATTGTTGTCTTCACCGGAAATTCCAGCTGTATATTCAAATTTGTTGAAATACGGTTCTAACTCGTCATAAGTGATGCCCCAGTCTTGAAGTAGGTAGTCGCCCCCAAGTTTATTTGCACCATATTTTTGATCTGTCATTGTTTTAATTTGAAAATCGTAAGGTAGAAAACGCCAATTTTGTCCATTCCAGTGTGTACCAGAACCACCCAACCCTTCTCCTAATAAGAACGAACCCATCATACGCATTGGAAGAGCCTGCATTTGTCTATTATTTCGGAATGTAATTGTTTCTCTAGATAAATTTTGGAACAATTCATAACGAATTGCATAACGAAATTCATCATGAGCCATGAAGAAGTCTTCTGTACCTCGTCTTGCTCCACGTTCTAACCCTCTTACCTTTAAAC
>JAPSJC010000066.1 GCA_031178355.1 Ureibacillus sp.
AGTATTCTGCAATTCTTGTTGCTTGTCCTATACAAATAGGAAGTACACCTTCCACACTAGGATCTAAAGTCCCTGTATGGCCGACTTTTTTAGTTTTTAAGATTTTGCGTAATTTAAAAACGCAATCGTGACTTGTCATACCACGTTCTTTCCACAATGGAAGAATGCCGTTCATAGGATAACCTCCTAGGTTTTTTATTTGTTCATATGGTTTGGATAGTGATTATTATTACATCCTGGAATACTGGTGTTTACGTGTTATAGAGCGGTATAGTGCTTTAGGTTTTAATTAGGTTGACCGATATCTTTGCAAAGAATTCATAACCCTTTGTTAAAAAGATTTAAGAAGCCCAGTACTTTTAACGTTCCGCATCTCGAGTTAATACCATGCTCCTAAATAATCTATCCAAACGACCACTTATTTCACCATAATAAAAAACCTGCCTGCATGTGTGGATGCAGTTGCAGGCCTTTTATTTTTCAAATAAATGTAAGATTATCTAAAAGATTAATCTTTGTTGATTGAGCGAAGTAGTTGTTCGATTTTGTTTCCGTATTCTACGGAAGAGTCAAATTCGAATGTTAGTTCAGGTGTTCTGCGTAATCGGATGCGTTGCCCGATTTCAGAACGGATATATCCTGTAGCCTTTACTAACGCTTCTAAAGTTGCTTGACGCTCTCTTTCATTTCCTAAAGATGTAATATATACAGTCGCTTGTTGTAGATCTCCCGTTACGTGAACGTCTGTAACAGTAACGAAACCAACACGGGGGTCTTTTATTTTACGACTGATGATTTCACCAAGCTCTTTTTGGATTTGTTCTGCTATACGATTGGAACGTAATGACATAATGTCACCCCTAATACTAACAATTTCTTTAGGTTATTTATCCCCTAAACACTTATAAATATTCTCGCAAAACATCAAGTTGTTCCCATGATGGATTTGACTGCAAGTAATGAAGTGCGTTATTAATTTCACGTTCTGCGCTTGCCGTAGAAGATGAGACAGCGACAAGAGCTATTCTTGTTCGCTGCCACACATTTTGATGATCAATCTCAGCAATCGAAACGTTAAATTTTTGTTTTGTACGTGTAATCATTCTTTGAAGAACTGCACGTTTTTCTTTTAACGAATGGGCTGTTTGAATCATGAATTCTACTTCAGCGTAATAGATCATGCACGTTTAATTTCTTGCATGATGAAGGCTTCTAGCACGTCGCCCTCTTTTACGTCGTTGAAGTTTTTAATTGTAATACCACATTCGTATCCTCTTGCAACTTCTTTTGCATCGTCTTTGAAACGTTTCAGTGAATCAATTTCACCTTCGAAGATAACAATACCCTCACGAATTACACGCAAGCCTGAATCTCGTGTTATTTTACCTTCAGTTACATAAGATCCAGCAATTGTACCAACTTTTGAAACTTTAATTGTTTGACGAACTTCTGCTTGACCGATAATTTTCTCTTCAAATTCTGGGTCTAGCATACCTTTCATCGCTGCTTCGATCTCTTCGATTACTTTATAGATAATACGGTGAAGACGGATTTCTACGCCCTCTTGTTCAGCAGCACGTTTCGCATTAACATCTGGACGTACGTTAAATCCAATTACAATGGCATTTGAAGCAGCAGCAAGTGAAATATCAGATTCTGTAATTGCTCCTACACCTGTATGGATAATTTTAACTTGTACGCCTTCTACTTCTATTTTCATTAATGAGCCTGTCATTGCTTCAACTGTTCCTTGAACATCCGCTTTAACGATTAAGTTTAACTCTTTTACTTCACCTTGGCTCATTTGTTCAAATAAATTGTCTAACGTTACACGTTGTTTTTCTGAACGACTTGCTTGGATAGCAGTCATTGAACGAGATTCCCCAACTTGGCGAGCTGTTTTCTCATCTCCAAACACTACGAAACGGTCACCAGCTTGTGGCACTTCATTAAGACCAGTGATTTCTACTGGTGTAGAAGGACCAGCTTCTTTTACTCGACGTCCAAGATCATTCACCATTGCACGTACACGACCGTAAGCATGACCTACTACGATTGGATCACCTACGCGTAAAGTACCATCTTGAACTAGAAGTGTTGCAACAGAACCACGGCCTTTATCTAATTGAGCTTCGATCACTGTACCTAGTGCAGTTCTCTTAGCATCTGCTTTAAGTTCTGCTACTTCAGAAACTAATAAAATCATTTCTAATAGTGTGTCAATTCCTTCGCCTTTTAATGCTGAAATTGGTACGAAGATTGTTTCTCCACCCCAATCTTCTGGCACTAATCCATGTTCTGTTAGTTCTTGCATAACACGGTCAGGATTCGCAGTTGGTTTATCCATTTTATTCACCGCTACGATGATTGGTACTTCTGCAGCTTTTGCGTGATTAATTGCTTCTACAGTTTGAGGCATTACACCATCATCAGCGGCAACTACGATAATTGCTACGTCCGTAATTTTCGCTCCACGTGCACGCATTGTAGTGAACGCTGCGTGACCAGGTGTATCTAAGAATGTAATCTTTTTACCATCAACCACTACTTGGTAAGCACCGATATGTTGCGTGATACCACCTGCTTCTCCAGCAGTTACTTTTGTATGACGGATTGAGTCAAGTAAAGTTGTTTTACCATGGTCAACGTGACCCATAATTGTTACAACCGGTGGACGTTCCGCTAGTTCTTCTTCATTTACTTCTGCTGTATCGAAATAAACTTCTAAGTCGGTTTTATCAATACGTACTTCTTCTTCAACTTCAACGCCATAATCCGCACAAATTAGCTCAATTGCATCTTTATCAAGATCTTGGTTTATAGTAGCCATAACACCAAGCATGAATAACTTTTTGATTAGTTCAGAAGGTTCGCGATGTAATTTTTTCGCTAACTCAGCAACCGTTAATGATTCATAGAAAGTAATTTTTTCTGGTAATTCTTTTGGTGCAGCAGGAATTGTTGGTTGGTGCGTTTTTGGATGACGACGTTTTCCACCGTGGATACCCGGTTTCTTACGTTGGTTAAAGCCACCTTTATTATTGTTTGTATTGTTAGTATTTCTATTTCCACTGTTTGAATTACCACCAAAGCGATCATTTTGACTGCCTTGACTATTAGTATTTCTTTGATTGTTGCTTTGTGCTGGTTTTGATTTGTTTTGAGCTGCGTTATTTGATGCAGGTCTTGGTTTGTTTTGAGACGCACTGTTTTGTGGTCTGTTGTTGTTATTATTTGGTTTGTTTTGAGACGCATTATTTGATGGTCTATTGTTGTTATTATTTGGTCTGTTTTGAGACGCATTATTTGATGGTCTGTTGTTATTACTTGGTCTGTTATTATTAGTATTTTTATTTTGTTCTGGCATTCTATCTTCTTTTCGTTGGATTTTTTGGTTTTGAACTTCTGAAGCAGGTTTTGCTTGTATTTCTTGTTTTGGTGATGAAGTGTTTTGGTTTGTAGCATTCCCTTGTAGATTATAAACAGTATCTAATTGAGACACCGCATCACCTGTCAGTGTAGACATGTGATTTGTTACTTTAACATTTAATTTATTAAGCTCTTCAATGACTTCTTTACTTGATTTATTCACTTTTTTTGCATATTCATGAACTCGAATTTTGGTCATCAGCTCACCCCCGATTTATTTTTCGTTGAGTAGACTAGACATTTTTTTCGCAAAACCGCTATCTGTTATAGCTAGTGCGACTCGTGCTTCTTTTCCTGTAGCATGTCCTAATTGGTAGCGATCACCTATCACATGATACTCAACATTGTAAAACGTACATTTGTCTTGAATCTTTTTAGAAGAATTATGTGATGCGTCAGAAGCTAAGAATATAAGCTTAGCATTTCCATTTTGTATCGCTTTCACCACTAATTCTTCACCTGATATGATTTTACGCGCTCTCGCAGCTAATCCGACTAACTGGAAAAGCTTTACGTTTGTCATAAAATCGACTCCCTGCGGATTAATCTTATTAATTCCTCATAAACTTCTTCAGGGATTTTTGCTTCCAATTGACGTTCTAAAATATTTTTTTTACGTGCTAGTTCAACTGCTTCTTCCGATTTCGAGACATAAGCACCACGGCCGTTCTTTTTACCAGTTGGGTCAACGGAAACTTCGCCCTCTTTAGATCGAACAACACGAATCATTGATTTTTTCGGAAGCATTTCGCCAGTAACAACACATTTACGTAATGGTACTTTTCTTTGAATCGACATGAGAATTCACCTTCCTACACTTATTCCAATTGCATTTTCACTCGCAATGGAATTCATCATAATAAAAATGTTCCTAAGATGATTATTCTTCGTCGTCTTGATATAAATCGTATGCTACATCATTATATGATGGAGTTTCTTGATCTTCTCCATTGAATTGTTGTGCAAATGAACTGCTTGTTTCAGAAGGATAAACTCCTAACTCACGAGCATCTGTTTCACTTTTTATATCGATTTTCCAACCTGTTAATTTCGCAGCTAAACGAGCATTTTGACCTCGTTTACCGATTGCTAATGAAAGTTGGTAATCAGGTACGACTACTGTAGTAGATTTTTCTTCTTCATTTACTTGAACGTCTAAAACTTTTGATGGACTTAATGCGTTTGCAACGAAAACAACAGGATCTTCGGACCATTCAACGATATCAATCTTTTCACCGTTTAATTCGTTTACGATTGTTTGAACACGTTGCCCTTTTGCACCAACACAAGATCCTACTGGGTCAACATCTTTGTCATGAGCATAGACAGAGATTTTTGAGCGGTCACCAGCTTCACGTGCAATTGATTTAATTTCTACGATACCTTCAAAGATTTCAGGAACTTCCATTTCAAATAAACGACGTAATAGGCCAGGATGTGTTCTAGAAACGATTACTTGTGGACCTCTTGTTGTACGTTCAACTTTTGTAATGTACACTTTGATACGACTTTGAGGTCTGTAAACTTCACCCTGAATTTGTTCATTCACTGGTAGAGCTGCCTCTACTTTACCTAAACTAACGTAAACATTACGAGCATCTAATCTTTCAATCGTTCCGTTGACGATATCATCAGTTCGATCAATGTATTCTTCGTAAATGATACCTCGTTCAGCTTCACGTACACGTTGAGTTACAACTTGTTTTGCTGTTTGAGCAGCGATTCGACCAAAGTTTTTTGGTGTTACTTCTTGTTCTAATATATCGCCAATTTCGTAAGCAGGGTTAATTTCTTTCGCGTCTTCTATTGCAATTTGAAGTCGTTCATCATCAACTTCCTCCACAACATCTTTACGTGAGAATACTTTCATTGAACCATTTTCTAAGTTAAGATCAACACGTACATTTTGCGCTTGATTAAAATTTCGTTTATATGCAGTAACTAAGGCTGCTTCAATCGCTTCAACTAAAACATCTCTCGAAATTCCTTTTTGTTGTTCTAGAGCAGTCAAAGCATCTAGTAAATCACTACTCATTGTTTTCACTCCTAAATATTCTGTTATGATGAAAAGTCAATTGCATATCGAGCTTTTGCAACTTTGTCTTTTTCAATAAAAACATTTAATTTACGTGTTTTAATACGAACTTCCAATTCTAAGCCATCTTCATTATATGCTTTTAAATAGCCTTGGAATTCTTTCAGATCTTTTATCGGTTCATATGTTTTCACATAAATAAATTTACCAACCGCTTTTTCAAAATCAGATTCTTTTCTAATTGGACGCTCAGCCCCAGGAGAAGAAACTTCTAAATAATAGTTTTGTTCGATTGGATCCTTTTCATCTAGTACAACGCTTAGTCGCTCACTCACTAATGCACATTGTTCAATATCAATGCCTCCACTTGGTGTATCGATATAAACGCGAAGAAACCAATTACGTCCTTCTTTCAGAAATTCGATATCCACAAGTTCCAGGTTTAGTTCGTCTAAGATTGGTGTGACAAGCTCTTCAATGACTGTCGTTACTTTGCTCATAAGATCCTCCCAACTTACTCTTGTTCTTTTAAGCTTATATTTCCATGTTGTAGTAGATATATACAAAGAACATACTGAAAACGAAATGTTGGGACATTATCATTTCCAACATTAGCTTAAAAAATGAGAAAATCACCATTGGATGGTGAATTTGTCTAACGGTCGTCAGCGAAATTTGAGATAACCGTAACAACAGAAAAGAGCGGGAGTAAAACCCACTCTTTTGCTGCAAGACTATCAACAAATTATTACCATTACAATAGCATAAAACATAAGTGAATGCAAATTTACGTAAAAATGACACATGTTGTATGTGGAGGATTTGGCGTTTTTGATATGATGGATGGTTGTATTATAGTGTGGTTTGATAATCCAAACATCACACTATAAAGTTCAGTACACCTAAAACAACGACAACTGATTCGCGTCAGGCATTCCTTCAAGACAGCCGAGTTGATCCATATATTCGATCAATGTTTTGGAAACACGGCCGCGCATTTGAAGATCTTCTTTTGATAAGAATTCTCCATCTAAACGTGCAGCAACAATTGCCTTTGCAACGTTTGTTCCTAACCCAGGAATCGCGTCAAATGGTGGAATTAATGAATTTCCGTCAATCACCCATTCGCTCGCCTGTGAACGGTATAAATCAACCTTTTTAATACTCATACCGCGCTCAGCCATTTCAAGCGCAATTTCTAATACTGTTAATAGATCTTTCTCTTTCTTCGAAGCTTCTAAGCCTTTTGCATTTATTTCTTCAATACGCGCACGAATCATCGATGGACCTTGAGACATAGCGATTAAATCAAAGTCACTTGCGCGAACTGTAAAGTATGTTGCGTAATATATAATCGGGTGGTGCACTTTAAACCAAGCAATACGTACCGCGTTTAATACATAAGCAGTAGCATGCGCTTTCGGGAACATGTATTTGATTTTTTTACAAGAATCAATGTACCAGTTCGGAACATTTTGCGCTCTCATCGCAGCTTCCATGTCCTCACTTAATCCTTTCCCTTTACGCACTGATTCCATGATTTTAAATGCTAGTCCTGGCTCTAAACCTCTATAAATTAAATACACCATGATATCATCACGACAACCAATCACTTCAGCAAGGACACAAGTGCCGTTTTGAATGAGTTCTTGTGCATTTCCTAACCATACATCCGTACCATGTGATAGACCGGAAATTTGTAGTAATTCGCTAAATGTGGACGGTTTTGTTTCTTCTAACATTTGACGAACGAAACGCGTACCGAATTCAGGAATCCCTAATGTACCGGTTTTACACATAATTTGTTCTTCTGTTACACCTAATGATTCAGGGCTAGAGAAGATTTTCATTACTTCATGGTCATCAGTTGGAATCGTTTTTGGGTCAACCCCTGATAAATCCTGTAGCATTCGGAGTACGGTCGGATCATCGTGCCCAAGAATATCGAGTTTTAAAATATTATCATGGATAGAATGGAAGTCGAAATGTGTTGTTTTCCATTCAGAATCTTGTGCATCTGCTGGGAATTGAACAGGCGTGAAATCATAAATATCCATATAGTCCGGAACAACCAGAATACCCCCAGGATGTTGCCCTGTTGTACGTTTAACCCCTGTACACCCTAGCACTAAACGATCTACCTCTGCACCTCGGAACGTTTTACCGTGATCGGTTGAATAACCCTTCACATATCCGTAAGCCGTTTTCTCCGCAACTGTACCGATTGTTCCCGCACGGAATACATAATCTTCACCGAACAATTCCTTCGTATAGTTATGGGCTTGTGATTGATATTCACCAGAGAAGTTTAAATCGATATCGGGAACTTTATCGCCGTTAAATCCTAAGAATGTTTCGAACGGTATATCATGCCCATCTTTTTTCAAATTTGTACCGCATTCTGGGCACTCTTTATTCGGTAAGTCGAATCCAGATCCAACTGAACCATCTGTAAAAAATTCACTAAAGTGACATTTTGGACAAACGTAATGTGGAGCTAAAGGGTTAACCTCTGTAATTTCCATCATCGTCGCTACAAAAGATGAACCTACGGAACCACGAGAACCTACTAAATACCCATCGGACAACGATTTTTTAACAAGCTGAGCTGAGATTAAGTATACAACCCCAAACCCGTGTCCCAAAATGGAATCAAGCTCTTTCTCAATTCGTTTCTCAACGATTTCTGGTAATTTTTCGCCGTAAATTTTATAGGCCATTTCGTAAGTCATATTGGTAATGGTGTCGTTAGAACCTTCAATATTTGGCGTATAAAGCTTATCCTTAATCGGAACAACTTCTCCAATCATATTGGCGATTTTTTGAGAATTCGTTACGACAATTTCTTTTGCCAAATCTGGACCTAAGAAATCAAATTCCTCTAACATCTCATTCGTTGTTCTAAAATGAACCTTAGGTAAACGGTGTCGATTTAATGGGTTTGCCCCACCTTGTGAACTAACTAAAATTTCCCTGAAAATATGGTCATTCTCGTGTAAGTAATGAACATTCCCAGTCGCAACAACGGGTTTACCCATCTTCTTACCAAGTTTCACAAGTTTACGTATAATATCTTCTAAGTTCCATTCGCTATGAATAATTCCTCCGTCAACTAATTGTGAATAAACAGGTTTTGGATGAACTTCTATATAGTCATAAAATTCCGCAACCTTTTCCGCTTCGTCAGGTGATTTATTCATCATCGTTTCAAATAATTCCCCATTGTTACAACCAGAACCAACAATTAAGCCTTGACGCAATTTTATTAAATCGGACCGGCGTATTCTTGGTACGCGGTGATAAGTTTGGGTATGGGCAATTGAAATGAGCTTAAACATGTTTTTCAAGCCATCATTATCCACTGCTAAGATTGTACAGTGGTATGGTCTTCCCGTTTTATAGCCGGCATCTCCACCAATGTATTTATTAAAATCATCGTGATATTCAATGCCTTTTTCCTTTGCTTCTTTCAGCAAGTGTAACATTAACTCACCTGTTGCCTCTGTATCGTAGATGGCACGGTGATGTTGTGTTAATTCAATACCATACTTTTTACTTAATGTATTTAAACGGTGACTTTTCAATGTCGGATTTAACATACGAGAAAGTTCCAGCGTATCAATAACCGGATGTGTAACGCCTACAATTCCTGCTTTCTTATATGCTGTATATAGAAACCCCATATCAAAAGATGCATTATGGGCAACTACAATTGCATCGCCAATAAAATCGCGGAACTCCGCAATAACTTGATCGACTTCAGGAGCGTCCACGAGCATATCGTCCGTGATATGCGTTAATTCTATAATTTTTGCTGACAGTGGTTTATGTGGATTTGCAAAGCGTTCAAATTTATCGATCACTTTACCATCTTGTATTTTAACAGCGGCTAACTCAATGATTGTGTCATAAGCAGTAGAAAGACCCGTCGTTTCCACGTCAAATACCACATATGTTGCACTGTCTAAATGAATATGTTGCTCTGCATAAGCAATTGGTGAGCCATCGTCTACTAGATTTGCTTCTATACCATAAATAATTTTAATGCCATGTTTCTTCCCTGCAGCATGGGCATCTGGGAAGCCTTGAGCCACAGCATGGTCTGTAATCGCAATCGCTGAATGTCCCCATTTCGCAGCTTGTCCCACCAGTTGGTCTATTGGTGTTACAGCGTCCATTGTGCTCATTGGAGTATGTAAATGTAGTTCTACACGTTTTTCCCCATCAGGTGCTGTATCTCTGCGTGTCTGCTTATGGATTTCATGCATGCCTTGTGCCATGATGACTAAGTCACGGACAAATGTATCATTTTGTACAGAACCGCGGACTTTGATCCACATTCCTTTTTTCAATTGACTCATCATTTGGGCATCATCGTCATTACGTGAGAACATTTTCACTAAAATTGAATCTGTATAGTCCGTCATTTTAACCTCTAATAATGAACGGCCACTCTTTAAAACTTTTACATCAACTGCAAAAACAAAACCTTCTATGACAACGCTACGCTCTTCATCTTGAATGCTACGAATTTCAACAATTTCAGATTCTTTAATTTGTGAACCCAATTGAAATGGTTGATTGCTATCAACCACAGAAGGCTTATCGTTCTTTTCCGTTTCACGTTTTTGGAAGTCTTCTATTGCCTGTCTAGCTAACTCAGCTTCTTCTAGCTGGCGTCTTTCAATATATTCTTCCTGGGCAATTCGTGTTTCATCTGTCATCTCAGCTAACTTAATCTCGACTCCAATTTGAGGGAATCCTAGTGAGCAAAAAGATTGTGCAATTTTATCTGCATACTTTGACTTCAATGTAAGTTGCTCAACTTCCATTGCACTCTCAACCACTAGCTTATTGCCTGTCCATACTGGAATTTGAGAGATTAATCGGTTTCTCAAGGGTGGAGACATTTGATCGATTAAATTTACTGCAGTAAGCCAATAATCCGTAACGAGCTGTTCTGTCACTTCGGGATTTTCTACTTCAATCGTTACTGTTGTTTGAGCAATCTCTGAAAATTCCTCTGCCATTCGTGTCGTAAATAGTTGATACAGTGGAAATGGTAATATATTTGTGAGTTTAATAGAGAAATTCCAAATACGATTCTTTTTATGAACCGTAACACGAGTGAGTTCACCTTTTTCAAAGAATGACATATAAACATCTTCAGTTAGTTTTAACTGTTGTAGAAGTGTTAAAAATAATTGACGTTCTTTTTTAGTGTCCGACAAACTACTCACCTACTTTCTAAAGCTTTCAAAGAGGAGTACAACATTTCGTACCCCCCATTGTTTAATATGTGCGGAAGAATTCGTTTAAATGGTCAATTAATACCTCTTTGGCACATTCAAATGATTCACCAGTACGTCTATAGTTTACTTTTACAATACCTTCGTTCGCTTTATTCCCTACAATGACTTGAACAGGTAATCCGATCAAATCTGCATCTTTGATTTTTTCATTAATCGAAATTTCCCGGTCATCTAACAAAACGTCAAATTGATAGGTCGTTAAAATGTTATAAAGCTGTTCAGATAACGTCCACTCTTCTTCATTTTCAACATCTTCCGTTAATAAATGAATATTATATGGAGCCAGTGTTGTTGGCCATGCCAATCCTTTATCATCCTGATATATTTCAGATGCTACCGCAAAGATTCTAGACACACCAAGCCCATATGCCCCCATTAATAATGGATTCGTTTTACCAAATTCATCAACAAACGTCGCATTACATTCTGTTGTATAAGTGGACCCTAGTTTAAATGTATGGCCAACTTCATAACCCTTTGTAAATTGAATCGTCCCTAGACCATCAGGGGAAGGTTCCCCTTCTTGAATATATCGTATATCTGCATATGAGTTAATTGCAAAGTCTCTTTCAGGGTTTACATTTTGATAATAGAAACCATCTTCGTTTCCTCCTGCGACTCCGTTGCAAATGGTCTTAATTCCATGATCGGCAATGACATTCACTTTCACAGGAAGTTTAATAGGACCGACTGAATGAGAAGAACAGCCGATTCTTTCACGAATCACTTCATTGTCGGCTAATTTTAGCTTCTGTACATTCAATATGGTTTTCAATTTCATTTCGTTTAACGTATGATCCCCGCGATATAAAACAACGATTAGTTCATCATTCACCTTATACGTTTTGGATTTTATAATTTTTTCTAGTGGCAGGTTTGAGTGTTGAATAAATTCTTCAAAATGTGCAAAGCCTTCGATGTCCTGTTTCGTTAATTGTTTCGTTTCACAATTTTCTTGGTTTGGTTGTTCGATTACTTGTGCTAAATCTAAATTCACTGCATAATCAGATTCGTTTGAAAAGACTATCGTGACGTCGCCGTGTTCAGAAAGTACGATAAGTTCATGAGACGATTCACCACGATAATTTCCTAAGTCTCCAACAACCTTTTTATATTGTAAACCTAGCTGTCTGAAAATATTGGAATAGCTTTGTTCCATCTTTTCATAGAAGTTATTTAGATCATCTATTGATTGATGAAATGAATAAGCATCCTTCATAATAAATTCCCGACTTTTAAAAATCCCACTATGCTTCAATTCGTCACGAAATTTTGTTTGGATTTGATATAACACAAGGGGTAACTGTTTATATGAATTAATTTCTTCTTTTACTAAAGATGTCAAAATCTCTTCATGGGAAGGAGATAAATAAAGCTCATCATTCTGTTGATCCTTTATATG
>JAPSJC010000067.1 GCA_031178355.1 Ureibacillus sp.
AAGTTTCACCTAGACCAATCATTAATGATGATTTAGTAGGAATATCTGGCTGCATTTCTTTAGCACGACGTAAAAATTCTAAAGAACGGTCATACTTTGCACGTGCACGAACTCTTGGAGTAAGGCGACGAACAGTTTCAATATTATGGTTTAAAATATCAGGTTTAGCATCCATTACCATTTGTAAGTTTTCTTCTACTCCACCTAAGTCGGAAGGTAAAACTTCAACAGATGTCTGTGGTGATTTACGTCTAATTGCACGAATTGTTTCGGCTAGTACACCAGCACCACCGTCTTTTAAATCATCGCGTGCTACCATTGTTATAACAACATGTTTTAAATTCATAATTTCAACTGAATCTGCAACTCGCTCTGGTTCAGCTAAGTCTAACTCATTAGGTAAACCTGTTTTAACCGCGCAGAAACGACATGCACGAGTACAAATTGCACCAAGAATCATCATTGTAGCCGTTCTACGTTCTCCCCAACATTCATGAATATTTGGGCACCGTGCTTCTTCACAAACGGTATTCAGATTCTTTTCACGCATTAATTTCTTTAAGCCTTTATATTCATCATTTGTATTTAACTTTATTTTCAACCATTCCGGTTTACGCAAGATTTCATCTTTATTACCAACAGTCATCGTTATTCTCCCCTCGTCGCTCACAGCATCTTTGTCAATTTAACATATTACTACTATTGTAACAACAAACTTACTATCATTGTACACTAAATGTTGCAAATTTTTGCGAATATAGATTACTCATTAGGTAGAGGAACTGGTACTTCTATTGATGGTTGCGCCCCTTCTCCTCCACCAGACCATATATGTGGTACCTGGCCTTGTACAAGACCTATTGCTACAGGAATATATTGTTCAACAGTTGCTGTTTTACTAGCCAATGGTACGATGATTTGTACGTTTACCTTTATATGAATTCCTACTTCTACTTTAGCGTTGTTTATACCAAACTCTTGGATATCTGAAATAACATCACTACTTACATTTCCGATGATGTGGAATCGAATAGGTATTCTAGGACCAAGATTCCCGATGATTGGTAGATTAAGTGCCTGCCCTAGAGGAACAAAGAATACGATTCCATCCCCTGCCTCCATACTTCCAACATCATATTCAACGTTTTCAAGATCAGGTAATTGGGTTAAATCTCCTTGTTCAGCTTGTTGTAAATTTTGTTTTACAAGAGTTACAATTTCAGCTCGTATTTTATTAATAATCTCTGTATCAAACTTTGTTGTAACCATTTCATTTGAATTCGTTGGTACATTTTCAATGATTTGATTTACATCCATTACATCTGCAGTCTTTGCACTAATCGCTCGACTTACTACATGGGAAGCAATTTTATATGTTTGTACTTCTGCATATTCTAAATAAGTTGGTAGTAATCTATCATTTATATAAAATAAAAACAATATAACACATGCGATGAAACTTATCAGAAAAAGAGCTAACCTGTTTGAACTGCCTGATTTCTTCGCATGAAATTTTCGCTTCGTTCTTCGGGAGAACATTGTGTTTGGTCGTCGAAAAAACAAAAAATCTCCTCCTATTCTTTAAATTTATGAATAGGAAGAGATTTCTATTCTACCTGTGAAATATAACCTGTTTCAATCTTTTGAACCGTTACATTCGGCTGTTCCTCTAAATTAAGTATATATGTTGATTTTAATATGTTATTATTTTCTTCAAATATTCGAATAAATGGATGTGCAGCACTGTTAGGGTTTTGTTTAGCTACTACACCTCTTCTACCATCAGTAAATAATAAAACCGTACCATTAGGATAATGTATAACACTTCTTTTAAATGCCTCTACCACTTTTGAATCAAACAATTTCCCACTACCTGTTTGAATTAAATTAATCCCCTCTGAAGGAAGCATTTGTTTTCTATATACTCGTTCAGATGTAACTGCATCAAATACGTCTGCAACAGCAATAATTTTTGCATACGGATGTATTTCATTTTCTTTCAGTCCACGCGGATATCCACTTCCATCGAGTCTTTCGTGATGTTGAAAAGCACAATGAGCAACCAACAAAGAAATAGAATGTAGATTTCTTAAAATATCAAACCCTAATCTTGCATGTTGTTTCATCATTTCAAATTCTTCATCAGTTAAACTCCCTGGTTTTAGCAGAATATTAGTCGGAACTTGTAATTTTCCAACATCATGTAACATCGCACCAATACCAATTAATTTCATATCTTTATAGCTATAGCCCAGTTCCTTGGCTATGGCTAGTGAATATAACGTGACCTGAAATGAATGCTGATACAGATACTCATCATATAAAAACGAATCTGTTAATACTGTTAACATTTCATTGCTGTTTAAAATAGCGTCTAATAAATCTTCAACGATGATTCCTATCTCGACAGATTGTATATCTAAAACATATGAGGCTTTTTTTCCTTCAAGCCCCTTTATTTTTTTAAAAGATTCCGTGATTTTTTTTACAGCATGAATCCTTTTTTCAGGTGGTATTGATTCATTTACTTCAATACCTTCTGAGATCTTGTCATCAATGTACACATATTTAATGTTTAATTGTTTTAATCGATTGATAATCGGTTGTGATACTACTGCCCCTTTTTGAAGTAAAGGTAGTCCTGTATCATTCCATATTGTTTTAGCCATTACCAAACCTGGTTCTAGTACATCGATTGATATCAGTCTCATGTGTAAAGCTCCATTCATTTATAGCAAATTAAACTTAATAGTATTCATGATAATAAATTTACATAATATTTGTCAATTATAGATGTTTTTCACCTAAAATCGACAAAATATCCCTTAGAAATAATGGGAAATAATACCTTTTTTTTGCCTCTTTAAAACTTGGAAAGAAATAACCAAATGTGAACATATCTAGTGTAGCTAATCGATATTGTCGATCCAAATCAGCAATTTGACCTTGTATTAATAATTTGTTTTGATCATTTAGTGAGAAATCATATGTAAGTAGCTTTCCAAAAATCCTTCCCCTAAAACCTAGTCCTTTTAATTCTAACAAAGGCCATTCCTCATTTTCAGATAGCAACAATATTTCAAGGATTTCTCTCCCGCTTAATTCTATAACACATACATTTATAGGGTGGGGTAATATTCGATGGATATCATATTTCGTTACGATTCCTTTATTAAGTCCGTCTAAAAAGATTCCGGCATTAAACATCGCGCAATCTGCCCCTGTAAAATCCAATAAACATCTAGCAAATAATTTAGAAAGATTCGAATGGTGGAACCACTCTTTATTGTAAATTTTCGATGTACGAAATACGGGCTGATTTAATAGTTCTTTCCCTTTGATAGCAAGTGATTCAAGATACTTTTCCTCATAATCAGTCTCTGGCAATTGTGCATTTTCAATTACAGTTTCTTGTTTTTTAATAACTTTTCTTTGTTGCTGATCATACTGAATCTTTAAATGTCCTGTATATGCACCAAATTTGCCACAACCAGTTAATAATACTTGATCCACCATTTTCCCTTCCAAAAACAAATGATGTGTATGAGAACCAAGAATTACATCAATCTCTTGACACTCTTTTGCTAAGGCTTCATCTTCAGAGATTCCTAAGTGAGACAAACAAAGAATAATATCTACTTGGTTTTTTATTTCTTTTACTACGTTGATAATTGCATTCCTAGGTTCTGAAATCTTCCAATTTAGTTCTTCATAAAAAACTTGAAACATGGCGGTGGCACCTACTACACCAATCTTTGTTCCATATTTGGTAGTTAATATAGTATAGGGCTTAATCCAATTTGGATTCTCTTTGTCTTTTGCTTTAAGATTAGCAACAACTACTTCAAAATTCGCTTCATCATAAAGATGATACAAATCTTCATGAGCTAACGTAATTCCCTCGTTATTTCCTATTGTCACAACATCATATTGTGCTTCATTTAACAGTTTTACATTACCTTTTCCAAGTGTTGCCTCTGTATAGATATTTGAGCGGTCTAGGTGGTCACCAACATCTAAAAGAAAACTTGGTTCACCTTGTTTGGCATAAGCTAATCTCTGTTCTTTAATGTAATATTGCATCCTTGGCCAGTAATCAAAGTGGCTATGTAAGTCATTCGTATGAAAAAAATGAATAGTTTCGATCAAACTTGCCACCTTCTTTCAATCAAAAATCTTTTAAAAAAACAAACCATCTATGATAGACCGTATACCTAATAATAATAAAATAATTCTTAATGCAAAAACTAATGTTTCGGACTTCATTTTTTTAGTTAACGCTGAACCAAATTGGGCACCAATATAAGCCCCCACAATGATTGGCAGTGTATAAATCCAAGGTACATTTCCTAATGCAATGTGACTTGCTGAGTTCGCTAAAGAAGAGAGGAACACTAAAAACATCGATGTTGCAACAGCCACATGAGGTGGAAATTGAAACAGTAAAAGCATCGCAGGCACAATCATTGAACCTCCACCAATACCAAATAATCCCGATGCGAAACCAACTGCAAATGTTAAAAGGAATGCAAACCAAACTGGATAACCGTAAACATATTCTTTCCCATTTTGATCAATGTATTGCTTTTTAGTTCCATTTTCCACAAACCAGTAAACAGGTTTTAGTTTATCTTTTACTAGTAATAATGTTGATAACATGATTAACAATATACCAAAATAAAGGTTAAATGATGGTAAATCTAAAAATTGATTTACCCAAGCGCCGAACATAGTTCCTGGAATACTACCTACAAAAAAGATAAAACCACTTTTATAATCAACCGTTTTTGACTTCATATGCGCAAAAGTTGACGATAATCCTGTAAAGATCATCATAACTACAGAGAGGCCAACTACTGTTTGAGGAGTTAAATCAGGGATATAACCAAGATTAATTCCAACAAATAATGTAGCAGGGACTAAGATGACACCCCCACCTAATCCAACCAGTGAACCTATTACTCCTGAACAGAGTGCAATAATTGCTAACAATAAATATTCCATTATATATCTCCTTCAAATATATCTAATTGTTTTGGCGACAAGCCACTATATTCAATGTCTAACATACTCATTAATTGTTTTGCGTTTTTCGCAGCATGATGACCAGAGTTGTTATTAAATAACACATAAACATCTTTTGACTGTTCTTTTAAATCTCTGACAACATCTGCAATTTGGCCAAGCTCTTCTTCATTATAATCATACAAAAATCGTACCTCTCGCCAATTTTGGCTATTCCCCGCATTTCGCCATCCATGTATATTTCTTCCATGAATTCTAAAGAGTACTATATCTTTAGTTGTAGATACACTGACAAGTGGAACCGATCCACTACCTGCTTGTGGTTCATCACAAACAGAATGGATCAATTCGTTGTCTTTCAAGAATTGTAGCATTTCACTCCGATTTTCATCTGTATACCATGTCTGATTTCGAAATTCAATGGCAATTGGAAAATCCTTTAACTGTTCTTTAACATAGCGTATGTACATGACATTTTTAGCCTGGCAATCGTACCAAGGCGGAAATTGAACGAGTACCATCCCTAGTTTTCCTTCTTCATGAAATGAATTTGCACAAGTTTTAAAAGCCTCAAACATATCATTCCTAGTTTCAAATGGAAGTTCATCCCGTAAATGACCTGTTATACCTTGATAGGCCTTTAAAACAAACTTAAAATTTGAGGGAGTCTGAGAACACCACTTCTTCACATTCCGTTCGGAAGGAATCGCATAAAAAGATGTATCGACTTCAACAATGGGAAAATGAGCACTATAATCGAAAAGCTTATCTCTTGAAGTAGATTGTTCACTGTATAAAGAGGCGTGATCTCCCCATCCAGTAAGTCCAATTAGTATCAAGAAAACCCCTCCTTTTTCTTTATTAGCGGGTCAGAATACAATTCTTGAAATCCGTTTATGAGATATGTGTTTTTTAAGCGACATTCATTGAAGAGCTAAGGGGTAGCCCAAATGAAAAACATCAACACGCCCTATTTTTAGGTCGAGTTGTTTTTCTAATGATATCATAGATAGATTGTAGGTTTTTACACTTTAATTACAAGTAAGAGTAAAACGCATCAATTATACCAATTTTTATCTTATATTCCATCGAACTTTATGTATCAATGATATATTAGTTTTCCCCAATAGAATAGAGAGAGTTTTAATTAGTTTAACAATAAACCTTAAAAGTATTTAAGCCTAAATTTTTCATTTCCTAAACATAAAAAAAGATCGAGCGCTTAGCACTCGATCTTTTGCAATTAAATCATTATCCGATAGAACCTTCCATTTCGAACTTGATTAAACGGTTCATTTCAACCGCATATTCCATTGGAAGTTCTTTTGTAAATGGTTCGATGAAGCCCATTACGATCATTTCTGTTGCTTCTTGCTCAGAAATACCACGGCTCATTAAATAGAATAATTGTTCTTCTGATACTTTTGAAACTTTCGCTTCATGCTCTAAAGATACGTTATCATTTAAAATTTCATTGTAAGGGATAGTATCAGATGTAGATTGGTTATCTAAAATCAACGTATCACATTCAATGTTTGAACGTGCACCAGTAGCTTTTTTACCAAATCTAACGATACCTCGGTAAGTTACTTTACCGCCTTGTTTCGAAATTGATTTTGATACGATTGTTGAAGATGTATTTGGTGCTAAGTGAATCATTTTTGCACCAGCGTCTTGGTGTTGTCCTTTACCTGCAATTGCAATTGAAAGTGTCATACCGCGAGCACCTTCACCTTTAAGGATACAAGCTGGATATTTCATCGTTAACTTAGAACCGATGTTACCATCAACCCATTCCATCGTACCATTTTCTTCAACAACAGTACGTTTTGTAACTAGGTTATAAACGTTGTTTGCCCAGTTTTGGATTGTTGTATAACGACAGTAAGCATCTTTCTTAACGATAATTTCAACTACTGCAGAGTGAAGAGAGCTAGTTGTATAAACTGGCGCTGTACATCCTTCTACATAGTGCACACTAGCACCTTCATCAACAATGATTAATGTACGTTCGAATTGACCCATGTTTTCTGAGTTAATACGGAAATACGCTTGTAAAGGAGTATCTAATTTTATGCCAGGTGGTACGTAGATAAATGATCCCCCAGACCATACAGCTGAGTTTAACGCAGCAAATTTGTTGTCTGTTGAAGGAATTACAGTACCCCAGTATTTTTTGAAAATATCTTCATTTTCTTTTAAAGCAGAATCCGTATCTTTGAAGACAATACCTAAATCTTCTAAATCCTTTTTCATGTTGTGGTAAACAACTTCTGATTCGTATTGAGCTGATACACCAGCTAAATATTTTTGTTCTGCTTCAGGAATACCTAATTTATCAAATGTTGCTTTAATTTCTTCAGGTACTTCATCCCAAGATTTCTGAGTTGCTTCAGATGGTTTTACGTAGTAAGTAATTTCATCGAAGTTTAATCCAGAAAGGTCGCCACCCCATTGTGGCATTGGTTGTGAGTAGAAAATTTCTAGCGCTTTTAAGCGGTAGTTTAACATCCACTCAGGTTCATTTTTCATATTTGAAATTTCACGAACGATTTCTTCGGTTAATCCACGTTTTGAACGGAAAACTGATACGTCCTTATCATGGAAGCCGTATTTGTAATCGCCGATTTCAGGCATTTGTTTAGCCATTTTCTTTCCTCCGTTCAAGCCTATTTTGATTCGTTTTGTACGCCTTTTTCCATTGCTTTCCAAGCAAGAGTTGCGCATTTAATACGAGCTGGGAATTTCGAAACACCTTGCAATGCAGCTACATCCCCTAATTCATCTATTATATCTTCATCAACTTCTTCGCCAAGCATCATTTGTGAAAAGACTTCAGCATATTTAAGGGCATCATCAATATTTTTGCCTTTAATAGCTTCGGTCATCATTGATGCAGATGACATTGAAATTGAACAACCTTCACCATCAAATTTTGCATCTTCCACGATACCATTTTTGATATTTAAAGTTAAATGAATTCGATCGCCACAAGTGGGATTATTCATATCAATGGTAACGCTACCTTCATCTAATGAACCTTTATTACGAGGTTTTTTATAATGGTCCATAATTACGGAACGATATAGTTGATCTAAATTATTAAAAGACATCGTTAAAATACTCCTTCGCGCCTCTCAAACCTTCTACAAGACGATCAATATCTTCTTTTGTATTATACATGTAGAAGCTTGCTCGTGCTGTAGCAGTACATGTTAGCCATTTCATTAGAGGTTGAGCACAATGGTGACCTGCACGGATTGCAATACCATTCATATCTAATACCGTTGCCAAATCATGTGGGTGAACACCTTCTAAATTGAAAGTGATTAATCCACAACGTTGTTTTGGATCACGAGGTCCATATATACTAATACCGCCGATTTTTTCCATTTCATTTAATGCATATTCTACTAATTCATGCTCATGGTTTGCGATGTTTTCAATACCGATTTCAGTTAAGAAATCTATTGCTGCACCTAATCCGATTGCACCTGCAATGTTTGGAGTACCACCTTCGAACTTCCAAGGTAATTCCTTCCATGTAGAATCATACAAATCAACGAAGTCAATCATTTCTCCACCAAATTCAATTGGTTCCATTTCTTCTAGTAGCTTCTCTTTACCATACAACACACCGATACCTGTTGGACCACACATTTTATGGCCAGAGAATCCTAAGAAATCTACATTTAAATCTTGAACATCTATTGGCATATGTGGAGCAGCTTGTGCCGCATCTACAACGATAATAGCACCATGTTCATGAGCAATCGCAGCAATTTCTTTAATCGGATTAATTGTTCCTAGAACGTTTGAAGCCATTGTAATAGCGACAATTTTCGTTTTATCTGTAATTGTATTTCGAACAGTTTCTAACGTAATTGTTCCATCACTCTCAAGATCAAAATACTTAAGGACCGCCTTTTTCTCTTTAGCAAGTTGTTGCCAAGGAATTAGGTTCGAATGGTGCTCCATGTACGAGATGACGATTTCATCGCCTTCTTCTACATTTTGTCTACCATACGCAAATGCAACCGTATTAATCGAAGTTGTAGTACCTCTTGTATAAATAATCTCTTTTGTTGAGTTAGCATTAATAAACTTACGAATCTTTTCACGTGCACCTTCATATGAATCTGTAGCACGATTTCCTAAAGTATGAACACCACGATGCACGTTTGAGTTATCAAAATCATAATACCTTTTAATAACTTCTAATACTTGAATTGGCTTTTGAGATGTTGCAGCACTATCAAGGTAAACGAGCGGATGTCCGTTTACTTCTTGATTTAATATTGGAAATTGTTTTCTGATTTCATTCATTAACGAACTTTCCCTTCGATTACCTTCGTCAATTGTTTTTTAACATTTTCAATTGGAAGGTTCTGAACAACAGGTGCAAGGAATCCATGGATAATTAAACGTTCTGCTTCTGTTTTAGAAATACCACGACTCATTAAATAATATAATTGAAGTGGGTCAACACGACCTACAGATGCCGCGTGTCCTGCCATAACATCATCTTCATCGATTAAAAGAATAGGGTTTGCATCACCACGAGCATTTTCAGATAACATTAATACACGTGATTCCTGAACCGCATTTGATTTTGAAGCACCGTGCTCAATTTTACCAATCCCATTAAAAATTGTTTGAGCAGATTCTTTCATAACGCCATGAGTTAGGATAAATCCTTCTGAGTTTTTACCCCAGTGACGAATTTCTGTAGTGAAGTTTTGCTTTTGTTCACCACGACCAACTACTACTGTTTTCGTATTTGCATTCGACCCATCACCGATTAAGTGTGTAATACTCTCTGAAATCGTGTCTGAATCATTCATTAAACCTAATGACCATTCAATATTAGCGTCACGTAAAATGTGACCACGACGATTTACATAAGTAGTAAAGCCTTTCGCTAATACGTCTACCGCACCAAAGTTAACTTTCGCATTATCTAATGCCACTACTTCTTCGATAAGATTAGCTTGGCCATTAGATTGTTCAACTGTAGAAACATAAGTTTCAACATAAGTTACACTTGAATTTTTATCTGCAACTAAAAGTACATGGTTGAAAAGAGAAGCATCTTCATTATCATTTACAAATACGACTTGAAGTGGTTTCTCAATAACAACATTTTTTGGTACATAAACAAATACCCCACCATTTACTAATGCTGCATGATAAGCAGTTAATTTGTGCTCATCTACTTTTACTGCTTGTGTCATGAAATATTGTTTTACTAATTCACCATGTTCGCGTAAAGCTGTTTGGAAATCAGTAAAGATAACACCTTGAGACGTTAACTCTTCAGATACTTTTAGGAAAGCAGCTGTATTATTACGTTGTATATAAAGGTTTTCTTGACCTTCAATATCGATAATTTCTTTTACATCTCCTGGAAGTTCCTCTAACGAACTAAATGGAGCACTTTCAACTGTATGTTTAGGGAATTCCAAGAAATTCCATTTTGTAATATTTGTTTTATCTGGCGTTGGCATTGGAAGTTCACTTGCTTTTTCAAGTGCACTTTCACGTAAATCAGTAAACCAAGATGGTTCATTGTGATATTTCGAGAACGAACTTACTTCGTCGACTGACAATGCCAATTTCGTTTCAACTGTCATTATATTTCGTCCTCCTCTACTATGCTTCTTGTTCAGCTGCGTCTGTTTCTTCAATACCTAATTCTTGTTTAATCCAATCATAACCTTCAGCTTCTAAGCGTTGAGCTAATTCAGGACCACCTGATTTAACAACACGACCTTGCATCATTACGTGTACGTGATCTGGCGTGATATAGTTTAGTAAACGTTGGTAGTGAGTGATTGCTAAACAACCAAAACCTTCACCGCGCATTTCATTAATACCTTTAGCAACTACTTTTAAAGCGTCGATATCAAGACCTGAATCGATTTCGTCAAGAATAGCAAATTTCGGTTTGATCATCATTAATTGTAAAATTTCATTACGTTTCTTTTCTCCACCAGAGAACCCTTCGTTTAAGTAACGTTGAGCCATGTCTTGGTCCATTTCTAAGAAGTCCATTGTTTTATCTAACTCGCGGATAAACTTCATTATTGAAATTTCATCGCCCTCTTCACGGCGTGCATTAATAGCAGAACGAATGAAATCTGCGTTTGTAACACCAGTAATTTCTGATGGATATTGCATCGCTAAGAAAAGACCAGCTTGTGCTCTTTCATCCACTTCCATTTCAAGTACGTTTTCGCCATCTAATTCGATAGTACCTTGAGTTACTTCATATTTTGGATGTCCCATAATCGCAGATGCTAACGTTGATTTACCTGTACCGTTAGGACCCATGATTGCGTGAACTTCGTTTGTATTAATTGTAAGGTTTACACCTTTAAGGATTTCTTTATCTTCGATTGATACGTGAAGATCTTTTATAACTAGTGTAGACATTATTTTCCCTCCGATTGTACTTGAATGGTAAAACCATTACTTATTTATTATCATTCTAATCTTACCCCAAAAAACTGACGCATGCAAAACATTTATTCTACAATGGATTTTATCCAGTAAGAACCACTAAAATTAAGTTTTTTCTTATACATTTGTTTTTTTAGAAAATTATTAATGTGGAAAACTGGATTTGTCCATTTTCAATAAACTTTTCCTAATTGAGAATTCATTTCAATTCGCATATATTATTTGAATTCGTTCCATGCATGTTTTACTATGAAAAGTTGCAATATATATATGATACCCGAAAAAAGTAAAATCTTATCATTATTAGCCATTAACAATTGATACCTAATTAGGCGATTGTTTTATTACCTAAGAAGTTGACATTCATGAATAAACATAAACATTGTGACCTCACAAATAATAAAGCGTCTTTCGAGTATTTAGATACCGAAAAACGCTTTATTTTATATCACTACTTTTGAGGATAAAAAGGCATCTACATTTGCTGCAACTGCACGCCCTTCTTTAATAGCCCAAACAACAAGACTTTGACCGCGTCTAGCATCACCTGCTGCAAATACTCCATCTACGTTTGTTTTATAATCCATTAATGAAGCTTTAATTCGATTATTAGAAACTGTAACACCAAATTGCTCTGGTAAAGATTTTTCCACACCTTCAAAGCCAATTGCTACAAATATTACTTGAGCTG
>JAPSJC010000068.1:0-6233 GCA_031178355.1 Ureibacillus sp.
AAGCGCTATTAAAGAATTTTAATACGAATAAAGAATTGTTTTATAACGAGATTGAGCTTGGTGGGGAATTAGATTGGGAACTATTTAGCCATCAAGATGACTATACAATCGTTAGAGTTGATTTAGGATTAGAGGAAGTCGGATATTTCGTCGAAAATGAAGAGCGTTTATTAAAGGATCAAAATGCAGACTCTATAGATGCAGAGAACCAGTCAGACATCTACTCAAATGGTTACTTATATCTATCCATTCCAAACGATAATGTAGCTTGGGACGAAAACCCAACCCAAAATCAAATCAAACAATACCTCAATACCAAAAACTACAAATTGTTTGTGTACCAGGTACAAAAACAATTCTGACAATTCAGCACACAAAAAGCGCAAAGGCTAGATTACCTTTGCGCTTTTCATTATTAATTGGTTACTTCATTCACCTTGAAACCGGATACATCTTCATCTAGTAAATATGAATTACCTCGCTGTTTATATCCAGAGATGAAGAACGCCGCGACAACTCCAGCAGTTAGAACTGCACCACCGATGTAAGAAGCGTTTAATGGTATACCGAATCCCATGTTTGGTTCAAATAGAATATATACAAAACACATGGAAGTGATAAATGTTGCTGGCACGGTTGCAATCCAGTGATTTTTCTTAGCTAAGAATAAATACATTGCACCGACCCATAGTGCGATAGTAGCTGTAACTCCGTTCGCCCATGAGAAGTAACGCCATAAAATGTTGAAGTCCATTTTTGTTAATAGGAATGAAATTACGAATAATGGAATAGCAATCCATAAACGACTTAAGATTTTTGCTTGTGCAAACTTAAAGTAATCAGCAATAATCATACGTGCAGCTCTGAATGCTGTATCCCCTGATGTGATAGGTAATATGATAACGCCAATGATTGCAATTGTACCACCGATAGAACCCATCATTAACAATGAAACTTCACTTACTACCGCAGCAGGACCACCTGCAGCTAGTAATTCATTTAAACCACCATAGCCATTGAATAAACTCATAGCAGCAGCAGCCCAAATCATAGCAATGATACCTTCAGCAATCATCATACCGTAAAAAATCTTACGTCCTTGACTTTCATTTTTCGTAGTTCGAGAAATAATTGGTGTTTGTGTTGCATGGAACCCAGATAAAGCACCACAAGTAATTGTAAAGAAGATTAATGGAAAAATAGGTAAATTATTTGGATGCATATTTGTAAATGTTAATTCTGGAATTGGAGCACCGGTAAAAATCATCCCAATACCGATACCTAAAGCCGAAATAATAAGAGTTGCTCCAAAGTATGGGTATAGACGACCGATAATTTTGTCAACAGGTAATAAAGTAGCCAGAATATAATAAAAGAAAATAACACCAACGATAACTGCAAGAGCTACTTGTCCGTTAAGTAAATTGTTAATTAACATAGCGGGTGAGGAAACGAATACTGTACCAACTAAAATAAGTAGTAAAAGTGCAAAAATGTTAACAACATGTTTCATGAAATTTCCTAAGAATTTAGATGCAAGTTCAGGAAGGTGAGCGCCTTTATTTCGGATGGAGATCATCCCTGTTAAATAATCATGTACCGCACCGGCGAAAATACATCCTACAACAATCCAAATAAAAGCGACAGGGCCATATAAAGCTCCCGCAATTGGGCCAAATACAGGACCAGTTCCTGCAATGTTTAATAATTGAATTAATGAGTTCTTTGGCGTTGACATAGGAACATAGTCTACACCGTCTGCATTAACATAGGCAGGAGTAGGACGACCAGGTTTTGAACCAAACACTTTTTCTACATATCTGCCATACGTAAAGTAACCAGCGATAAGTAGGAAAATACAAATTAGAAAAGTTACCATTCTATCAACCTCGCTTATTTTAAATTTTCTGGCAATTGTTACTAAAAAGATAATAACATATCATGTTATATAACAGCAACAATATATTTGTATAATAAGTAATACAGAATTGTTTGGGTGCCAGGTACAAAAATAATTCCGAAAATTCAGTATTCTGTTGATGTCAGGTGAGGTTGCTAAACTGTTAGGTATAGATCTTCAATGTCATCATTATTTTCGCAGTATGCAAAATAATCTTCTCTCGTGTGTATGTTAGGAAATTGAAGGCATTCTATAATAGTGTTTGTGTCCATAAAGGGGAAAGTTCCCGTGGAAGAGTCTTTGTATAATGGATAACTGCTGTAAGGATAATGTTCCATCTTTTCAACTAACGGGGTTTTTGTATTGATTGGGTTTCGATGAATATATCTACTAACACTTAAAAGAGCCATTTGTGTTGAAATCATTTTTGAAAAATAACGAGATTCATAGAGTTGTCCAGTGTAATCATACTTTTTCTTGAAATAATCACTGTAACGTCGGTTTATACTTCTCATGACGTTACCTAAAGGCACGATTGGGGATTTTAATAGCAGATGGTAATGGTTTGTCATAATACAATAAGCAGCAATCTTAAAAGGATATTTTCCATAAGTGTAGTTTAATACCCTGAAAAATTCCTTGAAATCTCGTTCGTATTGAAAAATACTCTGTCTGTTGTTCCCTCGCATAACAATATGATAGTAATTATTTGGATTCCAAATTCTAATTCCTCTTGGCATTTCAATCACCTCATCTTTAAAATGAAATAAAGATAGATATTTGTTTGGTATGGCATCTATTAATAAAATAAGTTGTTTTACCACAACTGTCTACTAGGCTATCAAAGGGTAAGTTATTATATTCTGTCTTTAAGTATCAAAATCTGTTAGAAAAAGTGTTTTGACGAGATGATTAAGTGCAAAGTAAAATTTTGGATATGAGTATGGTGTATAAGGTTTAATGGTTTGAATATTTAGAATTGTTTATGTACCTGGTACCCGAATAATTTTGAATTGTTTGTGTACCTGGCACCGCCAGTACAAGAGAGAAATAGGAGGGAGATAGTTGGAATTATTAATTTGGGTAGTTATTATTTTTACATTTGTATATGAACCGGTTATTGGTTATTTTTCTTTTCAGAAGTTTAAAGAACGTGTAGCAGTAAACAGTAATGAGCGATTAAAATATTACTACAACATAATGATAGGGCTATGGGTTCCAACAATTTTCATTGTATTAATTATCCTTTTTACAGAACTTACATTTCAAGAAGTGGGTATAACGGTACCAAAAATTGATACAGAAACATTAGGTCCTATCGTTACATATATCGTGCTAGCAATAGCGGTATTTTACTTTATCGTTATGATAGGTTACATCTTTGGTTATAAATTCAATAAAAATATTAGGAAAAAATTCATAGAGTCAAAGAATCGGCAGTTAAATGAAATTAGCTTCGCGGTTATGTTGCCTATTACCAAGAAGGAAAAGAAAGCTTGGAGTTATGTCTCTTTAACAGCTGGGGTAACTGAAGAAATTATTTATAGAGGATTCTTAATCTTTGCGGTTCTTTATTTAAACCCTAATTTATCTATTTGGCTAGTTATGCTAATTGCTTCAATTTTATTTGGATTAGCCCATACGTATCAAGGATTTGGAAACGTTTTAAGAACAACATTAATAGGATATTTGTTCTCTATTTTATATGTAGGTTTGCAATCGATTCTACCTATTATGGTCCTACATTTTCTTATCGACTATGTAGCGAAACTAGGAGATCAAGAAGAGGTGTGATGTTGAATTTTCAGAATTGTTTGTGTACCTGGCACCCGAACAATTTTGAATTGTTCCGTGCCGGGTAAAAAGGACGTTAACACTGAAGGGGGATAGGTTATGCCTTTAAATATCGTACGAAATGATATAACTAAGATGAATGTAGACGCGATTGTAAATGCTGCGAACTCTTCTTTGAAGATGGGTGGGGGAGTTTGTGGTGCGATATTTCGCGCGGCAGGGCCAGTGCAACTTCAAAATGCTTGTGACGAAATTGGTCAATGCACTGTGGGACAAGCTGTTATTACAGATGCATTTATGCTGAATGCAAAATTTATTATACATACAGTTGGTCCAGTTTGGCGGGGTGGGTCGCATAATGAAGCGCAATATTTAGCTTCCTGCTATGAAAACTCTTTAAAACTAGCGATACAAAATAACTGTCAATCTATTGCTTTTCCGGTCATTTCTTCAGGCATTTACGGTTACCCAAAACGAGAAGCACTGCAAATCGCGTTGACATCAATCAGTTCATTTTTATTAAATAATGAAATCGATGTGACAATTGTGGTGTTTGATAAACAGGCTGTACAGTTGAGTGAAAAGTTATTTCATTCCATTCAGCAATACATTGATGATCATTTTGAAGAAGAATATCAAGAAACTTACAGTAAAAGACAGGATATCGTTAGCTATCAATTATACTCAGATGAACTTTTGGAAGAGAAAGAGGAGCCTATTTTTTATTCCATAGGTGAGCGTTCCCTGGGAGATTTATTGGATCAACTTGATGAAACATTTTCTGAAAGGCTGCTTCGTTTAATAGATGAAAAGGGTAAGACAGATGTAGAAACGTATAAGCGAGCGAATATTGATAGAAGGCTATTTTCAAAGATAAAAAATAAACGTGACTATACACCTCAGAAGAGGACGGTTATTGCCTTTGCTATTGCACTGGAATTAAACATCGATGAAACACTGGATTTATTACATACCGCGGGATATAGTTTATCCAATAGCAATAAGTTTGATGTCATTATTAAATTCTTTATTGAGCAAAAAAACTATAAAATTTTTGAAATAAATGAAGCACTGTTTACATTTGAGCAGGAACTTCTTGGATCTAATTAGTGCTTCCCAAAATATAAAAACCAAACATTAAAAATGTCGCCTTTGGTGCGACCTTTAAATTTTCTAAATTTGGTATCCTTCATTTAACACGAAATGGAGGATATTTTTATATGAATAACAAATCAACAGAGCTAATCTTTATTTTGGATCGAAGTGGGTCAATGGCAGGTTTAGAGACCGATACAATTGGTGGTTACAATTCAATGCTTGCCAAACAAAAGGAAGCTGAGGGTGATGTGATTGTCACAACAGTGTTATTTAATCATGATTATGAGCTACTACATGATCGCATTAATGTAAAAGAAATAGAACCTATAGCAAAAAATGAATTTGAAGTAAGTGGAACGACTGCATTATTGGATGCAATAGGACACACGATAAACAATATGAAGAAGGTACAAAATGCAACAATAAATGAACATCAGGCTGAGAAAGTGCTATTTGTTATTACAACTGATGGTTTAGAAAATGCCAGCTGTGAATATGACGGCAAAAAGATTCGACAAATGATTAAACAGCAAAAAGAGGAAGGTTGGGAATTTATTTTTCTGGGGGCAAATATTGATGCCATTGGAACTGCAGGTCAATTAGGGATCGATAGTGATTATGCAGTAAATTTTCATGCAGATGAAGATGGCGTACAAATGAACTTTTCAGTAGTAACAGAGACAGTTCTCAATTATCGCAATGAGGGAAAGATAAAAAAGGGCTGGAAAAAAGAAATTGAAGCGGATTATAAAAGACGTAAATAATATGGAAATAATTAAAGATAGGCATCAAAGTTAGATGCCTATCTTTTTGAAATGAGTTTTCAGAATTGTTTTTGTACCTGGCACCCGAAATATTCTGGATATTTCAAGAGTTTGTTTACTACCAAGCAATAAAACGCTCTTTCATTTTTAGTAAACCATAAACATAGAAGAAGATACCACAAGTTAAATACATTAGGACAACAAACAGTATGGACTTCGTTTGATCTCCAGTCCAACGATAAAACAGTCGGTAAGAATAGTATGCCGCTAAGATTATCAAAGCGATTCCAGCAAGGAAACCAATGAAGGGAATAATTCCAAGAATTACGAGACCAAAGTAAATTAAAGTGACTTTTAATGCATCTGATTTAACCTCAGGAATCGTTGTTTTTTTGGATCCAAGTGCAAACAATACATAAATATTGATGATAGGAATCCAACTTAAATAGGCAATTTCATGGAATCCATTTGTTTTAGCGGTTTTTTGATAAATAATGGCAGAGAGGATATACGATATAATTGCGATGATAATTAAAATTACAAAAAATCCGAGGATATAACCCAACAAATAACTATATCCATAATATTCAAGATCACTTTGAAGCTGTAATTGCATCAGTACACCTCCTTTTCAGTACGTTTTAATGTATGAACAAACCCATAAAGAAATTAGTGAA
>JAPSJC010000068.1:6333-11930 GCA_031178355.1 Ureibacillus sp.
TAAAAAAGCCATCCCCCAAACCGGGGGATGGCTTTCAACTTTAATTGATTTTCGATACATTTTCTGAAGTTTGGTCAGTGTCATCCGCTTCGATAGATAAGTTTGAAGAGTCTGGAATTAAACCTAGGTGACTTTTCAATATTGTTTGTGTTTCAAGTAGGTCTTGTTTGTCTAAGATATAGATATATGCACCTGTATACGGGTTACTACCGTCGCCACCAGCTAGTTGTAATGTTTCGATTCGAGGAATTCCTCCTAATAAATAAGAGAAAATTGATTTCATTTCATCAAATGTCATATCTGTTTTCATGTTATCGCCAACCGCGTCAATAATTCCGCCGTAACTACCGATTGATGTAATGTTGGCAGCTTTGTTCGCTATGGCTTTTAAAATTTCTTGTTGACGTTTTCCACGTTCGATATCGCTATCAAGTTTACGAGTCCGTGCTAATGCTAACGCTTCACGGCCATCTAATGTTTGTAGACCTTCTCGTAATTGGATTGTGTATTGGTCATTTTCGTCAAGTTCCAGACGATCATAAGGAACTTCAACTTCAATACCGCCAATCGCATCAACAACATCAATGAATGCATTAAAGTTCATTTTCACGTAATAATCAACAGGGATATCGAATAATTGTTCAACTGTTTCAATCGTTGCAAGTGTTCCACCAAATGCATGTGCATGTGTAATTTTGTCTTCGTATCCTACATAAGGAACGTATACATATGAATCTCGCGGAATACTTACCATTTTAATTGTCCGGTTTTTATTATTTAACGTTGCTAAAATTAAAGCATCAGAACGTGGATTTCCTGCACCTGATGACTGGCGTTCCTCACTATCATCAACCCCGATAAATAAAATTGAAATATTATCATGGGTAGGTTCAACTTTTGCTTCGCGCTTATCAGAAACTTCACGATCTTCTACTTCTTCATAAGCATTATTTGCAGCATTTTCTGCTTTCTTCGTTAAATAAATGCCATATGTAGTTAAACAAATTAAAAGTGATGCAGCAACAAGTAATAAAACCTTTAGTGAATAAACAAAGATTTCGCGACCACTCTTTTTCTTTTTATTAATAGATCTCTTCATTAAAACTTCTCCTTATATATCGGAAATAAAAAATCATTTTGCATGTATATTTTTTAAGAATTTCGTCTAAATTTGTCATGTGTGAATGAACTCATAAACTTGATTATACTATGTTGTTAAAAATCCGTAAATGAGATTTTACATTACAAAATAAATTCCAGATATGTCTGGTCAACCATATCTACCATGGCTTGTCCATTTGTTATTTCCGTTATCCAATTTTTAAAAATCTCTTCTTCATCACTTAACACATGAACAAAGATATCAACTTTGTCAGCATATTGAATATCATTCAATAAATAGTGAGAAGAACGTATTTCATTTTCTACTTTACCTAACCATATATAGTCTATGGAAATCTTTATCTGAAGATGCAACTTCCGTTCAACAACTTGTGCAGCAGAAATTCCCTCTGTCGTTGCCTTACCGTATGCACGAATTAACCCTCCGCCTCCAAGCTTTATTCCACCAAAATAACGTGTGACGACAACCACTGTATCTTTTAGCCCCTGTTTCTTAAGGACTTCTAACATAGGAACGCCAGCAGTCCCGCTAGGTTCCCCGTCATCATTAGCTTTTTGTATTTGATCGTGTTCTCCAACCATATAACAAGAACAATTATGAGTTGCATTCATATGCATCTTTTTTATTTTATCAATAAAATTTAAAGCCTCGTCTTCAGTTTCTGCACGTTCGACATAAGCTATGAACCTTGATTTTGATATAATTATTTCCTTTTCACCGTATCCTTTTACTGTTTTGTAATTTTTGAGCATAAGTCAACTCTCCTTTAAAGTTAAAGTTATGTATAATTTTTATTACAAATGTTTGAATTTGCCAACAACTTAATTAAAAATGCTATAATAGTGTAGTACTAAAGCAGTTTAATTGTAAAATGAATCCACATGCTTTTATTACTATGGTTAGTTTAATTAGAATGGAGATCTGATATGTTATCGAATGAAAAAATTGACATTGGATCACTTGATGTCATATTTAATCGGATGATCGATACAATTACTAATTCTAAAAATGATATTTTTATTATAAGTGAACAAAGTAGAAGAAGCTTTCAACAAATGAAAACAGAACTAGAGTTAATTAAACAAAAAATTGTTATAACGATTAATGAATGTGATCTTTTAGAAAAAAGAACGAAACATGCTAAAAATCGATTGGTAGAAGTTAGTAAATATTTTGATAAATATACCGAAGAACAAGTTAGAGAAGCATATGAAACTGCAAATGATTTACAATTAAAATTATCACTGACGCGTGCGAACGAGAAACAGCTAAGAGAAAAACGTGATGACCTCGAGCGCCGGTTAAGAGAATTAAATGATACAATTGACCGTGCGGAACATATTGTGGATCAAGTAAACGTAGTCATTAATTATTTAACATCTGATTTGAAAAATGTCAGTAGAGCGCTTGAAAAAGCAAAAATCAGAGAAGATTTTGGTATTAAAATTATTGCTTCCCAAGAAAAAGAAAGAAAAAGAATTTCTCGAGAGATTCATGATGGCCCTGCCCAGATGATGGCAAACGTTTTAATGCGGTCTGATTTAATTGAAAGAACCTATCGTGAAAGAGGAATCGACTCAGCTATTAAAGAAATTAAAGAATTAAAAGGCACGGTCCGCGATGCATTATCTGAAGTGCGTCGAATTATTTATGACTTACGTCCAATGGCACTTGATGATCTAGGAATCGTACCAACTTTAAAAAAGTATTTGGCAACGATGATGGAATATAACCCAAAAGTGCAAATTCATTTTAATTCAACTAATTGTGACGAGAGATTACCATCAGATTATGAAGTGTCTATATTTAGATTAGTTCAAGAATCCGTTAACAATGCAATTAAACATAGTAGTGCTTCAGAAATTTCTGTTAGAATTGAATGGTTAAAACAGCATATGAATATTGCCATCAAAGATAATGGAATCGGGTTTGATGTTAAAAGTGTAACTGGTAATTCTTTTGGTCTTATTGGTATGAAGGAACGAATTGATTTATTAAAAGGTACTATGGAAATTAAAAGTGGAATTGGAAATGGGACATTAGTTTATTTTAAAATTCCAATTCAAGACTCTGTTGTAGTTTAACTGCATTAATTTTAGGGAACATAATATATGTAAAAACGTTATTAATAGGATATATATACGGAATGAAGTCAAGGGGGTAACAATTATGACAAAAATTATTATTATCGATGACCACCAATTATTTCGCGAAGGGGTTAAGCGAATTTTAGATTTTGAAGATTCTTTTGAAGTAGTAGCTGAAGGAGACGATGGTTCTGATATCGTTCGCTTATATCGCGAAAATTTACCAGATGTTGTCCTAATGGATATAAATATGCCAGGTAAAAACGGTGTAGATGCTACAGCTGAACTACTACAAGAGTACCCTTATGCTAAAGTAATTATGTTATCTATTCACGATGATGAAAGTTATGTAACACATGCACTAAAATCGGGTGCATTAGGCTATATGTTAAAAGAAATGGACGCAGATGAAATCGTGGATGCAATTAAAATCGTTGCAAACGGTGGATCTTACTTACATCCAAAAGTAACGAAAAACTTAGTTGCAGAATTCCGTCGCTTAAGCGAACATGAGAATAAAGGCAATTTCCATCAAACAGAAATTCGCCGACCATTCCACTTACTTACGAAACGTGAGTGTGAAGTTTTACAATTATTAACGGATGGACAATCTAATCGTTCAATCGGAGAATCTTTATTTATTTCTGAAAAGACAGTTAAAAACCACGTTTCTAGCATTCTGCAAAAAATGAATGTAAATGACCGTACACAAGCTGTTGTAACAGCTATTAAAAATGGTTGGGTAGAAGTGCGTTAATTCTATTAATCTTTTAATAGTTTTCAAATTAATAGTATAGTAATGGAATTCCAATCTGTAAAAGGTTGGGATTTTTTTAATTTAATGGATAATTTAATTTTCGGTTCCAAATCCTCAACTTGTTGGTTAAATTTTACTATTTCGTTACAAACTATAATCAAATAAAAAAAGTTTCTTTAAAGGAACTGCAACAAATTTAATGTTATAAACGTCATTAAACCGTGAAAAGAACTACTAATGTTTTTAAAACTAAAATAGAGCGCAGATAATCACATTTTCTGTTCAATAAAACTAAGCCAATGGGCATAGGACAAAAAGTATGCTACAATTGTGCGCGGGAGGATTCGGTTTATGTATAAATATTTTGTAGCTGTATTCGCAGTGTTTATGCTAACAGCTTGTAGTAATAATAATGAAGAAGTTAACCTAGAAGATAATGCAAAAATCATTGAAGAAGGTACAGTTGGATTTGAAATGTTAGGTGATAGTATCGAAGAAGCAAGCGGTGTTCCAGCTGAAGAAAAAGAAGCAATCATTGCAGCTTTCGAAGAGTATATTGAATCATTTAATTCAAAAGATATCAATCGTTATGTGGAAACTCTTTCTAAAAACCCTCAAGGTTTCTCAATTGAAGAGGATAAAGAAACTGCCAAGATGGCTTTTGAACAATACGATATTACCAAAACTGCAACAGATACCACAATTGTAAAATATAACGAAAAAGAAGCACAAGTCTATTCTAACTTGGTAACTGACTTAACGGAAATCGCAACTGGAGCTGAATTAACAGACGATGGCCGCCAAGTCACAGTCTTTGTTAAAGAAGATGGCGAATGGAAAGTAACAAGTATCTATTATATCGGGAATAAGTAAGTTAAGGTTATAAATGAAGAAGCATTTCGAGATTTGAGATTAACTTCAAATCGAGAAGTGCTTTTTGTTTTTGACTCATTTTATTTATTAATAGAGGATTATTCATGTTTATATTTAATACTATAGTAAATAAATAAAGATAAAAAATAGGTTTTAATGTGGTTTTTCCATCTGAAAATACAACTTTAATATGATCCAAATCTTATTTCACATTAGAAGTTCACAACATGACATTTGTCTTGTAAACTATTTTTAAGGGAGTGGGTAAATCGATGAAAATTGCGGTTGTTACCGATAGTACAGCTTATTTAACACTTGAGGAAAGAGATCAATATAACATACATGTGATCCCTTTGAGTGTCCATTTAGAAGATGGTACGTATGACGAAGAAGTTGAAATTACAACTACAGAATTTTACGATAAAGTGCGTAACTCAAAAGTTTTTCCCAAAACAACGCAGCCATCTATAGGAAAATTCACCGAACTTTTTGAGGAACTTGGAAAAGAGTACGACGAAGTAATCTCCATTCATTTATCTAGTGGTATTAGTGGAACTTTCCAAGGAGCAGTACAAGCTGCCAATATGGTAGAGGGCATTAAAGTACACGTATTTGATAGTGAAATTTCTTGTTCACCTCAAGGGTTTTATGCAAAAACAGCAAGTGAAATGGCTAGTAAAGGAGCTTCAGTAGAAGAAATCCTTCAAAAGCTTGAGGAAATAAAAACAAAAATGAAAGCGTATTTCGTGGTAGACGA
>JAPSJC010000158.1 GCA_031178355.1 Ureibacillus sp.
AATACTTCATCAATAACTTTTTCATAAATATGTCTAAATTGAGTATAATAATATTAAAAATTTATTCTTATTTTCATAAAAAGGTTGATAACTGTACCGAAAATTAGTAAATTAATAAATGTTATTCATGATTCACATATGTTACCTAATGAAAAGCTGCAACTCATAAATGAAGGTTTGGAGCTGTTTTTTTCATTAATTACAATATGCCCTTTAAGGGCGCCATTTTACTGTTTTCAAATATAATTTTAATAGTTAGACCTGTCTGTAGATCATTAGTTTAGCAGCCTAATGGTTTACAGAGGGATGGAAATAATGGGGTGAAAACCCAATTACTGTACCAATTGATTTTACCCCATTTTCCTTCTCTTTAAACTAGTTATGATCAAATATCTTTTCATATAAATTTAGTAAAAATCGTGTTTATAGGTAAATGATACAGAGTAAGTAATATAGTTTGAAGGTTTCAAAATAGTAAGCCACCATATTCTTAGGGAATATGGTGGCTTTTTTCTATTGTTTAGTTAATAGATTAGTTGTAATTTCTTAAGAACAATGAAAAAAGTCAGCAAACAATTCATAATTCCTTATTCATATGTATATATAAGAGTGATATGCCAAATTTCATAAATTTAGTATTGTAATAAAAATTTAAAGTTTATATAATACTATCTATAGTTTGATAATTTTTAATAGTTGGACAATTGTCAACAAAACTATGAAAATATTAGGGGGTATAAGGATGAAGAAAAAGAGTTTACTTACTATATTAATGATGTTAACCGCTTTATCAATGATTCTTGCAGCTTGTGGTACTGCAGAAAATGGATCTAATGGAAGTGGGGAGACTGCTAAGAAGTATATCGGTGGTACTGAAGCAACATTCGCTCCATTCATCTATTTAGATGATAAAGGAACGATTTCTGGTATTGACCCAGACGTTGTAAAGGCAATCGCTGAAGAAATGGGATTTGAATATGAATTACAAAACGTTGGTTGGGAACCTGTTTTCTCTAAACTGACAAATGGAGAAATTGATTTCGGCGCTGCAGGTATCACAATTACAGAAGAGCGTAAAGAAACTTATGATTTTACTGAACCTTATTGGGAATCTACATTACTCCTTATCGTTCCAGAAGATAATACAGATATTCAATCACTTGAAGATATAAAAGATAAAAAGGTAGCTGTTCAAATTAATACAACATCTCATGTTGCTGCTCAAAAAGTTTTAGGTCAAACGAATGCAAATATTATGGCATATGAAAATCAACCACTTGCGTATCAAGAAGTAATTAATGGAACAGCTGATGTAGCAATCGGTGATAATGCAGTTATTTTAGAGTATTTAAAAAATAATCCAGATGCACCAATTAAAACAATTGAAGATCCAAGCTTTGAAAAAGAATATTACGGCTTAATGGTGAAAAAAGGCAATACGGAATTATTAAATTTATTAAATGAAGGTCTTAAAAAGATTAAAGAAAATGGTAAATTAGCAGAAATTACTGGACAAGAAATCGATTTCTAATGAATGGAGGTGTTTCAGATGGAATTCATCTTTGATCTGCGCTGGGACATAATCTGGAACTACCGTGATTTATTTTTCCGTGGTATCTGGATAACGGTCATATTAACAATTTGCGGATATGCTGGTGGATTACTACTAGGTGTTTTTTTAGGACTTGGAAAACTATCGAAGAATAATTGGATAAAAGTCCCTTGCAATTTGTATATTGACTTTTTCCGAGGTACGCCATTACTTGTACAAATTTTAATTATCCATTTAGCGTTAATACCAACTGTGTTCGGTCAATCATTAGGTGTTATGTTTTCTGGTATTGCAGCACTTATTTTAAATAGTGCAGCGTATAACGCAGAAATTTTCCGTGCTGGCATTGAGTCAATTGATAAAGGGCAAACAGAAGCTGCACGCTCGTTAGGGTTAACACAGGGCCAAGCGATGCGAAAAGTTATTTTGCCACAAGCGTTTAGACGTATGATTCCTCCATTAGGCAATCAGTTTATCGCATTATTAAAAGACTCTTCTTTAGTAATGGTTATTGCCGTAAGCGATATTTTATATGCTGCTAAAGTAGTTGCTGGGTCGTATCAACGATTCTGGGAGCCGTATTTAACAGCTGCATTATTATATTTAATATTGACTTATGTCGTAACAAAACTAGTTGCCTATGTTGAAAAACGCTTTAGCAATGATTATATCCCGCGTAAAAAACGAGAAAGGCGGGCTGCATCATGATTAAAGTTGAAAACTTACACAAAACATTTGGGAAGCTTGAAGTATTAAAGGGAATTGACTGTGAAGTGGAAGAACGTGAAGTAGTTTGCGTGATTGGGCCATCTGGTTCTGGTAAAAGTACCTTCCTTAGATGTATAAATCTACTTGAAGATATTACGGACGGAGCAGTTTATATTGGGGGAGCTCAAGTGAACGATCCGAAAACGAATATCAATGATATTCGTACAGAGGTTGGTATGGTATTCCAACAATTTAACCTATTCCCACATATGTCGGTAATTGATAATGTGATCATGGCACCAATGTTAATTCGTAAAATTGATAAACATGCGGCCGAAGATTTAGCTTTAGAATTACTAGATAAAGTAGGACTTCGTGAAAAAGCATATAACTACCCACAACAACTTTCAGGTGGGCAACAACAACGTGTGGCCATTGCTAGAGCTCTTGCAATGAAGCCGAAAGTCATGCTATTTGACGAACCAACTTCAGCTCTTGACCCTGAAATGGTACAGGAAGTTTTAGATGTAATGAAGCAATTAGCAAAAGAAGGTATGACAATGATTGTCGTAACACATGAAATGGGATTTGCTCGTGAAGTTGCGGATCGTGTAATCTTTATGGACGGTGGACATATCGTTGAGCAAGGCATTCCAAGTTTACTGTTTGGAAGTCCTCAAAATGAACGAACAAAAGCGTTCTTAGGGAAAGTTTTATAATGTAGAAAAAAGGCTAGGACAAA
>JAPSJC010000069.1 GCA_031178355.1 Ureibacillus sp.
ATATTACGAAATGGCATATTTGATTAAAATAATCCAATAAACACAAGCAAACCATTGAACTGGAGCATTTAGGATTCAGAACATTGATTTATCCGTTGATAATAACAACAAAAGTTGATGTTGAAATGATCTGCGAAAAGTATTAAGAATCGTACGTTTTATAAAATCAATAAGTTCAATATATATCCACTTATAATTCCTCTTGGATTAAGAACAATAAGTGTAACTTAATTTAAAGAGGTATTAAACAATGAAAAGTCTATTAATCCGATTTAATTTAATAATGATCATCTTTACTATAAGTATAGTTACGTCTAATTTATTTGTTTATGCATCTTATGATCTAAATAAATCAAATTTCACTCATCTTATTGACCCTAATACGAATAAAGTCATCACAACAATTATCCCTCAGCCTTATCATCTAGAATTGGATATTTTATATTTTAAAAAGCAGGTCCAATGGATCGTACAAAACCTAGCCAATGGAACATCTACAAAAAGCGGATTTAATCAGAAAATGATATTAGATCGTATTGACCCTACTACTGGGGAAATTATTAAAGGAAGGCCCAAAGTTACAGTAGCTGAGGATGAGTTAGTGGAAGAGATATTAGAGAATTCATTCAATGGTGGGAGTATTTACGTTCCTCTTAAAGTGATAACTAGTGGTTATAAAGAAGAGGATGCACCATTTTTAAATGAAATCGTTTTAGCATCCTATACGACAAAATTTAATCCAAATAATTTAGGAAGAAGCAAAAACATAGAACTATCTTCTGCCTCTATTAATAACGTCATAGTAGGTAGTGGAGATATTTTTTCATTTAATGATATAGTTGGTCCGCGTGATATTGCATCTGGTTACCAAGAAGCTCCAGAATTTTTACAAGGGAAAATTGTCATCGGTATTGGTGGGGGTATATGTCAAACTTCTTCAACATTATTTAATGCGATTGATCAATTGGATGTAGAGATCCTAGAGAGACACCGCCACACGAGAGATATCGGTTATGTACCTAAGGGTAGAGATGCGACGGTATCTTTTGGTGGGTTAGATTTTGTATTTCAAAATACTCTCGGTATACCAATTCTGATTAAAACTTATTATGGAAACGGTTTTATAACCGTACAAATTACAACATCAAAAGAAAATGAATATATATTAAAAAACTTAGAAAATTAAAGGATTATCTCATTAAAATCATTGAGATAATCCTGTTTTTTATTTTATAAAATAAAGGATGGTCATGACAATCCAATAAAATGTAAAGGTAATATATGTAATAGCAATGGATAACTTTGTATTATTTAGAAAACTCTTCTTCCCCCACGTTTTCATTACTTTTTGATTCATTCCTAGTAATTCTTCTATTCTACTCCCATTTTCTTCGAGCATTTGGTAATACATTCCGATACGACTTTCAATTGTCCAGAATACATAACTAATTAAAATACCACATAGCGAAAGTACGTATAATGGTACCGTTTCTTCTGCTTTATTATCAGTTATAACTAGTTGGATGATTCCATATTGAATGGCAAAATAAACTGGGAATAATGCAAATCGTAAGTTACTATAGTGCCGTCTGGAAGTAGATATTTCTTTATATTGTTCGATTGCTATTAAGGTTTGATCATCCATTTCTTGTTTGATTTCTATTTTTTCAATCACTTCTTGCTAACTCCTTTATCTCTAATTTCCAACATTCCAATAGTACTATTGTATAAGCAAGAACCACTTTTTGTAAAATGTTATTTTTACATGAAAGGGTAGTAAAATTAGCGTAAACTTCCTTTTTATGGAGCAATGTAATTTGAGTATAACCACTTCTCTATAATGTTGGTTGCGGGTTATTTTTTTCATATATATTGTTAGAAAGGTTTTCCTTTATAATAGTATTTATCCAGAGGAAAAGGGGAAATGGTTATGAAAGAACTTTGGTATGGTGGAACAATATACACAATGGAAAAAGAGCATGAAACTGTTGATTCAGTATTAGTAGAAGAAGGAAAAATACTGGCTGTAGGCAATAGAGATGAATATGAACATCTAGCAGATCGCTCTGTGAATTTGAACGGTGCAACAATGTATCCTGGGTTTGTCGATAGTCATTTACACATTATTTTTCATGGTGAGAAATTATTAAGATTAGATTTATCCAAAGCCACTTCTGCTGAAGAAATGTTACAGTTAGTTGCTGAAGCAGCGAAAGATTTACCCGAAGATCAATGGTTATTAGGAGAGGGCTGGAATGAAAACAATTTTATTGAGCCTAGAATTCCTACCATTGAGGAGCTTGATGCCATCCGTAAAGGGCCAATTATTTTAACGAGAGTATGTATTCATCAAATTCTTGTAAACTCAAAAACGTTAGAATTGGCTGAAATTACAGAACAAACAGAATCCCCTTATGGTGGTGAGATTGGTAAAGATGAGAAGGGGCAATTAAATGGGAGATTATTTGAAAACGCTACAAACTTAGTAAAATCTTGCCTTCCTAAAGAAGGCAATGAGTATATTGAGTTCCTAGAAAATGCTGTTGAAATTGCGATTCAAGATTTACACTCAAAAGGACTAACAGGTGGTCACTCTGATGATTTAGGATACTTTGGTCATTATACGAATCCTTTAACTGCATATAAACGAGTGATTGGTAAGAAACATCATTTCCGTGTAAATCTATTGAGACATAATACTGTTTTTGAAGAGTTGATGAAAAACGGTGATAAATTTGATGAACCATTTATAGAACCTGGCGCATTAAAGATGTTTACAGATGGAGCCTTTGGTGGTTCAACTGCTGCATTATTGGAACCATATGCAGATAATAAGAATAATCAAGGGATACTAATTCATACAGATGAATCCCTTGAAGAATATATCAAACTTGCACGTGAATATAATTCAGCTGTAGCGATCCATGCAATAGGAGATGCTGGCGCGGAACAAGTAATACGTGCACTTGAAAAGTACCCAGTTCCTGCTGGTCAGCGAGACCGTCTCATACATGCATGTTTATTAAATGATGATTTAGTTGCCCGATTAAAAAAACTTCCAATTGTACTGGATATTCAACCAGCCTTTGTACCTTCTGACTTCCCTTGGGTTATTAACCGGTTAGGTCAAGAGCGTCTAGAATGGGCATATGCTTGGAGAAAACTAATTGACCAAGGTTTAATGTGTGCAAATGGTACAGATGCCCCAGTGGAAGATGTAGACCCATTAAAAACGATATATGCAGCTGTTGAACGTAAAAAACCTGGAGAAGATATTGAGGGTTATTTACCTGAAGAGAAATTAACTCGCTTCGAAGCAATTCAACTATATACATTAGGTAGCGCAAAAGCGATTTGTAAAGAGCATGAAAGGGGACTTATTAAACCAGGTTATGATGCTGACTTTACAATCTTTGATCGTGATTTACTCGATGGAACGTCTGAAGAAATGTTAAACGCAAAAGTTCTAAAAACGGTAGTAGCGGGGAACGTTGTATACAGTCTCAAATAATAAAAAACTAAACCTGAGATTTGCATCTTGGGTTTAGTTTTTTATATTGATTTAAAAGCGAAAGGATACACCACATAACTTTTCAGTAATATTCCATAAATTGTTTGCAACATTACCATCATAGATGTCATTTAAAATAGTTAATTCAATGGGAGAGCCCTTACGTTTTTTGTTTGGCCCAATATATTCCCCACCAGATAGTGAATTTTCCGTAGCAGCAAATAAAATCGGTAAAGCACCGGTAATTACGTCTTGGCCTAATACCTTCATACCGACATTGGTGATCTTTTTTGACTGTTTACTAGAGTTTTGAGTAAATAAGTTCGTACTGGCTATACCTGGGTGACAAGCGATACTTTTAGAGAGGATTTTATTGTCTTTGAATCGTTGATCTAATAATTTGGCAAAAAACATACAGGCTAGTTTGCTCTGGGCATAGAAATGAGTCATTTTATACTTATCAGAGCCATAGAAATGTCCAAACGAAGGCTTTGATTTATGAGCAATCATACTACCCAATGAAACTACACGGGAATGAGGAGTAGACTTTAAATAATCAAGTAAATGGCAAGTCAAAACAAAATGACCCATATAGTTAATGCCAAATTGAGATTCATATCCATCTTTTGTTTTTTGTAATTGTTTTGACATGACACCTGCATTATTGATTAGAATGGATAATGTATTGTACTTTTTCTTAAATTCTTGAGAAAATGGTTTTATACTGGCAAGCTCATCTAAATTTAGATACATTACATCCACTCTCGCATCTGGGAAAAAAGCTTGGATCTTTTCTTGAGCAAGCCTTCCTTGATGTAGATCCCGTACTGCAAGAATAACCGTTGCCCCTTTTTCTGCTAAAGCCAATGATGTTTGAAAACCTAATCCACGGTTTGCTCCAGTAACAATCACCACTTTTCCAGTTTGGTCTTGCATGTCATTTTTTGTCCAAGTTGACAATAAGTGCACTCCTTTTAGGAAAATTAATACATAATCCTCGTATTCTAACAAAATATGTCTAAATGTGTTTGTTAAAACTATATGCTTTAAAAAAAGAAATATTTATTTTAAATTTTTACGTTCAATTATTTTTTATATAAAATATTGGAAAAATAAAACCATTTGCGTTTTATGTTGATTAGTTGAATGTTAAAGATTCTAATTAAAAAAAGGATGTCTAAAAAGTATTTACTCTTAAGACATCCTAACTTATATGTGCTAGTTTTTCATATACTCATACGAAATTTCATCGACTTTAGAATCTACAACTACGTATAAGTCATGTTCATTAAAGAACCATTCATCGTCTTTTTCAATGTAGAAATGAACTCCATTCACGATTGTTTCGACGCTAAGATCATTTGGTGTTTCACGATTCATACCAAGTGAGAAAGCTTCATGAAAGGGGGAAGAGCCACCATATCTTGCGTAAAATCGTATATATTGACCAGGTTCCACATCCATTTCTTTCTTAAACCATGTAAAAGCTTCGTCTGATATTACGATTTTCATCTAGACCATCCTTTCGATAGTGTACTAAATCCATGTAACTTTAGATTCAGTACCTTCTCTAATTCGTTTAATGTTAGAGCGATGACGATAGAAAATGAATGTAGCTAATATAAATACAACGATAAATAACGCAAAATCACCTGTAATATACCAATAAACCATGCTATAAATAACACCAATAACTGCTGCTGCCATAGATGAAAAGCTTACCATTTTGGTTAACTTTAACGCGATTAAGAAGCTAACTATTAACACAATGAAGAATGGCCATGTATAACCTAATAAAACACCAGCAGATGTTGCAACAGCTTTTCCACCTCTGAAGCTAGCAAAAATAGGATACATATGACCAAAAACAGCGATACCACCTAATATTAAAGGATGAATAGCTGCATCAGCGAAATACGGGACTAATGGTAATAATACTGCTGCTGTTCCTTTTAAGATATCGAATGCCGTAACAACAATACCTGCTTTCTTACCTAAAACTCTAAATGAGTTTGTTCCACCTAGATTTCCACTACCATGTTCTCTTATGTCTGTTTTATAAAATATCTTTCCAATCCATAAACCAGACGGAATTGACCCGAGTAAATAAGCACAAATAATAATTATTGCAGTAACCATAGTCTGTTCCTTTCAAGATTATTTATTAGTTGGTACTAGTATGTAGCAATAACCATTTTACACCTTTTTCATAGTATACGAAAGAGTATTTTATTTTTTACTATATTATCATGCTTATGTTTAGAACTACTGTAATTGAAATAATATTTAGGATTTGTGAATGAATAAGAAGGAAAAAGTGAAAATTATCGTGAATAAGACAATAACCAAATCTAATATTTACTAATTTGTAAATTGAAGTACAATAAAAGCTTAGGGTAAAGTTCTGTTTGTGCTATTTGATTTAGGTTTGATACAATTAGTATTGCTTTGATGTGCTAATTATTGACAGTAAAATTTAAGTTCAGTACCATAGAATCAGAAACAGAACAGATGTTTGTCTTTGGAGGGGATTTGATTTGGCATTGAAACAGCCAGGGATCGCATATAATGAGGATGCAATACAAGTACTAGAAGGGTTAGAAGCGGTTCGTAAAAGACCAGGTATGTATATTGGATCTACAGATAGTCGAGGCCTTCATCACTTAGTTTATGAAATAGTTGATAATGCAGTGGATGAAGCACTTGCTGGATATGGATCTCATATCATCGTAAAAATTCATGAGGATAACTCCATTAGCGTTCGCGATTATGGTCGTGGTATGCCTACTGGAATGCATAAATTAGGAAAACCAACACCTGAAGTGATTTTTACCATCCTTCATGCTGGAGGAAAATTTGGGCAAGGTGGTTATAAGACAAGTGGAGGTTTACACGGTGTAGGTTCATCAGTTGTAAACGCTTTATCTACTTTTTTAGAAGTTACGATTTATCGTGATGGACAAGTTTTCCGCCAACGTTTTGAAGAAGGTGGAAAACCTGTAACAACACTTGAAGTAATAGGCACAACAAAAGAAAGGGGAACGCTCGTTCGTTTCCTTCCTGATTCCACAATTTTCTCTGTTACAAAGTATAATTATGAAGTTTTAGCAGAACGCTTACGTGAATCTGCTTTTTTATTAAAAGGTTTAAAAATTGAAATCAGTGATGAGCGCGGAGAGGGCCAACATGAAGTATTTCATTATGAAAATGGTATTGAAGCGTTCGTACAATATTTAAACGAAGAAAAAGATGTTTTGCATCCTGTGAAATACGTAGAGGGTTCGAAAGATGAAATTGAAGTTGAGTTTGCTTTCCAATTTAATGATGGTTATACAGAAACCATTTTATCCTTCGTAAACAATGTTCGTACCCGTGATGGTGGTACACATGAGACAGGTGCGAAGTCAGCGCTGACTCGTGTATTCAATGAATATGCTCGTAGAACAGGATTACTTAAAGAGAAAGATAAAAACCTTGAAGGTACAGATATTCGAGAAGGTTTATCCGCCGTTATTTCTGTTCGTATACCAGAGAACTTACTCCAATTTGAGGGTCAAACGAAAAGTAAGTTAGGTACAACTGAAGCACGTTCTGCTGTTGAATCGGTTGTTGCGGAACAGTTACTTTACGTTTTAGAGGAAAATGCAGAGTTATCTTCATCTCTTGTTCGTAAAGCAATCCGGGCACAACAAGCACGAGAGGCAGCAAGAAAAGCTCGTGAAGACGCACGTAATGGTAAGAAAAAGAGAGCAAGTACATTATTGTCAGGTAAACTTACACCCGCTCAATCTCGAAACGCTGCTAAAAATGAACTATACTTAGTAGAGGGAGATTCTGCTGGTGGATCTGCAAAACAAGGACGAGATCGTACATTCCAAGCAATATTACCTTTGCGCGGAAAAGTTATAAATACAGAAAAAGCAAAGCTTTCAGATATTATGAAAAACGAAGAGATCGCAACAATTATCCATACAATCGGTGGCGGGGTTGGTCCTGAGTTTGCCCTAGAAGACGCTTCTTATGATAAAGTCATTATTATGACCGATGCAGATACAGATGGTGCTCATATTCAAGTTCTATTACTAACTTTCTTCTATAAATATATGCGTCCATTAATCGATGCAGGAAAAGTTTATATTGCCATGCCACCGCTTTACAAAATCTCTAAAGGTTTTGGTAAAAAAGAAGTAATTGAGTATGCATGGACTGAGAAAGAGTTACAAGCTGCCATTAAAAAGATAGGAAAAGGATATATTATTCAACGTTACAAAGGTTTAGGTGAGATGAATGCTGACCAGTTATGGGATACTACAATGAACCCTGAAACTCGTACTTTAATTCGTGTAACTATTGAAGATGGCGCTCGAGCAGAACGACGAGTTACAACGTTAATGGGTGACAAAGTAGAACCACGTCGAAAATGGATAGAGGCAAATGTTGATTTTGGTATGGAAGAAGATACTAATAATCTTGTCAACGATGACTACATCCATCATGAGGAGGAAACAGAAGCATGACTGCCGAACAATTTCAAGAATTACCTTTAGAGGACGTAATGGGCGATCGGTTCGGTCGATACAGTAAATATATTATTCAAGATCGAGCAATTCCTGATGCAAGGGATGGACTTAAGCCCGTGCAACGTCGTATTCTCTATGCAATGTTTGACGCAGGGAATACAAATGACAAACCTTTTAGAAAATCTGCTAAAACAGTTGGACATGTAATAGGTAACTTCCATCCCCATGGCGACACATCTGTTTATGACGCCATGGTTCGCTTAAGTCAAGATTGGAAAGCTCGTCATATGTTAATAGAAATGCATGGTAACAACGGTTCAGTAGATGGTGACCCACCTGCAGCGATGCGTTACACAGAAGCACGTTTATCGAACATAGCCGCGGAAATGTTACGTGATATAACAAAAAGAACTGTGGAATTTGTTCCAAACTTTGATGACCAAGATATGGAACCTACTGTTTTACCTGCAAGATTTCCAAACTTACTTGTTAATGGAGCGACAGGGATTTCTGCAGGTTATGCGACCGATATTCCACCACATAATTTAGCTGAGACAATCGATGCTGCTTTAATGCGCCTAGCAAACCCATATTGCTCAGTTGATGAGTTAATGACTGTTATAAAAGGTCCGGATTTCCCTACAGGTGGAATAATTCAAGGTGTAGACGGAATTAAAAAGGCGTACGAAACCGGTAGAGGGAAAATCATCGTTCGATCAAAAGCCGCTATTGAACCTATAAAAGGCGGAAAAGATCAAATCGTTATTACAGAATTGCCATACGAGGTAAATAAAGCGCATTTAGTTAAGAAAATTGATGAAATGCGTGTTGATAAAAAACTAGAAGGTATTGCGGATATTCGAGACGAATCTGACCGTACAGGTTTACGAATTGTAATTGAACTGAAAAAAGATGTTGATGGACGAGGTATTTTAAATTATTTATATAAAAATTCCGAACTTCAAATCAATTACAACTTTAATATGATTGCAATTCATAATCGTCGCCCAACGATGATGACTTTACCACTCATGTTGGATGCATATATTAACCACCAAAAAGAGGTAGTTACAAAACGATCAGAATTCGATTTGCAAAAAGCAAAAGATCGATTACATATCGTCGATGGGTTAATGAAAGCATTATCCATACTAGATGAAGTCATTAAAACCATTCGAGGATCGAGAGATAAACGCGATGCAAAGGATAATTTAATTGCTCAGTTCGGCTTTACTGAAATTCAAGCAGAAGCAATTGTTAGCTTACAATTATATCGCTTAACAAATACAGACATTACTGAACTAAAAGCAGAAGAGGAAGAATTAGGTAAAATAATTGCTGAACTAACTGAAATTATTAATAATGAGAAACAGCTAATAAAAGTGATTAAATCAGAGCTTTTAGAAATTAAAAAGAGATTCTCTGAACCACGTAGATCAATTATTGAAGCCGAAATTGAAGAAATCAAAATAACATTAGACGTACTTGTACCAAGTGAAGAGGTTGTTGTTACAGTTACGAAAGATGGATATATTAAACGTACTAGTACTCGATCTCACGCTGCGTCTAATGGTCAAGATTTTGCTATGAAAGAATCAGACTATCTATTATTTGAATCTACTATGAATACCCAACATCATTTATTGCTATTTACGAACAAAGGAAACTACATTTATCAACCAGTACATGAGTTACCTGATATTCGATGGAAGGAATTAGGTCAACATATCTCAAGTATTGTTCCATTAGAAGATTCAGAAGAGGTTATTGAAGTACTAGGGGTTGAAGATTTCAAACAAGAAGATGTTTTTGTCCTTACTGCAACGAAAAACGGACAAGTCAAACGTTCATTGCTTTCCGACTATGCTGTATCAAGATACTCAAAATCAATTAAAACAATGAACTTGAAAAATGATGATGAAATGATTCATGCATCTCTTACAACAAGTGATAAAGAGATCTTGTTATCTAGCTATCTAAGTTATTCAATTCGATTTGATATTGAAGAGATTCCTGTAACTGGTGTTAAAACGGGTGGCGTTAAAGGAATGAACCTAAAAGAAAATGATTTATTAGTTTCAGTAAACACAATCAATAAAGAAAAAAACCAGGATTTAATAGTTATTACTCACCGTGGGGCAGTAAAACGAATGAGCGCTAATGAAATTGAAATAAGTTCTCGTGCTAAACGTGGGGTTTTGACTTTAAAAGAATTAAAAGCAAATCCTCATCGTATATTCGCCGTGATAGCTGTAGATAATCACGATAAAATCAAAATAACTACGAAAAAACAAGTTGAGGAAATACTTACTGTTTCTAGTTTTGCTAAAGCTGACCGTTATTCTAATGGATCACTTAAAATTGATGTATCTACTGATGGAGAAATTATTTTAGCACAGACTCTTCCCAAAGAAACTGGAGAATAAATAAGTACTATGCTGAGTAGAAGATTTCTACTCAGCTTTTTTTATTTATATGAAAGTCCTTTTATATAAATGAAGTATATATGAAACTGTTTAATTGAAATTAGAATTGTATTGAAAAATAGTAGAAATGCTCCTACAATAGAATCATTCGGCAATTGACGAAGGAGTGTTATGATATTGAATGATCGTAGTAAAGGGATTACATTAGTCCTTACGGCAGCATTATTTTGGGGGATATCAGGAACTGTTTCCCAATACATGTTTCAATCCTTACATATTAGTACAGAGTGGTTAACAACAGTCCGATTATTATCAGCAGGACTACTTCTCATCATCATTGCTTATAGACAGGAAGGTAACCGTATATTTGATGTTTGGCGACAAAAAGCGGATTTCTTTGGAATCGTGATATTTGGTATTTTTGGTATGATTGGTGCACAATATACATATTTAGCTGCTATAACCTATTCAAATGCTGCAACAGCTACAGTTTTGCAATATCTTGGTCCCGTTTTAGTGACTAGTTATTATATTATGATAGCGAAACGTGTACCTACAATAAAAGAAATAACTGCGATATTTTTTGCGCTATTTGGAACATTTTTATTGGTCACACATGGGAATATTGA
>JAPSJC010000070.1 GCA_031178355.1 Ureibacillus sp.
AAAAAAGCCTATTATTAAAGATTGGACGACTTTAGTACCATTAAGAGAAACGTTTGAGGCAATGGGTGCTAAAGTGAAATGGGATCAAGAAGAACGTGCTGTTTACGCTAATAAGGGTAACACAAAAATAAAATTGGTTATTGATTCTACTGAGGCTCAATTTAATGGGGAAACAAGAATCTTATTAGTTCCACCTATTTTATATAAGAGTAAAACGATGATTCCTTTACGCTTTGTTGGTGAAGCATTCGATGGAAAAGTTCATTATGACCCTAAAGACAAAAATATTAATATTACAATGCCGAAATATGCAACTGATTTTTTAACAAAAGAACAGGTAAAGATTTCGAACATATTAAATGTTGAAGATGTAGAAATGTCTGGTAACAGAAGATTACTAGTTAGTGGCAATCCAGAAGTATTAAGTTCAAACACTATAAATGGAGATAATGTTACTTTAGCGAATGACATTGTTAAGGTAGATGAAAATACGAAAGACCATCGAGTGTTTGGGTGGCATATTAACAAATTCGACGAGGAAGTAACTGTAGGTATCACAATTGAAAATGTATCCCCTAAAACTTCATTTGAAGTGAAAAACCTTGAAGGTATCAATAAAATTAGTTCTACTAGTTATTATGATCTTGATATAGGTCTTCCGATTGCAGAAGCATTACTAGATGGCCGTTTGAAAAGTATGAATACCGGTATAGAACTTATCAAGCCAGGAGAAACTTCACATTTGGGTAGTTTTAAGTTAAAAGCTAATGAAATGGTTGGATTTATTAATCAATTTACCGTTACAAAAATGACTGGTAGTGGTGAATTAAATTATATTATTAGAACTGTAATTAGTAGAGATGGTAGTGACTTAACAACAATAACGACATCACCTATTGTTATTGATGAACTTAATCTTCATCCAAGAGGTGTATGGCCAAGCTCTGAACTTCTTGCGACATTTCCGAGTTATAATGTAAATCAAGGTGAAGAAATCTCTTATAATATATCGAATGGAATAACAGACAATATTTTTAGCTCTGTGAATAGTTTAGTAGCACCGTCGATTGCAAATAAAGGTCATTTCGGTGTTGTTTATAAAGTAAAGATTCCTTACATTAATCAGTCAGATGATGAAAAAACAATTAGGGTAAGAATAGGTAGTAGGGGTGGCCGATATAGTGGTACGGTTAAAACTGCAGAAGGAATTTTTAATATTCCTACCTTAGAACCTATGAAAGATGTAGCAAATGTAATTGATTATAAAACTACGAATAATAAAGGTTTTATAGAACTGGAGATCGTTAATGCAGGTGGCTCATCTTTGCCTATAGCAATCAATATAACGACATTAGATTAACCATCATAAACTAGCTTCCCAACCCATCTAGAAGGATTGAGAAGTTTTTTTTGTAAGAAAAAGAGTTTCTAAAAACAGCAATACAATGAAAAAATGCTTGATATATTAATAGGAGTAGGTTGTTTTTTCGTCAACTAAGATGACAAAAAAATATTTATTTTATGTAAACCGAGTTGACGAAAAAAGTGAATCCTACTATGCTTGAATACTGGATTACAAGCGTTTTTTGATTAGGTTGCTTTTTTTAATCCTGAAATTTTACTAATCAGCATACAATAAAGTACAATTATACTGATCGTGGGATAAACAAAAATATCCCATATCTGAAAGGGGTACATCTACCAAAGTGTTTACTTCAACAGCGTACAAAAGATGGTGATTTCCTTCGTAAATGGGCTTCTGTTTAAAACTTCCATTGACGTTCTCATGTAAATGGTATAATATTATACCAATATATAAAGTGCCCATGCGAGTATGGGAGAGGTTCATAGCTGATACCCTCTATAAAAAACTATGGAAACATGACAAAAGCCATGTCCATAATCGGATATGGCTTTTTCTATTTTCCACATACGTTTGATATAGAATAATTGGTAGAGCCTCTCTTGAAAAGTGTTGGGGAACATTTACAAGGAGGTTTTTTTATGTCTGGCCGTAGCCATGAAGAGGGTTTAAAGGATTTGACACTATTAGGTAACCAAAATACGCAGTATTCATTTGAGTATGCACCAGAGGTACTTGAGGCAGTAGATAATCTTCATACAAATCGTGATTATTTTGTAAAGTTTAATTGTCCGGAGTTTACTAGTCTTTGCCCACTTACGCATCAACCTGATTTTGCGACGATTTATATATCATATATTCCTGATCAAAAACTGGTTGAAAGTAAATCATTAAAGTTATATTTGTTTAGTTTTAGAAATCATGGTGATTTCCATGAAGATTGTGTCAATATCATTATGAATGATCTAATTAAATTACTAGATCCAAGATATATCGAGGTTTGGGGTAAATTTACTCCACGTGGAGGTATCTCTATTGACCCATGGTGTAACTATGGGAAGCCAGGAACGAAATATGAAGAAATAGCGGATTATCGTTTGATGAACCACGATTTAAATCCAGAAAAAATCGATAATCGATAAAAAATAATTGAATAGCCTTGATGAAGGAGAGGTTTCTAGCTACCCTCTTAAAAAAACTAAGAAGAGACAGCACCTTTTTCTTAGCGTGCTGTTTTTTCGTTATGTAAGGGTAGAGATTTTATCTGAACAAATGAAAATGATTTTAAATTTATTTAACTGAGGAGTAATATCATGAGAATTCTATTTTACTTATTATCTATTGTTATCGCAAATGTGGTAACGGCTGCATTTATGCCATTACAGTTTGCAATGTTTATTGTGCCAATGGGTACATTGTTGGTTGGAGCGACCTTTATTTTCCGTGACCTTGTGCAAAATAAATACGGTAGAGCGAAAACGTATTTGTTAATCTTTGCCGCTTTATTCCTATCAGCAATTGTTTCATTCTTACTTGGAGATACTTTGATGATTGTGGCCGCATCGGCAATTTCATTTGTTATCTCAGAAACAGCTGATACAGAAATCTATACAAGATTGAAATTACCTTTAGCTTGGCGCGTGTTGTACAGCGGAATAGTTGGAGGAATACTTGACTCTGTTATTTTCGTAATCATTGGTTTAAGTCCACTTGGTGCTAATATTCTCCCTTGGGAAGCTGTACCATTTGCTATTTTAGGGCAAGTAATTGTTAAGACGATCATTCAAATGTTTGGAGCTCTAATTTTGAGCCAAGTCCGTATAGGTAAAGATCCAAGTTATTTACAAAACTAGGAATTAGGTGGACCCGATGATGATTGTAGCATTCCAATCTCTAAACCAATTCTTCTAATTTAGTTCGTATGATAAAATATATACTAAAAGTGAAGGAGATACAATCTACCATGATTAATAGAGAAAGACTAGAAAAACATATTGAAGAACTCAGTCAGTTTGGAATGCAATCATCAGGAGGCATTAATCGATTTTCATTTACAGAGGAAGAGGTACGGGGGAACGAATACATCCAACAATGCATGGAGGAAGCTGGGTTAACTGTTTCATTCGATGCTGTTGGAAATGTAATTGGTGAACTTCCAGGAAATGAAGGAAAAGCACCGATTATTATTGGTTCTCATATTGATACCGTTCCTCATGGTGGCAAATTTGATGGTGCACTTGGTGTACTTGCGGCAATTGAAGTGGCACATAGCCTTAAAGATCAAGGAGTTCAACTAACTTCACCTCTTAAAATTGTTTCTTTTAAAGACGAAGAGGGTACGCGTTTTGGATTTGGGTTACTCGGAAGTCGTGCCATGGCTGGTATTTTAAAAGAGGAAGAACTTGAGTGGAAAGACGATCAGGGCATTTCCATCAAAGATGCGATGATTGAGGTTGGATTGGAACCTGAAAAAATAAATGAAGCAAAAGTAAAACAAGTAGCAGCTTATCTTGAACTACATATTGAACAAGGTAAAGTTTTAGAAAATGAAGATGTACCGGTTGGGATTGTAACGGGAATTGCTGGTCCTAGTTGGAAGGAAGTTACTGTTAAAGGCCTCAGTGAGCATGCTGGAGCAACACCTATGCCAATTCGTCAAGATGCACTTGTCGCTGCAAGTGAAATGATTTTAAACGTAGAACAAATTGCGCTTAAATACAAAGATGCAGTAGCGACAGTAGGTAAATTAACAGTAAAACCAAATGGTGTAAACGTTATTCCAGGTGAAGTGACTTTTTCACTAGATGTTCGTGATGTTGATAATGAGCGATGCGCGAAGATTGTGACGGAGATTAGCGAAATGATCCAAGCAGTTTCTGAAAAACGTGGCGTGCAATCAGAAATTACCGAGCTACAAACAGTATCTTCTGTACAAGCAGATGCAAAGTTGCAAGCAATCATCAAAGAAGCAATTGTTTCAAAAGGGGTAAAACCGATTTCCCTTGTTAGTGGGGCTGGGCATGACGCCATGAACTTTGCTAGCTTGTGCCCAATGGGAATGATCTTTGTCCGTTCAAAAGACGGCATTAGTCATAATCCATTAGAATTTTCGTCAATGGATGACTGTGCAATTGCTACAGATGTCTTATATGACACATTAATACGTTTAGACCAAACATTATAAACTTAAGAAAAAGTGTAATCTCATTATGGGATTACACTTTTATATTGTACAGCTCATGTTGTACAGCAAATCAAGACATTCTATTAAACTACTAATATAGAAGTACCCCATAATGAAACAGTGCGTTTAGAAAGCTCAAGAAATGTGTTTAACGTTATGTTCATTTAGTTCTCAAGAAAAAATGAAAGCTAGAAATTTAACTTATATAACTTCTGCGGTCTTCCTTTCGCTCGTGTAACTTTATTAAGTATAGAAGTGGCGTAATTATATTCCTCCAGCCGAGTCAATATTCTACTTGCTGTACGTACTGCTACAGATAGGTGAACACTTAATTCTTCAGCTGTTAATGTCTCCTTTTTAAGTCTGTACATTAAACCATAAATTTTTTGTAAATGGAGTAATGAGATATTCGTATTATTAGCAATTTCCTCTAGCTTTTCATTATCTAAATCTTTTATCGAAATAGAAGAATTGCCATCTAGCGGTCCAATTAGTTGATCTTCCTTTGTGAAAATATAGGATGATGTTACTGTATCCGTACAATAAGTGGAAGCCTTCTCTGCTTGAATTCTAGCCTCCTGCAGTGTTTTACCGATTCCCCAGCCGATTTTTACTTTAAAAGTTAGATTTTCCCTTAAAAATTCAGCCAATGAGCACATTTCTTGATTATTGGTAATCATTAAAAACTCTCCATAATTGGTTAGTAGCTCGTAGTGTATGGCGTTTCTAAATGTAATTAACGATGTTCCCAGTTTCCGATTGAAGTCTAAAATTGATTTATAAAGGGCGATTTGTCGGTATTCTATTTCAGTAGGATCATATTGAGACATTGAAAATTCAAGGTGACCAGCTACAACTTGATTATTCATTAAATTCGCTACTTCTATTTCTTTCATTACCTCAAAAATAGTTACCTTCATACTGTCTATAGATGGGGTAACAAGAATTGGTTGAATATGTTCATCCTCAAAATAAGTATATAAATTCGTTAAACGTGTCAGAGAAAAACGTATTCTTTGTTCCCTCCATAATTTCTCGTGGGCATTGTATACAACTTCATAAGGATTATGTTGTCCGAAAATTTCAATGCTATCACTAAGGATATAAGGGAAATCTTCAGGTAATAAGATCTCTTTTAAACTCAAATAATTATTCTCTTTATAAAGAAAATCAATCATACAATGTTTAAAGGAAAAATCAGGATACTTATATTGCATATCTGCTATTTTAAAATAGAAATCCCGCTCCGTTATATCAAAAAATGCGCAGGGTATTTCTGTAAAATATTCATTTAGTTGTCTCTGAATATGTAAGTAGGGAATTTGACCGCTAAAGATCACTCCATCGGCGGTTTTACTATGTTCGACAAAAAGTTTTTCTAAATGACATAAATCGTCATAAGTGTGAAATTGCAGATTAATATTATCAAAATGGATGTTTTCGCATTTTTTTACCCAACGAAATGAATATTTAGTTGAAAAGACGCATATCGTATACATTTAAAACACTCCTAAAGTACTATTGTGGAAATTTTCAAAATCTTTTAATCTCTATTTTAAGACATTGTAAAAAATAGTCCGAAAATAAACAAGGGGGGAATTAATAGATTATGAAAAATAATATTGAAATTGAAAAACAAAATAAGGGTTCTTTCGACAAATTCCTAAACGCTATTGAAAAAATAGGGAATAAATTGCCACATCCATTTATGTTATTCCTTTATCTTACACTAATACTGATCGCCATTTCATTTGTTTTAGGAACAATGAATGCTTCTGTTGTTCATCCTAATACAGGTGAAACAGTAACAGTTAACAATTTGCTCTCAAAAGATGGAATTCGTTACATTTTAGGAAATACATTAACAAACTTTACAGGTTTTGCGCCATTAGGGTTAGTTTTAACGATGATGCTTGGTATCGGTTTAACTGAGCGAGTTGGATTATTTTCTGCCTTAATGACAAAAGCAATTACAAAAACACCAAAACGAATCGTATCGTTTATGGTTATTTTTATAGGTATTCTTGGGAATATCGCTTCTGATGCAGCATTTGTAGTTATTCCACCTTTAGCTGCTTTAATATTCTTATCTTTAGGAAGACATCCACTTGCAGGGTTAGCTGCGGGTCTTGCTGGAGCTGGTATTGGATTTACAGCAAATATTTTAATTGCAGGTACAGATGCTTTATTATCTGGAATCACAACTGAAGTTGCCAAATCAATTAATGAAACAATGGTCGTTTCTCCATTAGACAACTGGTTCTTTATGAGTGCTTCAACGTTTTTACTAGCTTTAATCGGTGCATTTGTTACTGATAAAATCGTAGAACCTCGTTTAGGCACATATAAAGGCGATAAGACAGCAGATTTACATGATTTATCACCAATAGAAAACCGTGCTTTACGTAATACAGGAATTGCGGCACTACTTTTCATCGCTGCGCTTTTAACTCTAATGTTCATTCCAAATTCACCATTATTAAATGATGATGGGACTATCTTACGCTCACCGTTCTTATCTGGTATTATCCCGATTCTATTAGCTTTCTTTTTAGTGACAGGGATTACTTACGGTGTATCAATCAAAAAGATTGCTAAGTTAGAAGACGTTCCAAATATTATGGCTGAATCAATTCGTGATTTATCTGGTTATATTGTTTTGATTTTCATTATCGGTCAATTTATTGGCTATTTTAACTGGACAAACATTGCTACATGGATGGCTGTTAATTTAGCAAGTATTTTAGAAGCTATCAATTTAACGAATGTCTTTGCGATTGTTTTATTCACTTTACTAGTAGCAATTTTAAGTTTATTTATTATTAGCGGATCTGCACTTTGGTCACTTGTTGCACCAATTTTTGTTCCAACGTTTATGTTATTAGATTATCATCCTGCATTTGTTCAATTAGCTTATCGTGTTGGTGAATCTTCAACAAATATGATTACACCGTTAAATCCATATTTCGCGATTATCTTAGGGTTTATGTTAGCCTACAACAAAAAAGCAGGGATTGGAACGTTAATGTCGCTAATGATTCCTTACACGATTGTATTCTTAATTGCATGGATTATTTTGATGCTAGTGTTTGTATTCTTCAATATTCCGATTGGCCCAGGTATTCACTACTTTTTAAACTAGGAGATGTCTTAAAATGGACTTTATTACGATCGATAAAAGTTACTTAGAAGTTTTATCAGAGTGGAGAAGAGATTTTCATAAGTTTCCAGAACCAGGTTGGTTAGAGTTTCGTACTTCTGCTATCATCGCGGATAAACTTGAAGGCTGGGGATATGACGTTTATGTAGGGAAAGAGATTGTAACTGGTGTTTCTCTTGGAGTGCCGAGTCAGTCACTAGCTGAAGTTTTTTATAATAGAGCATTAGAAAGCAATATCCAGACAAAATGGTTAGAAAAAATGGAAGCAGGCAAAACAGGGGTTATTGCAATTCTAGATACTGGTATTGAAGGACCTACGATTGCCTATCGAGTAGATATCGATGCACTACCAATCTTAGAATCGGCTGCAGAACATCATGGGCCACAACAACTCGGTTTCCGATCAGAGTATGAAGGCTTTATGCATGCGTGCGGTCATGATAGCCATGCTACGATTGGATTAGGCTTAGCAGAGCAGTTAGTGAAGAGAAAAGAACAGCTTTGTGGGAAAATCATTATCATTTTCCAACCAGCTGAAGAAGGCGTACGAGGTGGAAGTGCGATTGTATCTTCTCCACTATTAGATAAGATTGATTATTTATGTGCACTTCACATTGGAACTGGTGTCCCTAAAGGTACATTTATAGCAGGAACTGATGGATTTTTAGCTACTTCTAAATTTGATGTAACAATAAAAGGTGTTGCAGCACATTCAGGTATTAATTCAGAAAAAGGGAAAAATGCACTATTAGCAGGTGCCCAAGCTGCTCTTGCGTTGCATAGTTTACCTCCACATAGTGAAGGAATGTTTCGTGTAAATGTAGGGACGTTGGAAGCTGGTAGCGGCCGAAATATTATACCGGCACTAGCAAAAATGCAATTTGAAATTCGAGCTGAAAATAGTGAAATTAACGACTTCTATGAGAATCGAGTTCATCAAATATTCGATGGTATTGCGGCGATGTATGATGTGGAAGTAGAGTTGGAGAAAGTTGGATATGCGCTAAGTATTCCATCAGATCTTCAATTAGCGAAAATCCTAAAGGAAACGGCTAAAGCTCAAACAGCACTCGATGAAGTAATTGAATTTAGAACTTTCAGAGCAGGTTCTGAAGATGCAACATTCTTCATGCAACATGTTCAACAGCAAGGTGGTCTTGCATGCTATTCAATTATTGGTACAGAGTTAGCTGCTGGGCATCACCACGAAGAGTTTGATATCGATGAAGAAGATATGCTTACAGCTCTAGAAATCTGGCTAAATGTACCTTTTAGTATTTACCCCGGTGTTAACCGTCCGTAAAACACCTAATTCAGAACATGAGAAATAATAATGTTTAGGGGGGTTAGCGGAAGCTAACTCCCTAATTCGTTTAAATAACAGTCAGTGAGGATAACCCCCGCTGATGAAGTTTCACTTTATGAGGAGATGAAATTAGATGGTTAGTCAGCTAGAACAAGTAGAAAATAGTTATAAACAATTTGAAAAAGAGATTATCGAACTAGCAGATCAAATTTGGGAGATTCCTGAAACTAGATTTAAAGAATTTGAATCAGCAAAAATATTAACAACATACTTCGAAAAAATCGGATTTGAAATTGAAAGAGGTATAGGCGGGCTTGAAACTGCATTTGTCGCGAAATATGGTAGTGAAGGACCAGTCATTGGTATTTTAGGAGAATACGATGCACTTCCTGGATTAAGTCAAAAAGCTGGAAGTGATGTCCGCGAACCAGTTGTGAGTGGTGGAAATGGACATGGTTGCGGTCATAATCTTTTAGGAACAGCAGGAGTTGGGGCTGTAGTACTTTTAAAAGAAATGATTGATAAAGGTGAAATAAAAGGAAGAATTCACTACTATGGCTGTCCTGCCGAAGAGGGCGGTTCAGGTAAAACGTTTATGGTACGTGAGGGTGTATTCAATAATGTAGATGTTGCATTAACTTGGCATCCTAATTCTTTTACTGGTGTCTTTAATTTTTCTTCCCTAGCAAACTACCAAGTCTATTTTGAATTTGAAGGAGTTGCTTCACATGCTGCCAATTCGCCACATCTAGGAAGAAGTGCGTTAGATGCGGTTGAATTAATGAATGTAGGCGTTAACTATTTACGTGAGCATATTCCATCTAGTGCAAGAGTGCATTATGCATTGACAAATTCAGGGGGAAGTTCACCGAATGTCGTTCAAGCTGAAGCTGAAGTGCTATATTTAGTACGTGCAAATACGATAAAAGAAGTAGATGAGATTTATAAGCGTGTCGTAAAAATTGCTGAAGGTGCCGCTTTGATGACTGGTACAAAAGTAAAGGTGAAATTTGATAAAGCGTGTTCAAATTATATTCCGAATGATACGATGAACAAAATTATTTACGACAAGCTTCAATTAGTAGGATTACCTACTTATAATGAAGATGAAATGAAATATGCTGAGAAAATGAAGAATACAATTACGCCATCTGAATTTGCAAGTGCTTTAAGTGAAATTAAATTAATGTCTGAAGAAAGTCGAGTAGAAGAGGTAGAAGAGGCAGACTTAGCGTTTTATCCAGAAGTCATACCTTATCAAAAGTCTACTCGTACAATGGCAGGTTCAACAGATGTGGCAGATGTTAGTTGGGTTGTACCAACAGCACAATTCTTTACAACATGTTTTGTATTAGGTACACCACTTCATACTTGGCAGCTTGTATCACAAGGGAAAACAGGACTTGCGCATAAAGGGATGATCTATGCAAGTAAAGTGTTAGCTTTAACTGCGATCGAACTTTTACAAAATCCTGATTTAATCGATCAAGCGAAAAGTGAATTACGTAAACAGACAAAAGGTCAATACGTGAATCCAATACCAAAAGAAGTAGTACCGAATATGTATGGATAAGGAACAAAGGGGATAAATCCACTATCACAAGATTGAAAAGCCTGTCCGTATTTCTAATAATAACGAGATTGTTAAAGAGGGTTCAATTAGGCGTAATTTCCTAATTGAACCTTTTACTTTGCGCAGTAAACATACTTGGAATGGATGAAGTTACTTTGTAATTTGACGTTCCCCATCTTATTCTTTATTATAGTTGAGTAAAAGAATGCCCGGACTGAACGGGAGAGGTTCATAGCAGTTACCCTCTATAAAAAACTATGGAAACATGACAGTATGCCATGTCCAAATAGGATGTGGCTTTTTTATATGT
>JAPSJC010000071.1 GCA_031178355.1 Ureibacillus sp.
AAATTCGAATCTTTCATAGTCCTGCCTAATAAGAGAAGCAAGAGCAACAGTCTTCCAAAAACATATTTATTTTATATTCCTAAGTAAATAAATACATACTTCATCACTAGGATTAATACATTATGATGTAATGTTTTTAAAAACTACCGTAAAGGAGTGAAGCTTTGAATACGTTTCTGGTAATTGTAAATATTGCTATTCTTTTGGCACTTATTCTTGTGTTGTTTGTACTGCAAAAGAAACATGTGAAGTTTTCCTTACGTGTCTTAATTGGTCTTGGACTAGGTTTATTGTTTGGTATTATTTTGAACATTATTTACGGCACAGCATCTGAGGTTACATCAACTTCTATTCAATGGTTCAATATTGTAGGTTCGGGTTATACAAGGTTGTTACAAATGGTTGTTATGCCACTGATTTTAATCTCTATTATTGCAGCATTCACAAAAATAAAACTTTCTAAAAATATAGGGAAAATTAGCTTTTATGGTATTGGGATCTTACTTGTCACAACAGGAATTGCGGCAGTAATAGGGATTGCCGCTACTTTTGGATTTGGATTAGACGGGGTGCAATTAGAAGCAGGAGAGGCAGAAAATGCGCGAATTGAACAATTGAATGAGCGCGTGGCGACGGTTGAAAACTTAACTATTCCTGAGCAAATTCTATCATTTATTCCTACGAATCCATTTGCCGATTTAACTGGAGCTCGTTCAACATCCACAATAGCAGTTGTAATCTTTGCCGCACTGATTGGGCTTGCATTTTTAGGGGTCCGAAGAAAACAGCCGGAACAAGCCGAACAATTTGCTAATATTGTAGAAACGCTATATACAATCACTATGCGTGTTGTAACAATCATTATTCGCTTAACTCCATATGGTATTTTAGCGATTATGACTCGTGCTGCAGCAACGACAAATTATGAAGCCATTCTAAATCTCGGCCAATTTGTCATAGCTTCATATGTTGCTTTAATTGCAATGTTCTTAGTTCATTTATTGCTCATAAGCCTAGCAAAATTGAACCCTTTTACGTATGTGAAAAAAGGATTACCTGTTTTGACGTTTGCCTTTACATCACGTTCAAGTGCAAGTTCACTACCACTGAATATAAAAACGCAAACAGCTGGGTTTGGTGTTTCAGAAGGGGTAGCGAATTTTGTTGGTCCATTTAGTGTAACTATTGGGCAGAATGGATGTGCTGGGATTTATCCAGCCATGTTAGCTGTAATGGTTGCACCAACTATCGGTATTAATCCTTTAGATCCTGGATTCCTCCTAACACTTATTTTAGTGGTAATGATTGGCTCGTTTGGAGTAGCAGGAGTGGGTGGTGGAGCAACATTTGCTTCATTAATCGTCCTTTCAGTTATGAATTTACCGATTACGATTGTCGCTCTATTAATTTCTGTTGAACCACTAATTGACATGGGACGTACTGCGTTAAACGTAAGTGGAGGTATGACATCGGGTATTTTAACAGGTCGAATTACTGGTGAATTGGACGATAAAGTTTATAATGACCCAACAGATTTACATGACGTAGTAGAAACTTAAACTAAGCAAAGTTTGAAGATAATCTCCAAAAGGCATTTATTCCGAATAGTGGATAAATGCCTTCTTTCTTTTATATCTTGAGTATGTAAATATTATTGAAGTAGAGAATGAATCCATAAGTTAAATGTGTTAAGCTATTAGGGTTTATTAATATGGAACGGAAGAAAAATAAGTAGTTTCTCTCACTTTGTGGATAAGTAAATAAAAATGTATCATTACATAACCCCTACATTGTGGAGAAGTTGTTTTTTTGAGGATAAGTTTGTTGAAAAGTCAGAATTGTGGATAACTTTTGACAAAAAAGAATTAGATAGCTGTGAAGAGCTTTTAAATGTTATGAAGGAGAAGAATAAAATGACTATGAACAAGATTTCACCAGAAGCCCTATATACAAGAATGAATAACCAAGAAAATATTATGTTGTTAGATGTAAGAGCAGAGGAAAAATATAATGACTTTCATATTAGTGGGTTTAATATAGAAAGTATTAATATTAACAAAACTGAAATACTTAAACTAGAAGACCAAAAATTACGTGATGAAACAATTTACTCACTTCCAAAAAATCAAGAGATTATTGTCACATGCACGACAGGTAACTCAGCTACAAAGTGTGCAAACATCCTTTCTCAATATGACTATAAAGTTACTGTTTTAGAGGGCGGTATTACTAGTTGGAAAAAATATATAAACTCAAAATATCATCCAAAAGAATAATGTTCCTTTGGGTGCAGTATTTTTAAAAATGCTAAGGGAAAAAAGACTTGTAAAAAATCTGCAGGTAGGATAGACTGTTTAAATTAAAATATAAGTATATTGTAATATTTGAATATAATGACGATATCTTGTCATTCGTAGAAAGGAAATATTGAAATGGCTATTTTGGCAACATTGATTTTTTTACTTACATTAATTATCGTTATTTGGCAACCGAAAGGACTAAATATCGGTTGGACTGCCTGTGGGGGGGCAGTACTAGCATTACTCGTAGGAGTAGTTGATTTTCAAGATGTTTCAGAGGTAGTAGGAATTACGTGGAATGCCACATTAGCTTTTATTGCAATTATTTTAATCTCACTGATCTTAGATGAAATTGGATTATTTGAATGGGCAGCCTTACATATGGCTAGAGCTGCAAAAGGTAATGGAATCAAGATGTTTGTTTTAATTAGCATACTAGGGGCAATTGTTTCTGCTTTATTTGCAAACGACGGGGCAGCATTAATCTTAACACCAATTGTATTAGCTATGGTTCGGCATTTAGATTTTAAAGAGGCGATGATTTTCCCGTTCATCATGGCAAGTGGATTTATTGCTGATACGACTTCGTTGCCTTTTGTAATTAGTAACTTGGTAAATATTGTATCAGCTGATTTCTTCAATATAGGGTTTGTAGAGTATGCTGCCCGAATGATTTTGCCCAATATATTCTCATTAGTAGCAACTATTACGGTATTACTGATTTACTTTAGAAAAAGCATTCCTAAAAAATATGATCTTTCAAAATTGAAAAATCCAAAAGAAGCAATCAAGGATATGGCGATGTTCAAATTATCTTGGATTGTATTAGTTGTATTAGTTATAGGATATTTTACGAGCGAATTTATGAAAATCCCTGTTTCCTTTGTGGCTGGAGTTATTGCAATTTTCTTCGTCTTAATGGCAACTAGAAGTAAAGCGGTTAATACGACAGCAGTTATTAAAGGAGCACCATGGAATATCGTATTCTTTTCTATCGGCATGTATGTTGTTGTATATGGAATGGGAAATGCTTGGTTAACTAGCTCTCTAGCAAGCGGAATTCAATTCTTTGCAGATCAAGGATTGTTTATTGGGACTATTGCAATGGGCTTTATTGCAGCATTTTTATCTTCTATTATGAACAATATGCCAACAGTAATGATTGACGCGTTAGCTATCGCGGAAACGAATACAACTGGGACTATTAGAGAAGCGCTAATTTATGCGAATGTCATTGGTTCTGACTTAGGACCAAAGATTACCCCGATTGGTTCACTAGCGACATTAGTATGGCTCCATGTCCTTGCACAAAAGGGTATTAAAATCTCTTGGGGAACATATTTCAAAACGGGGATTGTTTTAACCATTCCAATTCTATTTATAACGTTAATAGGTCTTTATTTAACATTACTACTATTCTAAAGGAGATAACAATCATGACAAAAAAAACAATTTACTTTTTATGTACAGGTAATTCTTGCAGAAGCCAAATGGCAGAAGGATGGGCGAAGAAAGTACTTACTGATTGGGAAGTGAAAAGTGCAGGAATTGAAGCACATGGTTTAAATCCTAATGCAGTAAAAGCAATGAAAGAAATAGACATTGATATTTCAAACCAAACGTCAGATATCATTGACATGGAAACGTTAAACAACGCAGATTTAGTTGTTACTTTATGTGGTGATGCTGCTGATAAATGTCCTGTTACACCTCCGCATGTTCGACGTGAGCATTGGGGTTTTGAAGATCCGGCGAAGGCACAAGGTACGGATGAAGAGAAATGGGCTGTATTTCAACGTGTGCGAGATGAAATAGGTACGCGCATTAAGAAGTTTGCTGAAACGGGAGAATAACATCTCTTAAAAGGTCGATCAAATTTATTGGGGTGAAAAAAGTGGACATTCAATTACTAGAAAAACAATTAAAAGCAGTATCAGATGTGAATCGACTAACATTACTTAGTTGTTTAAAGTCTGGTGAAACTTGTGTTTGTGACTTAGTGGATGTCATTGGACTGTCTCAGCCAGCAGTGAGCCAACAACTGAAAAAATTGGAAGAAGCAGGTATTGTTACTGCACGTAAGGTTGGGACGTGGAAACATTATCGAATCGTTGAAGAGCAATCTCCTGCAATAAAAGCAATTATCGACCAACTAGAAGCTAAATCAATAATTCAATATAGTACATGTGAATTATAGTTATTAGCAAGAGAACTAATGTTTAAAAGATTTAAATATAAATACGGACATATGTGGTTTTTAATATGTGAAAACAACAATCAATTTAGAAATACATCGTTTCTCTTGAAGGACGATGTATTTTTGGTTATATTAAAACTTCCATAGATTTAGGCTTGCAGAAAATACAAACGCTAGTTAAAATCTAGTTTGGTACATTCATAAAAAATTCAAAATAGTGAATGATAACATGTTTATCTTTGGAGCAGTTTAATTATAATAATATTGGTGATTATAATGAAAATATCAGATAAAGAACTAGCTAGTCTTTACGTACAATATAAAAAGCGAAAAAAGTTTTATAAACAACAACAAAAAGAGCGTGGTTCACTTATTGATCTTAATAATTATCTAGAGACAAAAAAGCGTCTAACGATTCTTAAATTAGAAATGAACCATCGTGGTCTAACGAAAAAACAAGCAAAAAAAATAAGTGAGTGTTAATGATCCTATTTCACGAGAAATAGGATTTTTTTATTGCTTAAATTAGCTATGTTCCAAAAGGGATTAAATGTTTTAATGTTGAAGATAGTAACTAAACAATTCACGATATAGTCACAAAAAGATTGGAGCTAGACAAATGATTGAGTTTAAATATTTTGAACAAGCAGACTTCAAACAATTAATGAACTGGATTGATTCGCCTTCATTATTATACCAATGGAGTGGTGCTACTTTTGATTTCCCACTAACTGAAGGTCAGTTAGAAAAGTACATTGAAAATGCAAATGATAACAACTCTGAAACTTTGATATATAAAGTGATAGAGCAGGAGAGTGGAGAGGTTATTGGTCATATTTCTTTAGGGAAAATCGATTTGAAAAATAAATCGGCTCGTATTGGAAAAGTCTTGGTTGGTAATCAAAACGTAAGAGGAAAAGGGATTGGGCAACAAATGATTAAAAAAACCCTTCAAATTGCTTTTGACCAACTACAACTACATCGTGTTACCCTGGGTGTTTTTGACTTTAATCACTCAGCCATTCGTTGTTACGAAAAAGTAGGTTTTATTAAGGAAGGATTATCAAGAGATTCATTAAGATATGGCAATGAATATTGGAATTGTTGGGAAATGAGTATATTAGAGGATGAATGGAAAGAAGGTAGAAAGTAATATTTGCTTTACAATCACGAAAGGCCGGTATTACTAAATGGAAAATATTGTTTAGCTTTTCAAAATAGGACAAGTGGACCCTAACATATACATGTAAGGAAAATATGTTGGGGGGGGTACAAATGGCACATCCTATAGTTGAAAGGTCACTAAATGAAGTTCAGTTCTGGTCTAGAATTATGAAAGAACATGCTTTATTTTTAAGTTTAGGGTTTACACATGATCAAAAAAATTTAGTAGCAGAAGCACAGCATTATATTGATCTATTTGAAAGAATCGAAGAAAAGCTAAGTAGATTTACGTTAAACACTGACTTACGGATGATACAAGCATTTAATAGTGAGGTTTACCAAGCTGCGGTGAACATATGGGCATTTAAAAGAAAAGTGTTGGGCTTAACACTACGTTGTGAAATTAGATCTAATAATTACCCATTATTGGTAGATCATACGAGTCGGGAGGCAGCTTACTTTGCCAATAGATTAAAAGAACTAAATGAAGGTATTTTAGCTCCAAAGCCAGAAGATATTATTAAAGAGAATGTATTTTTCCTTAAACTAATGGCAGACCATGCAAAGTTCATTGGCCATCTATTAGACCCTTCAGAACGAAAATTAGTAGCTCAGGCAAGAGAGTTTAGTCATGATTTTGACCAACTACTTTACCAAGCAATAGATTTAGACTCCATGAGACCCCATTCAGAAACAAGACCGATTTTAGGGCAAATGTTAGATCAAAATAGAGTATCGGTTACTTCATTAAGAGACTTCAAAAAACAAGCAAGAGAACTAATTGAAGAATGTCGAATACAGAGTAAGATTCACCCTCTATTGGCAGATCATACATTTAGAGAAGCAGAAAGGTTCTTGGAAATAATCGATTTATATGAAGCTCACTTAAATTCAAGGTGAAGATTAACTATAGAAAAGTAGGCGTTAGTTCAGAATTTTAGAACTAGCGCTTTATTGCTATAAGAGGAAAGAGGATCACCTTCTTCTAGTTTAGATTAGAGAATAAGACAAAATGGGGGATTTTATATGGACAAGTACATAAGAGAAACAATTCCATTGTTAGAAACTGCAAAGGTAATCTCAAAGATTCATAAAGGTTTTTCCCACGATGAAAAGTATGCAATAGATGATCAATATCTTCTTAGAATATTTCCGATTGACGATTTAAATAAGCGGAGAGAAGAATTTGAAACGATAAATGAATTGGCCAAGTATTCAGTTTTTGTACCAAGAGGTTTAGATTTTGGACGACTAAAAAATATGGATAAAGCATATATGGTTATTTCCTATATCCCTGGAATTGATGGGGAGGTAGCTTTAAAAAACTTAACGAAGGAAGAACAATATGAAGCCGGGTATATTGGGGGAAAAGAACTTAACAAACTACATCAGTTACCTGCGCCGTCTGGTTACCCTTCATGGTACTCGATAAAGAAAAGAAAAAGCAATCATTATCTTAACGGATTAAAAAGTATAAATAGGTTAGACCCGAAAATAAAAGACATGCTTGAAAGTTACATTCTTCATCATGAAAACTTGATGATCGACCGGCCAAACCAATTCCAACATGATGATTTTCATCCAACCAATATTATAATCCATAATAAAACATTTGCTGGGATTATTGATTTTCAAAGAATGGATTGGGGAGACCCAATACATGATTTACATAAACTTGGGTTTTTTTCAAAACGTATTAGTATAGACTTTACTAAGGGAGTAATTGATGGTTATCATGAAAATCAACCTCTAACTGAATCGTTTTGGAGATTATATACGCTTTATAGTGCAATGCATATTGTTTCAGCACTTGTCTGGGGGTTAAAAATTAGTGAAGAACAATATGAACTACTCCTAGACTATTCACACGAAGTGATTGAAGACCATAACCATTTCCAATCCATCGTCCCGAAATGGTATCAGGATTAATACTTAATTTGGTAATGCCACCTCGAAAGTTAGATTAAAATCTAATTTTTCGAGGTGTTTTATTTTTGTTAGATATTTACCATGCTCACCATAAGTGCATAAACTTTTTTAGCGCGCTCATAATAAGTAGGAATTTAGAGGGAGGAGTTTTTGATGGAAATTCCAGCACGCGTTGGAGGGAAAAGTGAGAAAAAGGGAGAAGGAAAGTTAAAGTGGTGGCAACTTTCCCTAATCGGTGTTGGCTGTACGATTGGTACAGGTTACTTTCTCGGATCAGGTATTGGGATTTTCAAAACTGGACCTTCCTTCGTAATAGCATTTATCATTGCAGGACTTACAGCATTGATTGTTTCTGAAGTACTAGGAAAGATGTTCATACAAGACCCACAAGAAGGCTCTTTTCGGACGTACACTAAAAAAGCATTTGGCAAGTGGGCGGGGTTTAGTAGTGGTTGGGTATATTGGTTCTCCGAAATGCTTATCGCTGGAAGTCAATTAACAGCCCTTTCACTCTTAACACGTTTTTGGTTTCCCAATATACCACTTTGGATACTTGCTTCTATATATGCAACTCTTGGAATTATTGTCATATTAGTTGGAACAAAGGGATTTGAACGAGTTGAAAACATTTTTGCTGTCATGAAAGTGGCCGCTATCTTTATGTTTATCATATTAGCAATACTGATCCTTTTTGGTAACTTTGGTGGTAGTGTGAGTGATTTTACCTTACCAAACTCGATGGATCAATTATTTGCTAACGGAATTATTGGTTTATGGTCATCTTTAATTTTCGGTTTTTATGCCTTTGGTGGTATTGAAATTATGGGTATATTATCAATGCGTCTTCAAAATAAAAACGAAGTAATAAAGTCTACAACCGTTATGCTTATCATATTAACGGTTATTTACCTGGTTTCGATTTTTTTAGCATCTGGATTTGCAGCCTTTGACAAATTTAACGCACAAGAAAGTCCTTTTGTTATTGCACTAGCACATTATAATTTGTCGTTCTTCCCACATTTATTTATTGGAGCAATAATTATAGCGGGTTTTTCTACAATGGCTGCTTCTTTATTTGCGGTTACAAGTATGCTATTAACCATGGCTGAAGATGGTGATGCTCCGAAAGTGTTTGCTAAGAAGGGGAAACTTAAGGTTCCTCCATTTGCCTTATTATTAACAATTTCCGTTTTAGTTATTTCAATCATTATTTCAAGACTCGTTCCCGACCAAGTCTATGAATACATTACAACCGCTGCAGGGTTAATGCTAATTTACAATTGGTTTTTCATTCTTGTATCTTTTCCAAAACTAATTAAAGCAACGAAGTTTGATCATATTAAGCGATTTTTAGCAATGTTTCTCATACTTCTTGCAGTAAGCGGTACTATTCTTGATAACACAAACCGGATTGGTTTTTTTGTAAGTGTAGTATTTATTGTCTTGGTGCTTTTAGTCGTTTTCATTTTGAAAAAAAGGAATAAAAACAAAACGAATAATGAACTACCTAAAGGTATTTATTAGAAGAACATTAAATTGATTGCTTGTACACCAAAATATAAACCAAATCCTATGAGTGATAGGCCGGAGATGATTGAAATGAGTCCAATTACTTTTGTCTTTAATAATCTTCTAAAACTACTAGCAACAAGCGCCATTGTGACATCCCAAATAAATAAACCGACGAAAATGGCTAAGCTATATAAAATAACATGATTCATATCATAAGTTGATACTGTTTCAACTAAAACGGACCCAAAAATACCGAGCCAAAAAAGAATGGATAATGGGTTTGTTATAGACAACAAAAAACCATAAAGAAATGATTTTGTTAGTGTTCTTCCTTTAATATATTTCATATCAATTTCTTTTTTAGCATTTAGAATACTATCAACACCCGTATAAATGAGTACAAAACAACCAAATGACCATAGCAATGTTTGCATAAATTGAGTTTCAAGGAATTGGGATACACCCATATATACAATGAACATGTATATTGCATCCGCTAACATAGCGCCTAATCCGACTAACCAAGCGTGAAAAAAACCGCCGTATATCCCTTTCGTTAACTGCGCGGCATTAACAGGGCCAATCGGAGCTGCAAGTGAAATTCCTAGAAAGACATAACCAAAAAAAATATTCATTTTGTAAACTCCTTTTGCTAGAAAAATCGTTTTTACCATCCTATTCATTGCTTGACCATAGTAGGACAACTTATGAAATTTATATGATAAGGAGTCGTAACAATGCCTGTTTTTATGTACCAAACCTTTGAGATTAAACAAGAAAAATTTAAAGAGGCCATCGAAAACTTACAGGAGATTAAGAAATATCGAAATGAACAATATGACCATACAGTGGAAGTATTAATTCCAATTACTGGTCAAGATTATACTTATGCGATATACGGAACTTATGACAGTTTAGCTGAGATGGAACTCCAAAATAGAAAAATGTATGAAGATGAAGAATACTTAAAATTAATCGGAAATTTTTTCTTGGATCATGTCGTTCAGGGAACGATGACTACGCAAATTTATCGAGGGATAAGCAAAAGTATTTCAAGTAAAGAGAAGTAAGTATAATGAAATCCCCAAGTTGGATTATCAAAAATATATTGTTTTTGTCAAAAATATATTGTACAATAGGATTAATTGATCGTACTAGTTGGGGAGGTAGCGGTGCCCTGTAACTTGCAATCCGCTCTAGCAAGAATGAAGTCCTTTCTTAGGCTGTCCGTATTGTAGGGTCTGCCTTTTGCACGTGGCGTTGAAGGTCGGGTCCTGCGCAATGAGTACCCATGAACTATGTCAGGTCCGGAAGGAAGCAGCATTAAGTGGTTTCACTCATGTGCCGCGGGGTAGCCTAACCCGAGCTGGCGACATCAGTAACGCCTATGTGCGGCTGTCGAAGAAAGGTGCACGGTCAATATACATAGCAACACGCAAAAACCAACGATGATACGTTGGTTTTTTTATTATTTTTCT
>JAPSJC010000072.1 GCA_031178355.1 Ureibacillus sp.
GGGAATCCGCCTGGTGCTCCACCCGGGAATCCGCCTGGGAATCCGCCTGGTGCTCCACCCGGGAACCCGCCTGGGAATGAAGGCGAATCATCTCGACCACGGCCTCTTCCACGACCTCTTCCTTGGTTATCATCAAATTGATTTAAATAATCATCATTGTAATCAAAAGGATACATACTGTAACCTCCTTTCTAATTAAACTACCTACAATGTATGTAGATTTAAAGAGCCTATTAAGGTTATCTGTCCCCCTTTGTAAATTACCTATTTTTTTACTATTAATCTGCTACTTCAAAAAGAGTTGCTCCTTAATTGAGCCCCGTATAACGCCTATAAATATTGGAATCAGCTTCATTAATTTTAGAAATTTTCCTTACCTATGAATATTGCCTTGAAATATGAATATGTATTTATAGTCAATGGTTTTTTTACTATTTTTGTAGTGTTTTCATTTCAATGGTTACATGGTTACATGGTTACATATTTATAAAATCATCATGAGGAGTGATGAAGATACTTCATTTTGTAATACCTAAAAATAATTACAGTCTTTGTTTAGTGAACCCGGAGAAAAAAGATATTTTTAATTTGTATATTCGATACTCGGGAGTTGCCGATGAAAATTCAGTTACCATTAAGTACGAGCCAGTTTTGTTAATGGCAGATATTTTATATGGCGAAAGTTATGCTATTCTGGAGGAAAATCATGCCTGGGATATTGATACAACGTATTATTATGAAATTCTTTATGTAACAGATGATGGGATAATATTGCAAAAATTTTACCGCAATAAATTAAATAACGTTCATACTTTGCAGTCTCATCCTCTATTTACATCAACGATTTGGGAAATTGAAGAAACCGAATATGAAATCATTGATCCAGAAGAAATTATTCGAATTGTCTTCAAGGACATTTATGCCCAAGAGGGGCCAGCAGATTCAAACGCATATTGTTCCCTGATTGATAAGAGTATATTGTTTGAACACTTTTTTGAAGATTTATATAAAGAGATGGGGAGTTATTATAACGGCAATAATTGCTACTCAAGGGATAAGTGGGACTTTGCAGAAATACTGCAATTACACTATCATGTTCAATTCGTCCAATCAGAAGGTTCAGATATAATCCTATCTAATTGCTCGGGAATTATGAGAACTTTAAAACTATCCAAAGAGCAAATGGCTGAGTACTTTATCAAATTCCTTAACTAAATCTTAGTCAAATATTCATCTATAATTCACTCTCCCATTTTGATTTTAGATATACCTCTTTGACTAATCTCGAAGAGGTTTTTATATTGTTTTGAATTCATATCAATAAGTATAAATAGGCCAGTAGTTCTATAAACTAAGGATTTTTCGTACATTCTTCACAAGAAGTTATAAACCTCCTACCAGAGGGAATTTCACATTTTAGAACAAACAATTACTCTTTATTTCTAATAATTTTATGGCATTTTTTACTATTTAGCGATTATAATATCACTCCTTTTATCATAGATTTTAAAAAACAATCTACAAACACAGCAAATTCAAAGGAGGTATGCAATGTTTATTGCGTTTATTATTCTAGCTGGTCTCTGTTTATTTATTGCATTTAAAACAAAAAAAATGCTCTTTTTAACCATTCCTGTAATCGCCTTCATCGTCTACTTTATCGTCCAGATCGCTTTAGTGCCCCTTCCATTTATAGATACAGTGAAGTTTATATTTAGCTTACAATAACCTATCAATTTAATAAGTAACGTTAGACCTTAACGGTTAGCAAGATGTTCTAAAGTTTTATTAAGCCGTAAATTCCTTTGTCTTTATTTTAAGACAAAGTGAAAATAATTTTTACCTAATCGATGGTTTTTACCTCAGAGATTAGAGATGAAAGGAGGATTTTTCGCTAGGTAATTCTATTAGTAAAGAGTTTGGTTACGGGGAAATTTTATAAAGGGGGGAAAGTATGAAAAAAATCGATAAGAGTGTTGCAGAGGCTTATTTTCGAGAGAAAAACAAGTATATGATTATTTACTTTATTATTTGGGCCGTTGTTTCCTATGGTGTTGTTCTTTTTGCAGAATCGTTAAGTACAATTACATTTAACGGTTTCCCATTCCACTACTACATGGGAGCACAAGGCGCACTAGCAGTATTTATTATATTACTTTTCGTCAATGCAATTGTTGGAGATAGAATTGATAAAAAATACGGTATTGATGAAAGTAAAAATGAAGAAATTGGTAGCCAGACTACACAAAACCATTAAAGGCGAAATTAGTGAGATAAAGGGGGATTGCTATTGGATACACAATTTATAGTTTCACTTGCCATAATTTTAGCTACATTTGCAATGTATATTTGGATTGCTGTTATTAATAACGCAAAAGGTACTTCTGATTTCTATGTAGCTAGTCGTGGAGTGCCGCCACTCTATAACGGTATGGCAATTGGTGCTGACTGGATGAGTGCAGCGTCATTCATCGGTATGGCTGGTACTGTAATGGTTCTTGGATATGATGGTCTAGCCTATATTATGGGTTGGACTGGTGGTTATTTACTATTAACTTTCTTATTAGCACCACAGCTAAGAAAGTCTGGAAGTTATACGGTTCCTGAATTTATTGGAGATCGCTTTAAAAGTAAAACTGCACTTATTATAGCGGCGATTTGTACAATTATTATCAGTTTCACTTATTCTATTGGGCAATTATCTGGATCCGGGGTAGTAATTGGCCGCTTATTTAAAATTGATGCTGGCCTTGGAACAATGATAGGGGTAGTTTTAATTGCCATCTATGCAGCATTTGGTGGTATGAAAGGGATTACATGGACGCAAGTGGCACAATATGTGGTATTAATTATTGCTTATCTAGTTCCTGTTATCTTCATGTCCCTTCAAATTACAGGCAACCCTCTTCCTTGGTTATCTTATGGTCATATTGTAAGTGAATTAGGAGCACTAGATCAAGCTCTTGGATTATCTGAGTACTTTGCCCCATTTGAGAATGGGACCAAATGGCAATTCTTAGCCCTTATGTTTACGTTAATGTGTGGTACTGCAGGGCTTCCTCACGTAATTGCACGATTTTACACTGTTAAAACAATGAAGGCTGCTCGTTGGTCAGGTGCTTGGGCGTTATTATTCATCGGGTTGTTATACTTCTCTGCTCCTGCATATGCAGCATTTTCACGTTTCATCTTAATGACACAAGTAGCTGGAAGTAAAATTGCAGAACTACCAGCATGGACAAAAACATGGGTAGACACAGGTTTACTTAAAGTTGCAGACCAAAATGCAGATGGTATTCTACAATGGAAAGAGTTAATTATTGCAAATGATATTGTTGTAATGGCGACACCTGAAATTGCGAACTTAGGAGTATTTGTTATCGGGTTAGTTGCTGCAGGTGCAATGGCTGCGGCACTCTCTACAGCTGGAGGATTATTAATTGCGATTTCTTCTGCATTTGCACATGATATCTACTATCGAATTTTAAAACCAACTGCTACGGATAAACAACGCCTAAATGTTGGACGTATTACAATCGTTGTTGCGACAATTCTTGCAGGTATTGTTGCACTAAACCCACCAGGTGCAATTACACAAATTGTTGCATGGGCATTTGCTATTGCAACGGGTACGTTCTTCCCTGCATTAGTTCTAGGTGTATGGTGGAAACGTGGTAATGCAAAGGGTACAATTGCAGGATTGATCATCGGTCTTACAGTAACTTTAGCCTATATATTTGCTGCTAAATACGGCGGTTTCACAATATTAGGAATTATCGACACAGGCGCTGGAGTATTTGGAGCTCTTGCTGCATTTGCTGCAAACATCATAGTTTCTCTAGCAACAAAACCACCTTCACAAGAAATTCAAGATTATGTAACAAACCTTCGCTATCCAGAGCAAATGACTTATAAAGATGGCGAAGTTCACTTAAGCGAATAAAAACAATACAATAAACCAGTTTCCACACTTGGAAACTGGTTTATTATATATTCCATCAAAGTTCTTATTGTTCATTATTTTTAAAAAAGTAAAACGCTTCATTAAATAGAAACTCTGTATTAGGGATTCTTTCATTTTTATTATGAATCGTACTCATACGATTAATTACGGAAGCCAATGATGCTTCAATAATACCATTACTAAAGAAGCTAACACCATAAGAATAGATATCACCAAACTCATCGACAATCCACTTTAATATACCTTCAATCTCAAAAGTCTGATTCATGAGTTGAAACTCAAATTTGAATTTCATATTTGAGTTAATCGGCAGTTTTAAATTTGATTGAAACTTAATTCCTCCGAGACTTATATTTTCTAAGAGTATTGGTGTTGCACCAACCTCAACTTTTTTAGCATTTACTTCAACAATCGTCATCTTACCTATAACTAAATGGGGGAAAGTAAAACGGAAGAATTTCCTTTTTTCAATATCATTTTTACGACTACTCTTTTTAACAGAATGTGGCTTTATAAAACCTATTTGTACAAGTCGCTCGTACTCTTGTTGAGATACTGGTTTTGAAAAAAGATATCCTTGTATAAAATCGCATTCTTGTTGCTTCAAGAATAGCAGTTGCTCAAAATTTTCTACACCTTCCGCTACTACTTTCATACCTAACGTCTTGGCTAAATATAGAATTGATGAGACAATCCCTTTTTCCATTTGTCGATCATGACCCAAATCACGGATAAAATCCCGATCGATTTTTAGAGTATCTGGTTTAAATCTTCTTAATAGATCCAAGAATGAATACCCTTTTCCAAAATCGTCAATTGCAATTTTAACACCTATTTTTTTTAGTTCATCAATCGTAGATAGAACCCTATGTTCACTTCTTAATAGTGTACTTTCAGTAATTTCTAATTCCAAATATTGTGGTGGAATCCGATTTAACTCAAGTTGATCTTTTACTAAATCTACAAGTCCTTCATGCATAAAACGAATCGGAGGAACATTTACAGAGATAGCTCTCAGAAGGTGACCACAATCATTCCATTCTTTTATCAGTCTAATTACTTTTTTTATGACCCAATCTGTAATTTCAATTATTAAATGGTTTTCCTCAGCAATTGGAATGAATTCATTTGGAGAAATTGCCCCCCATTCATCATGATTCCAACGCATAAGTACTTCTGCTCCATAAATTTGCCCACGATGCGGTTCCACTTTTGGTTGAAAATACAACTCAAAATCCTCATTCAATATGGCCCTTCTCATATCCCGATCAAGTACATATTTTTTATAGGAGGAAATGTCTTTAGATTGGGTAAAGAGCTGATAATTCCCTTTTCCTTCACGCTTCGCTAAATAAAGAGCTGCATGGGCATTTTCAATTAGCATAAGTTTCTCGCTACCATCTGCAGGATAAAATGTAATACCCATACTAGTAGACATATGAATCTCGTATTCCTGAATAGATATTGGTCTTTTAATATCTATTATTATTTTTTCAGCTAACTGTTTTACTAGATCAAGTTCCTTATAGTTTTGTAGTATCACAACAAAATCATTACTACTTAATCTAGCGATATATGATTGATTAGGTAAGATAGCCTTTATTCTTTCTGAAATAATCTTTAATACTTCATCACCAATATCATAGCCTAGTGAATCGTTGATTAAATTAAACCGGTCAATATCTAAATACATTAAAGCAAATTGATCTTTACCATTACAAAGTAAGTCTAGTTTTTCATATAAGCTTCTTTGATTAGGCAAATTAGTTAATTGGTCATAGTAATCTAGACTATTAATTTTTTCTTCAATTAATCTCTCGGTTGTTTTATCTTCTATTAATCCAAATAATTGAATGATTTGCCCATTGGAATCCTTTACTGAAACAATTTGTTCTGATACCCATTTAACATTTGAATTGCCACAAATTACTCGATAGTGCATTTGTATCTTTTCTTCAAATTTTAGATCATTTAATTTTAATTGTACCTTTTTCAAGTCATCCGGATGTATCATTTCAACAAAAGTCTCATTGCTAAGTTGAGTTAGCGGGAGTTCTAATATATCCTCTAAACTCTTCGATAAATATGTATATTGTCCACTAATAGAGTCCTTCATCCAAACGCCTGTATATAATTGATTAAAAATTTTTTGAAAAGTATTAACCGTTTCCCGCTCTTTTGTTAAATCTTCTATAGTAATATAAATCCCTTCAACCTCTAGCTTTTGATTTTCTATTGGAATAAAGGTTAAAAGTATTGTTAATAGCTTCTCTCTATATTCATAGTCAATGAGATGCTTTTGAACTTTTCCTTTAAGTGCCTGATTAAATGTTAGTTTTAATGCTAGGAATTTTTCTTCTACTAAAAGATTTGTAAAATCCTCTAATTTACATGGCTCGAACCCTAAAACTTGTTTTACTTCATTCGTATTAATTGAAATAACTTCTCCATCGGAAGAGATAATCATGGCGGGGGTAGGCATATATTTAGAAAATGATGCAAAATTATTTAACGAGTTATGAACATCCACACTCTCCTCGTGATGAACCTCATCTACTCTTTTATTAAAAAGACGATTAAATACATTAGATTTCTTAGACTCATTAGACATATTACACCCACCTACAGTTTATTCTACTGACATCTTTCTAGTATAATAGTCTATTTTTCACACTTTTAAAATAGGGATAATATACCGTTGTACCATGTATTAATATACTCTTTTCCTTATCAAACTTTAAAAGTTATATTTCTTTCTAATATGGATATAGATTTAATCTATTAAATTTACCTTTAATTTAAGAATTAAAATATATATAGAGTGTAAATTTTTGAATGTTTAAAATATTTAAAAAAGTAATGTACATCTTCAAAAAAATTAATTATATTATGATTAGATAATGAAACATCTTTGCTTTACTATCGTATATTATTGAAACAATCACTATTTTACTCTTTGGAGGGAGACCATTTTTATGTTTGATAAATTCAAGAAAGCACTATTTGGAAAAAGTCATCGTCGGCACTCTTTTTCTTCAAGCCATAGGGGTTATTCCCATAATGATAAGTATTATGGCCACAAACACTATAAAAGAAAACGCAGAAGTTTTAGCTCAGGGTTCTTCGGTTCTAAAAGTGGTAGTTTCTTCAGTAGCTAAAAATGTTGCAGTTTATTAGTGAGTTAAAAACGAATCACCTTTTGAATGAATTTATTGTAAAAGAAACTCCTTTTCAAATACAAAAAGTTCTTGGAAATGGTTCATATGGAATTGCGTATTTATTAGTTCAGAAAGAAACAGGTGTTCCTTATGTTCTAAAAAGATTGAGGGCTAAACATAGAAAAGACACACATCAAATTCTAAAGTTCAAACAAGAAATCTCTATGCTGAAGCAACTAGATCTACCTAATATACCTAAGATTCATTACGAAGGGGAGCTAGTGGGTATCCCATTTTATATAATGGACTATATAGATGGCCATACATTTGAACAAAAAATATTTAATGATGGAAATTCATTTTCCTTAAAAGAGTCTTTTTTTATTCTAGAAAAATTGTTCGATGTTGTGATTTGTATTCACGATCAACAAATTGTGCATCGAGATTTAAGAATTCCTAATATTTTAATTAAAAATGATACTGTTTATATTATTGATTTTGGATTAGCTTCATATATAAAGAATAACGATATACTTGAAGTAGAAAATCCAAAAAAAATAGAAGATCACCGTAGTGATTTATATTATATTGGGCATTTCCTTTTATATTTGCTTTACTCAAATTATTTACCTACTAGTCGAAAGGAACGTAGTTGGCAAGAAGAATTACAATTACCACAAGAAGTCGAAGAATATATTGAACGTTTACTGCTTATACGTCCAGCGTTCTCTAGTGCTAAAGAAGCTCTTCATTCTATGCCACAATTTTAACGGGTCAAAAGTCCAAGTGACTATGACCCGTATTTAAATCCTCCAATTTATTTTAGATCCTCATTTTCTAAATACCGATATAATGTAGATTTACTAATTCCTGTTTCATTTTTTATATCGATTAAAGTATAGCTTCCTGAATGATACATTGCGATGGCTTGTTTGATTGTATCTTCGGACTTTTTAGGACGTCCAATTGGTTTTCCTTGCTCCCTTGCATTCGCTAATCCGTTTGTTGTTGACTGTTTTACAATATCCGATTGGAAATCTCTTATTTTCTCAATCATGTCTTGAAGAGATAAAGCAATCATCCCCTTACTATCAAGGTCTTCCATTAGAAATCTTATGTTTACACGATCTCGTTCGCAAATTTTTAACAGCTCTAACAAGTGCCTTGTAGTATCCGCTAACACAAACATTCTTTCTACAAAAATTGTGTCATTCTCTTTTAGATTTAGAAGTAATTTTTCAAGTTCACTTCTCTTTTTAGGTGTTCCATGTAATTCTCTGAAAATGTAATCACAATGTTTTTCCAACGTTTCTAATTGTTTCAAGCCATTTTCATCATTATAGAGCGGTCTTATATATCCATAATTCATTATATCTCTCCTAAATTTATTCCCAAAACGGTTCCTTTATAGGAAAATAGATGTTATGATTAACAAGAAATTTTTATAGTATTATTAGTTAATACTTATCATACTAAACTATACCGGTTTATCCATAGTAAAGGAGTTACTCATGCAAAGTTTAAAAAAACAGTGGTTTGGCAACATACGCGGCGATATTTTATCAGGTATTGTTGTTGCACTTGCACTTATTCCGGAAGCAATCGCCTTCTCAATTATTGCTGGTGTTGATCCAATGGTCGGCTTATATGCATCATTCACTATAGCCGTCTTAATTGCATTTGTTGGCGGAAGACCAGGTATGATTTCTGCTGCAACAGGGGCAATGGCCTTAGTAATGGTACCTCTTGTCCGTGAATATGGGATTGAATATTTATTCGCAGCAACGGTACTTACAGGAATTATACAAATACTATTTGGTGTTTTTAAAATTGCTAAGTTAATGAAATTTATTCCGAATGCAGTGATGATTGGATTCGTCAATTCTTTAGCAATCCTAATTTTCATGGCCCAAGTACCGCATTTTATCGGAATTTCAACAATGACTTATGTTTTTGTTGCCATTACATTAATACTTGTATATACGTTACCACGTTTTATTAAAGTAATACCTGCACCTTTAATTGCGATTGTAGTACTTACTGCAGTTGCTATATTCAGCGGTTTTGAGTTAAGAACGATCGGTGATTTGGGTAATATTACTCAAGCTTTACCATCATTCATTGTCCCAGACGTACCATATACTTTTGAGACGTTACTAATAATTTTACCTTTTTCAATCTCATTAGCAATTGTTGGATTAGTCGAATCGTTATTAACTTCTCGAATTGTTGATGATATGACCGGAACTGAAAGTAATAAAAATCAGGAAGCACGCGGACAAGGAATCGCAAACTTCGTGAATGGGTTCTTCGGTGGGATGGCTGGATGTGCCATGATTGGTCAATCTGTTATTAACGTAAAGTCAGGTGGTCGTGGCCGTTTATCTACATTAATTGCAGGTTTATTTTTAATGTTTTTAATTCTTGTACTAGGTGACTTAGTCGTTAAAATTCCAATGCCGGTTCTTGTTGGAATTATGATTATGGTATCTATAGGCACATTTGATTGGAGTTCATTTAAATATTTAGTAAAAGCACCTCGAGCTGATTCAATTGTTATGTTAACTACTGTGGTCATTGTTGTTTGGACACATGATTTATCGAAAGGTGTAATCGCTGGAGTTATATTAAGTGCTATTTTCTTTGTAGTTAAAATATCTACTGTAAAAATAGTACAAGAAAACAATCGTTATGTACTAGAAGGTCAATTATTCTTTGCTTCGACCGATGCTTTTGTCAACTACTTTAAAAATAACAACATCGATGCCAAAAAAATACAAATTGATTTCTCAAATAGCCGGATCTGGGATGATTCAGGTGTCGGAGCTTTATTAAAAGTCGAAGAAATGTTACGGGAAAAAGGAATTCAAGTTGAAATAATCGAACTAGATACTCCAAGTAAAAAATTATTAGCAAAACTAGGCGGTATGTCTTCATCTCATTAAGGGGGAATTGTATGTATAAACATATTTTACTTGCTTCTGATGGTTCAGAAAATGCTGTTCGTGCTGCACATGAGGCTGTAAAAATTGCTTCTTATAATCAAGATTCCATTATTGATGTCGTATATGTAGTTGATTTTGATAAATCATTATCCGATGTCCTACATTCGAATTCTAGCGAAGCCTTAGAAATCGAGCGTCGGAAAAAAAACTCAAAAGTATTACAATACCTTAAAGATGCAGATGCACACTATAAAACCACAATTCTTCGTGGAAATCCCGGTCCTGAAATCGTCAAATATGCCAATGAGCATCAAGTAGATTTAGTTGTCATTGGGAGCCGTGGATTAAACAGTCTACAGGAAATGGTTCTTGGAAGCGTTAGTCATAAAGTGATGAAGCGTGTAAAATGCCCAGCATTAATTGTTAAATAAGTATACACCTAAGTTTGATTTTTGTTCTTTAGAGGCCATACCTTGAG
>JAPSJC010000073.1 GCA_031178355.1 Ureibacillus sp.
TGCTATTATTTTTTTAGGTTTATTATATTAGAACTGGTTTATTATATTAAACCAAAAAGCTTTTTTGAAAAGGGGGATTTCATGTATAACTATTACATGCCTACTAGAATCATTTTTGAAACAAATAGTTCTAGTAAACTGGGGGAAATATTAGAAAACGAAAATAAAAAAAGTGTATTAGTTGTTACTGACAAAGGGGTACTAAACGCCGGACTTTTAAATCCAATGTTTCAATCTTTTGATAGAAGTAACATCCAGTATGGAATTTTTGATGAAGTGGAACCGAATCCAAAATCATCAACAATTAGAAAAGGGGTTCAAAAACTTTCAGAGAGTAGCTACGATGCCATTGTCGGTTTTGGAGGAGGTAGCTCAATCGATACAGCAAAAGCAATTGCTGTCATTGCAACTAATGAAGGTGAGATTTTAGATTATGAAGGTGTAGGGAAAATTGTAAACGATCCTCTATTTTTGGTAGCGGTACCAACAACTGCAGGAACGGGAAGTGAAGTGACTGCTTCAACAGTCATTACTGATGAGAATACATTGTTCAAGGCTGCTATTATTAGTCCAAAAGTTTTCCCAAACGTAGCAATATTAGATGCTTCACTTACACTAGGTTGCCCTCCAGGAATCACATCTTCAACTGGAATGGACGCATTAACACATGCGATTGAATCTTATATATCGAAACAAAGTAATCCCATTAGTGGAAGTATCGCTCTACATGCAATTACGTTAATTTCTAACTATCTTCACAAAGCCTACTATTATGGGACAGACCTAGAAAGTAGAGAAAAAATGTTAGAAGCATCGATGTTAGCCGGTCTAGCATTCTCACAAACAAGATTGGGAAATGTTCATGCAATCTCTCAATCATTCGGAGGAGTTTTTGATATTCCACATGGTATAGCGAATGCGGCACTTTTACCATATGTAATGAAATTTAATGCGCCTGCATGTTTAACAGAAATGGTGGAAATTGCAAAAGCGATGGGCATTGATGTTGAAAATGAAAGCGGTGCCAAAATTGCTGAAAAAGTAGTTGAAACAATTGTTCAATGGAATCAAGAATTTGATATTCCAAATAACACAAAAGATTTAGGTGTTGATTTAGCTGAAATTGATAAATTAATAGCTGACTCAATGAGAAGTGGAAATGTTTTAGTAAATCCACGTCTTACAACCGCTAAAGATGTAGAAAAATTAATAAGAGATTCATATGAAGGAAAACTTTAAAACTAAACTAATTTCTAAGGGATGGGGAATGTTTATGAAGAAACTATTTAAAATTTTATTACCTTTATTAGCGATTTTTGTATTAGCTGCATGTGGTAGTAGTGAAACAGGTGGAAGCTCTACAGAAGGTGGGGATGGTAATACTTATAAAATCCGAATCGCCCATTCATCAGCAGCAACAAACGATCGATTAGAAAATTCTTTACAAGAGTTTAAGAAAGCAGTAGAAGAAAAAAGTAATGGAAGACTTATCGTTGAAACGTATCCGAACAGTCAATTAGGTGGCGAACGTGAAACACTTGAAGGGGTTCAATTAGGAACAATTGAAATGGCAGTTTTATCGACAGCACCATTTGCTGGCTTCTTTGAAGAAATGATGATTTTAGATTTACCATACTTATTCACAGACGAAAAGATCGCAGACGAAGTGTTAGATGGTCCATTTGGGGACAAAATGTTCGAACTTATGTTGGAAAAAACTGGTTTAAGGGGGCTAGCTTGGGGTGAAAATGGTGTCCGCCACATGGCTAGTAATATTCGTCCGATTGAATCACCAGCAGACATTCAAGGTCAAAAAATTAGAACGCAAGAAAATCAAGCACATATGGATATGATTAGTGCTTTTGGTGGTAGTCCAACACCGATTGCATTCCCAGAATTATATAGTTCTTTACAACAAGGTGTTATTGATGGATACGAGAATCCAATTTCATTAATTACTGGTATGAGATTCTATGAAGTAACGAAGTACATTTCATTAAATTCACATGTATATGGTGCATATGCATTCATCGCAAATGACGCTTATTTCCAAACTTTACCTGAAGATCTTCAAACAATTATTGAAGAAGAAAGTAAGAATTGGAGCGCAATTGAACGAGAGTTTAATAGAAAGCAAACTGCAGATGGAATCGATTTAGTGAAAGAACATGGCGTTGAAGTTATTGAACTTAGTGAAGAACAAATTGCTGAGTTCAAAGAATTGGCACAACCTGTAGTTGAAAGCTACCGTGAAAAAATCGGCGCAGAGTTATTCGATGAGTTAATGGAAGCTATCAAACAAGCTGAAGCGAACTAGTACTAAAAATAGACGATACAATAAAGAAGAAACTTTATCTTCTTTATTGTATTTCAAAAGGGGTGAACTCTTTGAAAAAGGTTATTAATACCATAGATAATGCTTTAACGAAGATTGAAGAAAATCTAACTTTCCTGCTGTTACTTTCCATGTTATTAGCAGTTTTTGCTAGTTTCGTCAGTCGTTATATTTTTAATGATTCTTTAACATGGACTGAGGAATTTTCCAGGTATGTAATGATTTGGGCAACATTTATAGCTGCTAGCTACGGTGTAAAAAAAGGTTCGCATATTACTTTAGATGTTTTGGTCATTTACCTATCAGAGAGGGGCAATAAAATATTAAGAATCGTAAGTTATATTTTCTCACTAGCTTACTGTGTTTTGATTGTATTTATTGGAATCCCATTTATAAATAGTTTGATAGAGACACAACAAAAGTCACCAGCAATGCATATTCCTATGTATTTCGTATATTCATCGATCGTAGTAGGAACGATTTTAATGTTTTTACGCTATATCATTCTACTATTTAATGAAACAACAACTTCTAGTTCAACCAAGCCAGAAGAGGCTTAGTATACTAAAAACCTTAAGATGGGAGGTTTAAGATGACGACTTTATTAGCAATATTCTTACTAGTCTTACTAGTGTTGAATGTCCCTCTTGCAATAAGTGTTGGGTTGTCAGCAACAGTCGTTTTATTGACAGCAGACATAAATCCAATTGTAGCTGTACAAAGAATGATAACTGGATTAGATAGTTTTTCCCTGATGGCAATTCCATTATTTATGGTAGCCGGTAAAATCATGGAAATAGGTGGAATCTCCAAAAGATTAGTTGATTTAGCTGCTAGTATTGTAGGCTCGATCACTGGAGGATTTGCTATCATTGCGGTATTAGCAAGTATGTTTTTCGCTGCAATATCAGGATCTGCACCTGCTACGGTAATTTCGATTGGAGCAATAATGGTTCCTGCTATGATTAAAGAAGGTTATGATAAGAAGTTTGCACTAGCATTAATAGCAGCGAGTGGAACAATCGGAATTATCATACCTCCAAGTATTCCATTTATCACCTATGGTATCTCGGCAAGTACAAGTGTTGGGGATTTATTTATCGCCGGAGTATTACCCGGAATCATAATGGGATTATCTTTGATTATCTATAGTTATATTATCTCTAAAAAACGTGGCTATAAGGGTGGAGAAAAAACGAGCTTTAAGAAATTCATTTACAATTTTAGAAGATCAATTCTAGGTTTGTTAATGCCACTAATTATACTAGGCGGTATCTATGCAGGTTGGTTTACTCCAACTGAATCTGGAGCAGTAGCTTGTATATACGGGTTAATTGTTTCTTTGTTTATTTATCGTACGATGAAGTTTTCAGAATTAAAAAAGACGTTTGTTGAAGCTGGTTCACTGTCTGCAATGGTATTATTTATCATAGCAACAGCTAATTTACTAAGCTGGTTAATTACGGTCGAACAAATACCAATGAAAATTGCGTCAGCATTAACATCTTTCACAGATAGTGCAATGGTATTTTTATTGATCGTTAATTTAATATTATTATTTGTTGGAACATTTTTGGAATTAAACGCAGCGATTATCTTACTTGTGCCTATTCTTTTGCCATTATTGCAAACTTATGGAATCGACCTTACTCACTTTGGAGTACTAATGATCGTAAACTTAGCAATTGGATTGCTAACACCACCATTAGGGGTTAACCTTTTTGTTGCAAAATCGTTAGCAGATATTCAATTTGGTCAACTAGTTAAAAGTGTTATTCCATTCATTTTAATTATGTTACTAAACTTAGCATTATTAATAATTTTCCCACAAATAACGTCTATATTAATTACAAAGTAACTAGCAACAATGATTGTTTATACAGAAAGGGAGTTATTTTTGTGAGTGAGAAATATTGGAATCCAGCCCTAGAAAGAGCAGATAAAGTGTTAAATCTAATTGCAGAAAATCCAAGTAAATATAGATTAATTGATATTTCAAAAAAACTTGAGATTAGTAAGAGTACACTCTTTATATTGATTAATACAATGGAAAAGCTAGGCTGGATTACCAAGCACAAGGGGGATGTTTATAGTTTAGGAGGTACCATAGGTTTCCTTGGATCTTCATATCTAAAACAATTTAATATATTGCATGCCTTTTATGAAGAAGCAGTTGAGACACAGTTTAAAGTGAAAGAAAACTTGCAGTTAGGGTTATTAGATGGTGGAGATGTTATCTATATCGGAAAATTAAAGGATGACTCAATGGTACAACTCGTTACTGAGCCAGGTATGAAGTTTCCGGCTTATGCTACTTCAATAGGGAAAATACAACTATCCCAATACACTCTTGAAGAATTGAAGCATCTCTATCCTGTTGAGCCATTAATACCTAAAACTCAATATACAATCACATCCGTTGAGCAACTATACAATGATTTACAAAAAGCAAAAGAGCAAGGTTATATAGAAGAACATCAAGAGTCGGCTGAAGGTTTTCATTGTGTAGCAGCGCCTATCTTCGATTTTAATAATCGAATTATTGCTGGTGTAAGTATTGCAATGACGACTGGTCACTGGGAGCAAAAAGGTGAAATGGCAAAGGATGAAGTAGTGAAACTTGCTCACAGGTTGTCTCTTCGTTCTGGTCAATCGCTAATATAATATTTAAATATTTTATTGCAAAGGGTGAATGGGATGGATAAAACACGTAAATTATTAGAAGAACTTGGATATCCAGAAAGGGACTTATATTCATTACCCTCTTCTACAAAGAGGTTTCCTGATGGTGCTCAATATAGAATTGAGATTCCTAGTGTTGAAGGTCCCAGTGCTTTAAAAGCAGTGGTTGAAGAAATGAAAAAGCTAAATGTACCAATTCACCGTGTTTCGCAAGGCAGTGGTATCATGATGCTCAGCGACGATGAAATTAAAGAAATGTGTCAAATTGCTAATGCAGAAGGAATGGAACTGAGTCTATTTACTGGCCCTCGAGGCACATTTGATATAAGTGCCCAGACTTTAACTCCAAGTGGAAAAAGTGTCGGGGTAAGACATGAGGGTGTAGATCAACTTGTCTATGCAATGGAGGATTTACAAAGAGGCGCTGAATTAGGAGTAAGAGGTGCTTTGGTGGGTGATGAAGGGTTATTACTATTAACAAAAGAAATGAAAGATAAAGGACTTTTACCGCAGGATTTTGTCGTGAAAGCATCTGTTCAAATTATGGCATCTAACCCGGTATCCGTGAAATTAATGGCAGAGATAGGTGCAAATACGTACAACGTTCCAACAGCCCTTACATTACCTAAACTTGCAGCAATTCGCCAGGTAATTGATATCCCAATTGATCTTTACGTAGAAGTACCTGATAACTTAGGTGGATTTGTTAGACACTATGAGATACCAGAGTTTATTAGAGTACTTGCTCCAGTATATTTAAAATTTGGATTGAGAAACCATCCGGATGTATATCCTTCAGGATTCCATCTTGAGAAATACAACGAGGATTTAAGTCGTGAAAGAGTACGGAGAGCAGCACATGGGATGCGAATTATTGAAAAATATTGTCCTGAGGCGATTATATCTGAAAAGGGTGCACTAGATCTTGGTATCCCAGTTTTAAACGAGGTTCTATTAAAAAAATAGATTAGGGGGAAGATTAAATGACTACGACTGTTAAAGAATTAGTTTGCCTGAACTACATAAATGGAGAATGGACTAGCTCAGTATCCGGCGAAACGATTAATAACTACAATCCGTCTAACGGGGAAGTTGTTTGTAAAATTCAAGCATCTTCAGCAAATGATGTAGCAGTAGCTGTGGCAGCAGCAAATCAAGCAAAAAAGAATTGGGCAAACTTACCTGGAACAGCCCGTGGAAAATACTTGTTTGATATTGCAACTGAGATTGAAAAAGTTAAGGGTGATATTGCAGAAGCAATGACAAGTGAAATGGGGAAAACATATCCTGAATCTCTTGGAGAAGTTCAACGAGCAATTGATATTTTCAGATATTATGCAGGAGAAGGTGTTCGTAAAACAGGTGATGTAATTCCGCCATCTGCTTCAGGTGCTCTTATGTATACAACACGTGCACCACTAGGAGTTGTGGCAGTCATTACACCTTGGAATTTTCCAATTGCAATCCCAGCGTGGAAAATAGCACCTGCACTGATATTCGGAAACACTGTTGTGTTCAAACCTGCTCAAGAAGCACCATTAACAGCTACTAAACTAGTAGAATGTATTGAAAAAGCTAACCTTCCAGAAGGTGTACTAAATTTAGTTCATGGTTCTGGGAGAGTAATTGGGAATGAGCTTGTAGAAAATTCACCAATCAACGGAATAACATTTACAGGTTCTAACTCAGTTGGAAAACAAATAGGCTCCAAAGCTTTTAATAGAGGGATAAAATATCAATTAGAAATGGGCGGTAAAAATCCAATTGTCATTATGGATGATGCAAACATTTCAGATGCAGTTACTGCTACACTTACGGGTTCAATGAAATCTACTGGACAAAAATGTACCGCAACTAGCCGTGTCATTGTTCATGAAGCTATTTATGATCAATTCAAAGAACAGCTGTTAGCTGAAGTGAATAAAATTAAAGTCGGTGATGGCTTCTCTCAAGATACTTGGTATGGTCCATGTGCAAGTCAAGGGCAAATGGAAACAGTACTTTCCTATATTGAGAAAGGGAAAGAAGAAGGAGCTAGTTGTATCTATGGAGGACGTCGTTTAGAAGGCGAAGACTATAAAGCGGGCTATTTTGTTGAGCCAACAATTTTTGAAAATGTCACGTCTGATATGTCAATTGTTCAAGAGGAAATCTTTGGTCCAGTAATCGCATTAATTAAAGTATCTTCATATGAACAAGCTATTGTTGAAGCAAACAATGTTTCGTTTGGATTAAGTGCATCAATCTTTACGAAAAATATTGGTAACATTCTGTCGTTTGTAAATGACATTGAAGCAGGATTAGTTCGAGTTAACGCTGAAACAGCAGGTGTTGAGTACCAAGCTCCATTTGGTGGTATGAAACAATCTAGCTCTCATTCAAGAGAACAAGGGCAAGCTGCTATTGAATTCTTTACATCAATCAAAACAATTTATATTCAACAATAAGTGATACAGCCTACCTATATAAATAGGTAGGCTGTTTATATGACTAAAAACTATTATGCTAAACTCTAACCTTGTCCATATCAGCCAAAGGCATATTAGCGGAAGAACTTTCTGCATCAATTGCTTCATCTTTTCGATATGCCGCATGCTTTTCCTGTACAAACAGGATGGCAATCCCCCCAAGTAAGGCTGCTGCGCCGATAAAAGTAAAGTTCATTTGTGCTGATAAATTCATTGTTAGTAAAACCCCTACGAACGTTGGCGCAACAATGCCGCCTACTCGTCCAAATGCCATGGTTGCACCGACACCTGTTGAGCGAACTTCAGGTTGGTAATATTGGGAGACAAAGGCGTTACTAATGTTTTGGACACCAACAGATGCTGCTCCAATGATTCCGATTAAAATATAAGCAATTGCCGTGTTGTTAGTTAAGCCAATCGCAGATAACGCAACAGCTCCAATGAAATAAAGAGGAACCATAACTTTTTTGAAGCCCCAGTGATCCGTTAAACGGCCGAAAATAATCGTTCCTACAATAGCACCGACATTTAAAGCCACTACGAATAAAAGACTATTACTTAAACTGTAACCCGCTTCAATCATAAGTTTTGGCAACCATGTATTCATTGCATAAATCAGAACGAAACATGAGAAACATGAGATCCAGAACATGACGGTACTTAGGGCCAGCTTATTTTTAAACAACTGGACAATTGGTGATCCACCTTTACTCACTGTCGGTCTTATAAAGACTGTATTTGGAGCCAGTTTTTCTTCAGGACTGATTCTGCTAAGAATTTTTCTTACTTCCTCATCTTTTCCTTTTAATAATAGAAAGTTTGCAGATTCTGGCAGTTGTTTCATCAAAATTGGGATGAAGACTAAAGGAATCGCTGCTATCCAGAAGATAGGTTTCCAGCCTACCTCGGGTAAAAGCGATTTACTTAGCATGGCTGCTGCAATTGCCCCAAGGGAATAGCCACAGAAAATGAATGACACAATAGCACCGCGAATTTTCTTTGGAGCATATTCTGTAGATAATGCGATAACATTCGGCATAACCCCACCTAGACCAAGCCCCGCAATTACACGCATAATTGTGAATAAAACCGGTCCACCTGCAAAAGGTGAGAGCGCTGTAAATAAGCTAAACATAATCGTACAGATGATGATCACTTTTTTTCGTCCGATTTTATCTGCTAAAAGTCCAAATACTACCGCCCCGATTGCTGTTCCAGCGGCTGAATAGCTTCCAATGGCTCCAACGGTAACCGTTGAAATGGACCATTCCTCCATTAGGGCAGGAACAACTGACCCGAAAATGACCACATCATAACCATCCATTAAAATAATAAAGAAACACCAAAAAATGATGGAAGAATGAAATGGACGAAAGCGACTATGATCGATTTTTTCGTTTATTTGAATTGTATTTATGACAAACACCCCTTAATGGCGACGAGGGGACAGCTCCCTTATCCTGGTTTAGTTAAAGATTAAATGTGATATGGTGCGTACTTCACTCTCACTGTCGATTCAACGCGCCTACTCACTAAAGTGTAATAGGTAAAAAAATAGATTAAATCTCAAAATCTACAATAATGGTATCTTCGACGCCAATATCTTTTAAAAATGCTAGCGTTTCTTGATGAGCGGGGTGAGGAAGATAGGTTTCTAAAGCTGCACGGTCTTCAAAACGTACTGTTAACCCCATATCATACCCTTTGTTACGTTCTGAAAAATTGATACCTTGTTGTATGTCAATGATACCTGGGATTTTCACTTTAAGCTCCAACGTACGATCGATGAGCTCGTGTTTTTGTTCCAATGTAGTAGAGGGTGAAAATCTAATTAATACAATATGTTCAATCAAGTTGTAGCCCTCCTATTTACTGTTTAGTGTTTCCTTGTCAAAACCGGCAATAAGTTTATATTTATTTGCAATTTCCGCAAGTTCATCATATGAAATGACATCGTCTAAGTTGTCGAAACCGTTTGGTGCACGGTCTTCCACGATTTGCATTACTTGCTCTGGTCCATTTTGGCGATTTGTTAAAACGATGTTTGCTGTTGCTTCTAGTCGTAACGCTTCATATTCTCTTAAAGTTGTTTTTGCATCCAGTTGTTTTTCAACGACTGATCCAAGGGCATCGGCATCTAAAATGGCTTGTGAAGCACCATTTGAACCAATTGGATACATAGGGTGAGCTGCATCTCCAAGTAACGTCACTCGACCAAAAGTCCATTGTGGTAGTGGATCACGGTCAACCATAGGAAACTCATAAACTTCTTTTGCTTCTTCAATAAGTTTCGGTATATTTAACCAGCCAAAATCCCAATTTTTAAAGGCAGTTGCAAATTTCTCTCGGTCAATTGCTTTATTCCAATCCGCTCGTTCCGGCATTTCTTCCACAGCAAGCTCTGCAATCCAGTTTACAAGAGAACGACCTTCTTTAGCAGATTCTGGACTGATTGGGTAAGCAACGAATTTTTGATCTTGATAGCCTGCCATAATCATAGAACGTCCTGTTAAGTAAGGATCTGCTTCCGTAATCGCACGCCATAAAATACGTCCACTGTACTTTGGTAGACCTTCGTTTGGGTAGAAGTGTTTTCGAACGGCTGAGTGAATGCCATCAGCTGCGATTAAAATATCTGCATGGTATGTGCCAACATGTTCTCCTGTTCTTTTATTTTCGAAATGCGCAACAACACCATCAGCTTCATTTTTAAACGTTGTTAGATGGTGTCCAGTGAACACTGCATCTTCCCCTAGTTGCTCTTTCACGGCATCTAGTAGCAACATTTGCAAGCTTCCACGGTGAATGGAGTATTGTGGCCATTTATAACCTGCGTTCAACCCACGATCTTCTTGCCAAATTTCCTTTCCGAATTTATTGACATACATAAGCTCTGCTGTCGGTAAGCCAATTTTTTCAAGCTTTTCTGTTAAACCAAGTTCGTTTAATACTTTTACAGAATGTGGTAGTAAGTTAATCCCAACTCCTAGT
>JAPSJC010000016.1 GCA_031178355.1 Ureibacillus sp.
CCAATGCAAAAACGACCCAACGATACCGGTTATTTTGTTTATCCAATGGTATCTACTCCTACTAACCATTTTCCCTTATATATATGTTTTCAAGTAAAGATTGGGACCATTGTTAATCTTATATTTTGATAGTTTAGACATTCGCATATGAATTTGGTACTTTTCCATTAAGTAAATGAATATTTTCGGAACATAAAAAAGCATACTTGCCGTAAGACGCAAGTATGCTTTCGTTGTTTCACATCAAATTTATACAAATATCAACCATAAAACGATCGTAAATGTAATTGTAGTTAACCCTTGTAGTAATGTAGCCATTGTTTGAGCTTTATAAGCTTGTGTAACTTCCATACCACTGTATTGAGTTACTACCCAGAAGAAGCTATCATTCACGTGAGAAACTGTCATTGCTCCTGCACCAATAGCCATTACCACTAATGCCAAAGGTAGCGCACCTTCAATTCCAGCAGTAACTAACATAGGTGCAACTAATGTAGATGTAATTACAAGAGCTGTAGTTGATGAACCTTGTGCTGTTTCCCCCGTTAACTAATTAGATGTTAGCTACACACACAGTGATGGATAATATACCTATAATAATGGCTGGGGAGATGGATAGAATGGATTCATGTGCCCTCATTCTTAATACAATACCGACCAACATAATCATCGTGATCCAAACTCCGCCTACTACAGCAGCAGTTGTGTACCAAATACCAACTAGCATAAACAGTCCACCCATTAATTGGACGAATCCTGTTACATATCGAAAATAAGCATGTAATTGTAAATGTTTCATTTTTTCTTTTGTATAGTCAGCTCCCGTGAACGCCAGAAAAGAAAGGACCGTGAATAGCGTCCCAATAACAACTTGTATAATTAAAGTGAATAAAAACATAAGTTATTCCTCCTCAGCAAGAATCACCATCAACGGAGCATTGAAAAACATCAAAATTATTTGTTTTTACCTTTTGGCTTTCTTGTTCTATTACTTTTTCAAACACCATTTTACTAGCAGCTCCAGAAATACGCTCATTCCCAATAATAAATGTAGGGACTCCAGTAATTTGTGCTTCTTCGTAGGAATGTTTAAGGGCTTGTTGCTGTGTTTCCTGATATTTTCTTGTTACTAGTGCCTCTTTGAATCTAGTTCCATCAAGCCCGACTTCTGTAGCAAGAGCTGTTAATACCTCAATATCCCCAATGTTCTTTTCTTCTTGAAAGAAAGCTTTGTACAATCGATCATTATATTCTTTAGCTTTATTGTGTTCTTTTGCGAAGTGGAAACCTTCATGCGCTAAATCTGTATACGGATGAGGAGAAACATTTGGTAATTTCATGTCTACACCCCACGCTTCAATTCTAGGATTAATTGATTGCTCCCACAAAGCTAATTTAGAAGGGTCATTTACCGGATCTAATTGTTGGGACGGTCTTGGTCGTAATTCGAACGGCATCCATTCTACCTCAACATCTTTTCCTTCGATTGCCTTTTCAAATTGGTCTTTACCTAAGAAACAAAACGGGCAGACATAATCTGAATAAATTTTAATCTTCAATGTCATTTAATCATCTCCTAACTAAAACTATCAATTTCTACTTTTTACTAAAAATACCATTAGCCTATGACTAATGGTATTTGGGTTTCTAATAAAGCTTTTTATTCTGCTTCACCGACAACTGTAAAACGTTCATTTATATGTTGTGGATTTTCAATTTCATCCAATACTGCAATAGCATAGTCTGCATAGCTAATATAACTTTCGCCTTTTGAATTAACCAAGAGATTGTCTTTTCCAGACTGATATGAACCAGTTCTTTTTCCCTCAGCATCAAACACCGCAGAAGGACTAATAAATGTCCATGTAATATTAGAAGTTTCCTGTAATTCTTTTAAGTTACGTCCTTGTCCTTTAGCTGTCGGGATAAATATATCTGGAAAATCTGGAGTTTCCATTACCGTAATTGTTTGGTTTTCGTCTACATAAAGGCTTCCAGCTCCACCTACAATAATTGCTCTTGTATTTGTTCCTTTTAGCGCCTCAATTAATGTATGACCTGCATCCACATGTGCTTGTTCCTCACCAAGAGGCGCACCGAATGCGTTAACAACTACATCAAACTTACTCGCATCATCAGATGAGAGGTCAAATATAGTTTTCTCAATAACCGTAACGTTTCTATCTTCAAGTTTTGAAGCATCTCTTACAATAGCTGTCACTTCATGTCCACGACTAACTGCTTCTTTCAAAATAAGACTTCCTGCTTTACCACTTGCTCCAATAATTGCAATTTTCATTTTTATAATACCCTCCTACGCACACAAGTTGTAACCTTTACGATTACTTGTAATCATAGTAATTACAATTTAGTTATTTGTCAATACTTTTAATAATCTTTCAATTACGTTAATATTTAATTCATTATTATTAAGCATGAATATACTTGTAATAAAATAAGTTACAGGTGTATTATTATCTTACATCTATTTATGAAAGGTGAGAAAAATGTCAATTAGTAGTCGATTTTCTGTAGGTATTCATATATTAGCTCTTATCGAGATAAATAAAAATGGAATAAGCACTTCAGAATTTTTAGCAGCAAGTGTAAATACAAATCCTGTTGTAATCAGGAAAATTATAGGGATGCTTAAAAATGCAGGATTAGTAAAAGCTCGACCTGGCATTGCCGGAGCGGAACTCGCAAAGGAGCTATCTGATATAACACTGTTCGATGTGTATAAGGCTGTGAATGTTGTACAAGAGAAAGAGTTATTTACTGTTCATGACAATCCAAATCCTGAATGTCCTGTAGGTAGGAACATCCAGAAAACTATTGGACCGTTATTTACATCAGCCCAATTGGCAATGGAGAAGGTTTTAAAAAGCCTTACATTAGAAGATGTTGTGAAGGATATATCTACTAAAGAAAATATCTGTTAGAAAAGACATCCTAAGGAATGTCTCAGACTGTAGACAAACTCAAAGAATTATGAGATTGTTTGCGGTCTTCTTTCTTTATACAATACATATAGAAATCGTCGATTTCCGTTACAGGCGCTACGCTTTCCACGGGCACGGCCTCAGCCTTCTCCCTTGCTACGCTCATTCCGGGTGCTTCGGCTCGTGCTGTTCCCGTAGGAGTCTCCACTTTGCTCCTCCTTCTACTCCAATCGACTCATATATCAACTAATACAAAAGTGTTGTGCTTTTAATAAGCTGAGGTGTGATAGCTATGATGACGAAAATCAAGTCAATGTACGTGAACAACTAAAAATACTAGCAATCGAACAGCTTGTACAAAGGACCATCTTGACCGCAAATTAGACGCTGCTATTGATTTTAACTTTAACTATTCCTTAGTTGAACATCTTTACTCTGCTGTAGGGCGACCGAGTATCAATCCTGTGGTTCTGTTTAAAATGATATTTATTCAATATACTTCCGGCATTCGTTCTATGCGTCAAACGCTTAAAGAGATTGAAACGAACATGGCCTATCGTTGGTTTTTCGGATTCGGTTTTTATACAGAAATACCACATTTATCAACCTTCGGTAAGAACTATGCACGTCGCTTTCAAGATACCGATTAGCAAATCTTTTACCACATCTTAGAAGAAATTATGGGTGTTACCAAGTATTTCTACAAACCCGTCCGAATACAAAGGAAAGTTTCTTCCGGAAGCATGAATATGTTTTTGATGAGTATCACAATGCTTACATCTGTCCGAATAATCAGTTACGTGGAGGAAACGGAGCACCTACGTCATCATTTTGAAATAAAAGAGATATATGCAAAAAGTAAAGAAACAATCGAACGTGTCTTTGCCGATGCAAAAAGTAATGCATGATATGCGTTGACAACCCTTCGGGGTCTAAAAAAATTGTCCATGCAGGCGATGCTTACTTTTGCTGCCCTGAATTTAAAAAAACTTGCCACTTGGACGTGACAACCTGCATAAAGAGAGGTTTATTCGTCTCGCAGAGACGTATAATACATAGAATTCAGTGGTAGTTAATAAACTATTAACATAAAAAAAGCCAAAATACCTCGAGAGGTGAGACTCTCGAGGTATTTTGTCGACACTCTGAGACATTCCTAAGGAATGTCTTTTCTCTTTGTTCTATATACGATTTTTATTGGCTTTGAATATATTAAAAAACCGACCTTTCTAAATAAGGTCGGTTTAAGTTAAGTTCAGTTTTGTTGTTTAGGAACTTATTATGCAATGACACTTTCCAGACGAGCCTCAATCTTCTCAGCAGTCATAACGCCACCACCAAGCCCGATATATTCATTACCTTTCTTCAAAAGTAATGTAGGATAGCTCTGGACTCCAAGCTCCTGAACCTTCTTAAAGTCAGCTTGGGCATCTTTAATGGAAGCCACGTCCTCAAACAGTGCTAGGACTGCCTTTGGATCAAGATCATTAGCAATAGCAATTTCTCGGTAAGTCGCTGGGTCATTAAGACTCTTACCTTCATAATAAAATGCACGTTGCATGGACGAAGCTAAATTTAAAGAACGTTCTGGTGCGAGGGAACGCAATGCAGAAAAACCAATTGCAGCCGCCTCAGAGTCTAAGATAAAAGTCCCTTCTTTCAACAATGATTGATAGGAATCACCAAACTCTGCACCAGTAAGTTGGCTAATTCGTTTGTTTGCTTCTGGAATGTGTGTGTACGCCCCAATAGGTTGCTTACCTTCACCAACAAATAAACCGCCAGACAAAACAGTAAGAGGTAATTCAGGGTGGTTCTCATGAAAAGCTTTTAGGCTTTTGGAAAAACCATAACACCAGCCACAGTAAGCATCCCACACATAGATAAGAGCAAGTTCCTTGTTATTCATAGTAAACCTCCTTTCAAACCAGTCGTTACACCATCGCTTCTTACTCCATTTCACTTACGACAGTAAAAATTTTTTATGCATTTAAATTTTCAATTTCATCTATTATTACTCAATAGCATAGTCTGCGTAAGTAATATAAACTTCACCTATTTGATTAGGCAAAAGATCTTTTCCTGATTGAGATGAACCGGTTTTTTTTCTTTAGCATCAAAGCCTGTAGAAGGACTAATGAATGTCAATGTATTCATTTTATAGTCCTCCGTTAACTTTATTATTATAATTATTTATTTTAGATTACTTTTAGAGAATACTTTCAAATAGAACAGGTAACCATAGTCTAAATATATTTTACCTAGAGTACCCTTTATATTATAATCTGTTAAAACTTCCCATTACTATTTTTCCACTCATCTTCTGCTGGAATTGTTTCTAGAATATCCCAGTGTTCTGCAATCTTTCCATTTTCCACTCTAAATAAGTCATAGAATGATGTATGAGTGCCTCCTAATGTACCTTCACTTACCGTTAATACAAAATTACCTTCTGCCACTACTAAATGAACTTTATCATACTGCATTGTAATCCCTTGTTTTGCCCATTCTTCTAGAGCTTTTCCTAGCCCAGATAAACCGTCGGCAATATAAGGGTTATGTTGGATATAATTATCTCCATCGAAATACGAAGTTAATTTATCAGGATTTTGTCCCATCAAAACATCTTTCACAAAATTCTCAACTAGTTCTTTGTTTTCAGCTGTTTTATCTACATCTTTTATTTCAGTTTCCCCATCAAGCATTGTGTGTCCATTTGCTGTATCCGTAACAAGTTCCTGAATATTATCCCAATGCTCAACAATTTGTCCGTTCTCAAATCTAAAGATATCAAAGATCGCTTTTGGACCATTAAGTTCATATTCTGAGTGTACCGCTACTAGATCTCCATCTTCGATAACACGCTTAACCTCAACCTTTGTTCCAATTGACTTTAGATATTCTAAAGAACCAGTCAGTCCTTCTCTTCCATTTTCAAAATTTAAATTATGTTGTATATATGTTTCAGAGCTTACAAAACTTTCGATTGCCTCTTTCTCTCCACTTTCTAGACTCTCCAAGACTGCTACAGCTTTTTCTTTATTCGTCAATTCGCTAACCTCCTGGTTTTGATTAGAATTACTTTCTGTTTCTGAGCTATTATTACCACATGCCGCTAATACAATAGCTAAAACTAAGAAAAGACTTATTGATAAAATAGTCTTATTCATTTTACCCACTCCTTAATATTCTATGATGATTTTGTTAATTGTAACTAACTTAGTTACATCTTAGTTAAAAAATTAACTCTCACCTTTTTATGAGAGAAACTTTTTTGTTATTAGGTTGATCAACCTAATGTAACTATAATGGTTACAGGTTATTTTGTCAACAACATTTTTAATTTCGTTATAGTTTAGATAATAAAAAAATCATCCCTTTATTAAAAGAGATGATCATCTATAAAAATTCTTGAAGCATTTTATTATTTAATTCGTTTTGCAGATTGGTACTTTCATAAGTAACATCTAATTTATTCTAATCTTGAAGGTTCGCTATGACGAAAAGTAATTTTAGACACTTCTATTGATGATAAACCAATTACCTGTTGAGATAAATACAAGTAGAAAATAAAGAAACAGGATACAAAGTTCAAGTGTATATTGATGTGGATCCGTTAACAATTGGAGAAAAAATATAAAGATGCAGTAGAATTGACAAAAAAATAGATTCCTTGGGAATCAAAATTTAATAATGAAAACGATTGATTACTAGTTTTCAAGTTGGTTCAAAGTCATGTTCATTCTTATGATACTTTTTTAAAAATTGAGTAGGAGACTAGCCATTATTTGACTAGTCGACCTCTAACACCACCGTACGTAAATGTAAAATTAAAAGGAATTTTCCATCCGGAAATAAATCGTAAAACCAAGACAGGTCAAGAGTTTATAATGAAACACAATATGAATCGGCAATATTTATTTGTTACATAAGAAAAAAGAGATTAGATTTAAGAAAATATTAGAGATATGAATCCTTGCTTTTATACATTTATACTATTTGAAATAGTAAACTTTTGTAGATCCTCAGAAGACAGCCTATAAGAAGCAACTTTCCTCTTCCACTGTTTGACTACATCAACTTGGTCTTCATCACTATAAACATAGAATTTCATTTCCTTGTTTTTATTTTTTACGTTAATGACAAATGGGATAATATCCGTCTCAGGATTTAGAAACATTTCTTCATTACCTGGAAATATATGGTTTCTTTCTAAAAATAGAGCTTCATTAAAAAAGGTCGTAAATTTATTTTTTTCTTCCTTTTCTAATTGTTTTCCATTATAAGTTACGGTAACGTTTTTTGAATCAAGCTTTGGATGAAGTGCAAACTTACTTACTACCCAGCCTACCACTGCACTTGGAGGACTTGTCGCCATTTTAATCAAAATTCCAACTAAGATTAATAAAATTGCCCACCATGTCATATATATCAACTCCTTAGATAATATCTAACCACCAAATTTACATGTGAGTAATTGTTTAGCATTAAAATAAGTTTGATTGTAAAAGAAAATCTATCTGTTATCCTAATATTTCCACAGCAGAACTAGTCCCTATTCTTGAAGCACCTGCATCCACCATTAATTTTATATCATCTATGTTACGTACTCCTCCTGATGCTTTAACCCCAACATTTGATCCAACTGCTTTTCTCATTATCTCAACATCTTCAACTGTTGCACCCTGCAAGGAAAATCCTGTTGAAGTTTTGACAAAGTCCGCACCTGCGGATACAGCCAATCTGCATGCTCTTTCTTTTTCTTCATTTGTTAGTAAACAAGCCTCTATTATAACTTTTACTAGAGCCTTTCCACTTGCTGCATTAACTACTGAACGTATATCTTTTTCAACTAGTTCATCGTTTTTATTTTTTAATGCCCCGATATTAATAACAGTATCTATTTCAGTTGCTCCATTTTCAATGGCATTTATAGTCTCAAATACTTTTGTCTCAGGTGTGTTTGCACCTAAAGGAAAACCTATAACCGTGCACACATTCACATCCGTATCTTTTAGTAGTTTTGCTGACATGCTTACCCATACAGGATTTACACAAACAGATGCAAAGCCATACTGCGTAGCTTCTTTACATAAATTAATTATTTCTATTTCTGTAGTAGTAGGGGAAAGTAAAGTATGATCAATTAATTTTGCAATGTTCATCTATAGACCTACCTTCTCAATTTCAGTTTAGTTTTTATCTTTCTTTGATTACACGTATCTTTTGAAACTCTACATCTTCTGTTCCTTGAACAGGAAGTCCCGCTTCAATATTTTTTCGTGTATATTCCAAATTAGCTTTCGTAATTGTTTCTCCCGGTATAAATATCGGGATACCAGGGGGATATACCATTACAAATTCTGCAATAATTCTTCCTTCAGACTCTTCAAAATCTACTACTTCCTTTTCTGCATAAAAAGCATCGCGTGGAGTTAGAGCCAATAAAGGGATTTCAGGTAGTAAGACAGAGTTATCTGTATCTATACCCAAATGATTTTTATACTCTTGTGATAGCACGGTTAATGCTTTAACGAGTATTTGTAAATCCGTTTCTGAGTCCCCTGGAGTGATAATACAAAGAATATTATATAGATCCGATAATTCGACCTCTATATTAAATCGGTTGCGTAGCCACTTTTCTACCTCATAACCAGTTATACCAAGTTCCTTTACTGAAATAAGTAGCTTAGTTGGGTCCATAGATACTGCAGCACTAGATTCTAGGACTTCACGTCCCAGACAATATAGATTATCAATTTGATTAATTCTTGCTCGAGTTCTTTCTGCTTTTTGAATCGTTGCATCAAGTAAGGTTTTCCCTTCAGTAGCTAACATTCTTCTGGCAACATCTAGAGAAGCCAATAATAAGTATGATGTCGAGGAAGTAGTTAGCATATTTAAAATGGATTGTACCTTATTTGGAGACACAAGGTTTCCGCGCAAATTTAGTATCGAGCTTTGCGTAAGAGAACCACCTAATTTATGAACACTAGTTGCTGCAAGATCCGCTCCTGCCTCCATTGCAGAAAGCGGTAAGGCATCATGAAAATGAATATGTGCTCCGTGTGCTTCATCAACAAGAACAGGAATATTCCTTGAATGGGCAATTTCCACTATTTTTTTCAAATCTCCTGAAACACCATAATACGTTGGATTAATAAGAAGAACCGCTTTTGTATCCGGATGCAAAATCAATTCTCTTTCAATTGAATCTGGTGTAATTCCATGAGATATACCAAAAAAAGAATCTACTTCTGGATGTATAAAAATAGGAATAGCACCTGAAAAAACAATAGCACTCATGATTGATTTATGTACATTTCGTGGAACTAGAATTTTGTCGCCTGGTTCACAAACCGACATAATCATTGCTATAATTGCTCCACTTGTTCCCTGAACAGAGAAGAATGTATAATCTGCTCCAAATGCCTTAGCTGCTAATTCTTGTGCCTCTTTAATTATCCCTTGTGGAAGATGTAAATTATCAAGTGGACTGATATTAATTAAATCAATAGAAAGTGCATTTTCACCAATAAATGCTCTATATTCAGGATCCATTCCATTTCCTTTTTTATGACCGGGAATATGAAATTGCAAAGGATCTTTTTCTGCATGGTTTTTTAAAGCTGTAAATAATGGAGTTTCAAACTGCTTTTTCTTTTCTATATCCTTTTTCATTGTCGTAAATGATGGCGTTTCATGTAAGTAGACCAATTTTTATACAACCTTTCTAACTCGAGATGTCTAATACTATTGATGTAGATTAATTAAGGTTAGATAAACAAAATAACCCTTTCTAATCTAATAATTCATAAAAAACAGATATATATTTAATTAAATGTATGGAGCATTTTTTTAAAATAAGTAATTTGCATTATCCCTTGATTTAAAAGAGGGCACAATGCCCTCATCCTTTCGTTTTGTTCTTTGATTTCGTAAAGACTCATCAACAATTTCTAAATTAGTTTCATTCCAAGAACATTCTTCCACAGTTTATAATCCTATCTATCTGAAAGAATCGTACAAATCGCTACTATTTCTAAATATTATAAACAACTGAAATTGTGTATAAGTAATACATTCATTTGAAACCATTAATATTTTCCTAAATGGATTTATAAATAATTATCCATCTCCCATCTTAAAGAGTTTCAATTTGTTTATAACCATCCAATGTATCTCTTTTTTCACCATCCATTTACCACGAAAAGGAAAAGAATCATGAACAATTCATGATTCTTAAGTAAGTTTGAGAATAATTATAGTTGTTTAAATAAATTGAAGTGCTTCTGCAAACCGTTTAATACCTTCATCAATTGATTTTGCATCTTCCCTAGCAAAAGTAAAGCGTACATAATTTTTGTTAGACCCCATAGTTGAACCAGGTACATAGATTATGCCCCTTTTAATGGACTCCTCTAGTAATTGCATTTCATTATAGTCTTTTTTAATTTTAACCCATATATGAATGCCGCCCTGTGGAATGGAGAATTCTACCTGATCCTTTAAATAAAAATTAAGACTTGCAACAATTTGATTTCTCCGTTTTTCCAATTTTTTTATTAATCTTTTAATATGAGAATGAAAATTTTCAGAATCCATAAAATCATTAGCAATCCATTGTGTAAAGCTTGAATGACCAAAGTCAATTTGTTGTTTTGCGTCAGATAATCTTTCTATTACTGAACTTGGTCCAATAATCCAGCCAATCCTTAACCCGGAAGCAACAACTTTTGACAAAGAGCTGATATATAAAACATTACCGTTAACGTCCATTGATTTAAGTGTAGAAGTTTTTTCTCCGGTAAAAGACGTTAAACTATATGGATCGTCTTCTACTACAGGAATACCATGTTCAGACGATATCTCTAAAATAGCTTTGCGTTGTTTTTCATTCAATAGAGAACCTGTAGGGTTTTGAAAATCGGGATTTAAAAAAATCATTCGAATTCGATGTTTTTTATATAACGACTTTATATCTTCCGGATTTATACCATCCTGATTCACAGGTAAATAATAAACCTTTAAACCAGCTGATTTAAAAATTGGGAGATTATAAGTATAAGACGGGTCTTCTATCGCTACAGCATCTCCGGGCTTTAACAAACACTGGACGACTAAGTGTAAAGCTTGTTGTGCACCAGAAGTAATGAGTATTGAAGAAGGAATCGTTTCAATACCTCTAAATTTTTTTACATGGCTAGTCAAGGTATTTCTTAGTATATCGTTACCTTGCGGATGATCATATCCTAAACTTCCTATATATGAACGTGACGAAGTTATTTCCCGTAAGAAATTCTTTGGAAATAAATCTTCTGACAACTCTCCGCTAGCTAAATTAATTAGTTTATGTCCAACGGCTTCTTTCCTTATCCTTTGCGTAACGGGTAAGTTTGGCAAAAATGAACCTGCCTCAATATACCTATTCCAGCTTGGAATACGTTTTTTGGTAATCCCCCATATATCGGTACTAATGGTAGTCCCGCTTCCTCTAGTTCTTTGAATGAGTCCATTAGCTTCTAGTTCATCATATGCAGCAACTACTGTGCTCCTATTTACATTCAGTTCCTTTGCTAGATACCTTTCAGATGGTAAAGGTTTATCAGGTGGAAATGTACCATCTTCTATTCCATTTTCTATATATTCAGCAAGTTGTTTATATATAGCCTTTTTTGCTTTTCTTTCTGGTTTCCAATCCATCTTTAACACTCCATACATCCTAATTAGTAATTCATTAAAATTATTATATTTTAATCAATTGCGCCCATACATAACCATCCAATCATCAAATATTTTAACCATCCATTTTATATTTTAGTCCCCTTTCAAGAAATCATTTCATGCACAAAACCTTTTGTAGTAATGATTCTTCCATATTAAATCTTAATTAATTTTAACCTAATTTTATTTTCTCGTTTTAGAACATTTTGTGATACATTCGATATTTGCTTGCCTTTCAAATTTTGAGGAACTAATATGAAAATCGATTGTGTATCCTGTAATACACGAACCAATGATTAGCCTATGAAACTTCTAAGATTACTTGAAAGGGGCATGCCTATGAAAAAGATAAAGATAATTTATTCTCACTAGTTCAATTTTTAGTTTTAACATAGCAACTTATTTTTAATTATTCACTTAAATGTAAGGGAAGGAGTATCTATATGAAAATCAAATTTCCTTTTTTAGGTTCAATGCTAGCGCTTGTTACTTTTCTTGTAGGTTGTGAACCATTAATGGTTTTGAATCCGAAAGGTCCAATGGCTGCAAGACAAGCAAGTGACATCATGTTATCTATTGGCATTATGACAATAGTTGTCATTGTTGTGCTGGTTATTTTAACCTTTATCTTATTCAAGTTCCGTGCTTCAAAACAACCAAACGACTATGAACCACCTCATGTTGAGGCGAATATTTGGGTAGAAGTGATATGTATAGGGATTCCAATACTAATTGTTGCATATCTGTCTTTTGTTTCAGTTCAAAGTAACTATATTGTAGAATCTGCACCGACTGGTTATGAAAATGAAAAACCGTTAGTTATCTATGCTTCTTCTTCTGACTGGAAATGGCACTTCAGTTACCCTGAACAAGGTATTGAAACAGTTAACTACTTATATATACCAACGGACAGACCACTTGAATTTAAACTATATTCACATGGTCCAATTACAAGTTTCTGGATTCCTCAACTTGGTGGACAAAAATATGCAATGGCCGATATGGTGACAACTTTACACTTAGCTGCAGATGTTCCAGGGGAATATATGGGACGTAATGCAAACTTCAGCGGTAAAGGATTCGCAGAAAATATATTCAATGTTACAGCAATGTCTCAAAAAGAATTTGATGAATGGGTTGAAGAAGTTCATGAAAGAGCAGAACCTTTAACTGAAGATGAATTTAATAAATTATTAGAACCAGGTCATTTAGGACAAATGACGTTTACTGGTACACATTTAGAATTTAGTCCAGCTCCTGAACATAACCACGGTTTGGACATTGACGATCTAGAATCAAATCATATTGATCATACTTCTCATGATAGTCAAACAGATTCAACAAACATAGAAACTGACCACAGCGGTCATTAATTTTAAATGAAAAACTAGATTCATAGACTAATCTTTGCTCTTGAAAGGAGATACTAAGATGGAATTCTTTGAACGATTTGCCATTCCTCACCCTAGCCCTATGATTTACGCTTCAATGGTGGCGATAGCGTTAGTATCAATTGGGATTTTAGTTGGGATCACATATTTCAAAAAATGGGGTTATCTATGGCATGAATGGTTTACAAGCGTTGACCATAAAAAAATAGGGATTATGTATTTAATCTCAGCCCTAATTATGCTTTTCCGTGGTGGTGCAGATGCAATCTTAATGCGTGCACAGCTATCTTCACCGGAAATGAAATTATTAGACGCACAGCATTATAATGAGATTTTTACAACTCATGGAGTTGTCATGATATTTTTTGTGGTGATGCCATTTATCTTCGCCTTCATGAACTTAATCGTACCTTTACAAATTGGAGGACGTGACGTTGCATTTCCACGCTTAAATGCACTAAGCTTTTGGTTATTCTTTGCCGGAGCGATGTTATTTAATATTTCATTTGTTATCGGTGGTTCTCCAGATGCAGGTTGGACATCTTACTTCCCTCTTGCAGGAAATGATTTCAGTACATCAGTGGGAACAAACTATTACATGTTAGCTCTACAAATCTCAGGGATTGGTTCCTTAATGACTGGGATTAACATGATTACAACAATCTTAAAAATGAGAGCACCAGGAATGACTCTAATGAAACTGCCAATGTTTACTTGGTCTGCTTTAATTACAAATGTCATTATCGTATTTGCATTCCCAGTATTAACAATTGCTTTATTAATGGGGACAACTGACCGTTTATTTGGAACAAACTTCTTTACAACGGGTAATGGCGGTATGGATATGCTTTGGGCAAACTTCTTCTGGGTCTGGGGACATCCAGAGGTTTACATTTTAATCTTACCTGCATTCGGTCTTTATAGTGAAATTATTTCAACGTTCTCTGGCCGAAACCTATATGGTTACAAATCAATGGTTGGATCTATGGTATTAATTTCCCTACTTTCATTCTTAGTTTGGACACATCACTTTTTTACAATGGGTCAAGGTGCATTTACAAACAGTATTTTCTCCATTACTACAATGGCGATTGCAGTTCCAACTGGGGTAAAGATCTTTAACTGGTTATTTACGATGTGGAAGGGAAAAATCCGTTTCACAGTGCCAATGCTATATTCAGTAGGATTTATCCCATTGTTTACAATCGGTGGGGTTACAGGGGTTATGCTTGCGATGTCAGCAGCAGACTATCAATACCATAATACAATGTTCTTAGTAGCTCACTTCCATAATACAATAATTCCTGGTGTGCTATTCGCATTGTTAGCTGGACTAACTTACTACTGGCCAAAATTCTTTGGCTTCATGTTGAATGAAAAAATCGGTAAATCGACTTTCTGGTTAGTAGCTGTTGGTTTCGTACTTACCTTCTTCCCAATGTACATCACTGGTTTAGACGGTCAAGCACGCCGTATGTACACTTACTCAGAGGAAACTGGCTTTGGTCCATTAAACATGTTGTCATTCGTAGGCTCTGCATTATTTGCAATTGGCTTTGTAACACTCGTTTATAACCTTTACTATAGTTTCAAAAACTCACCGCGTAATATCGGTAGTGACCCGTGGGATGCACGTTCAGTAGAATGGGCTACTCATACACCAATACCAGAATACAACTTTGCAAGACTCCCACAAGTTGCTTCAAGTGAAGCTTTCTGGGATATGAAGAAAAAAGGTCACAAATTATTTACTGGTGAACTAAAAGAGATCCATATGCCAAATAATAGCGGCGTTCCATTCGTCCTGGGGATTATCTTCTTTATCGCAGGGTTCTCATTCGTCTTTGCGTTATGGGTACCTGCAGTAGTTGCAGTAATCGGTATATTTGTTTGTATGGCACTACGTTCATTCGAACAAGATCATGGACGCCATATTAATGTTAAAGAAATTAAAGAGATAGAAGCACAATACGAGGAGGTGCCGGGTAATGAAGATCGATCACACACAACCACTCGAGTATAGTACTGATCAAAATCAGTTAAATATTTTAGGTTTCTGGATATTCCTTGGCGCTGAAATTATGTTGTTCGCTACCCTTTTCACGGCCTACTTCACATTAGAAGGTCGTACAGGTAGCGGCCCTACTCCAGCAGATATTTTTGAAATTACACCCGTGCTGATTGAAACGTTTGTATTATTAACAAGTAGTTTTACGATTGGGCTTGGCGTTCATGCAATGAGACTTGGTCGAAAAAATGCGATGTTAACGTTCTTTGGTATTACGCTACTTCTTGGATTAGGTTTCCTCGGTGTAGAGATCTATGAATTCACGCATTATTACCATGTTGGGGCAACTTATCAAACCAGTGCATTTACCGCTGCATTGTTAACAACATTAGGGACACATGGTGCCCACGTTACATTAGGTTTATTCTGGGGATTATTCATCATCCTACAAGTGAAAAAGCGTGGTTTAACACCTGAAAATGCAAATAAATCATTTATCTTCTCTCTTTACTGGCATTTCTTAGATGTTGTTTGGATCTTTATCTTCAGCTTCATCTATCTGAAAGGAATGATGATGTAATATGAAAGAATTATTTCCTGCTAAACAGGTGATGGGCTTTGTCTTTTCATTGATTCTAACTGCGGTTGCATTACTTGTTTACTTTACTAATATGTCATTCGCAGTAGGCATGACGATCCTGTTAGTAACTGCTTTTATCCAAGCATTTCTACAGCTTGTTGTATTCATGCACGCTGGTGAATCTAAAGATAGCTCAGCTATTTATACAAATATTGTGTATGGTATCATTCTTGCAGCTATAACTATTTTCGGTTCATTATTGATTCTGATTTGGGATATGTAAAAAAATATAAAGCTTGAGAGTGGTTCTCAAGCTTTTTTTAAAGAGTAAGATATTTTTTGTGATGTTATTAAAAACTTAGTGTACAGCATTAGGATTTGCGCTATTTACAAGGGAATTAATAAAAAGGGGTTAATTATATGCGAAAGCACTTATGGTGTACTACTTTTTTACTCCTTATCCTCGTACTTGTTGGTTGTGGACAAGGGATTAAAAATCCTCTTAATTGGGAAATAGAGAATTTATCAGCTGTTGATGAAGAGGGCCAAGAAATGGAGCTGGATGATTTAAAAGGAAAAGTGTGGATTGCTGATTTTATCTTTACAAATTGTGCAACAGTTTGTCCACCAATGACTTTTAATATGACAGATCTCCAAGGACTATTAAAAGAAAAAGGGTTAGATGTAGAAATTGTTTCATTCAGTGTAGACCCAGCTATTGACACACCTGATAAGCTAAAAGAGTATGTGTTAAATTTTAATGCTGACTTATCAAACTGGCACTTATTAACGGGTTACACACAAGAATTCATTGAATCTTATGCCAAAAATAATTTTAAAACCATTGTAAAAAAACCAGAAACAGATAATCAAGTTATACACGGTACATCCTTTTATCTAATAGATAAAGAAGGGAAAATAGTAAAACAATATGATGGGATTAACGTTCCCTTCGATGAAATTATCAATGATGTTAGATTACTAATCTCAAGTGGAGTGAACTTATGAGGAAAAACAAAAAAAGATTATTATGGTTAGTTGTATTTATTTTTATAATGGCTATTGCTAGTTTATTTATCCGAAGAGAAACTCATCCGTCCGGAGACACAAGGATTATTCTAGAACATACTTATAAGACTTATATTGCCCCTTTATGTTTTGAAACTGCAAATGCAACCAATTTTCTTGGTGAATCTACTCTACAAAATGCACAAGATTTAGAGTATAAACCACACTCTTCTTGTACAGAGAATGCTTTAAAAGCGGAAAATGACACACTTTTTTTAAGCATTTTAAAAGAAATAGGGATTATAGATAAAAAGTGGGATAACTGGTAGATAAATGTTGGTTGACCAGAATTAGTTACTTAATTAATTCTAGTCAACCATTAATTTACTTCTCATTCATAAAGACGTTCGTTTAAATGTCCTTTTCTAATGACCATGCCCTGATGGCCCTTGCTGAATTTCTTCATATTGTAATGGCGCATTATCATCTTTCAAGCTCTCAATAATATCAGAAGATACTGCCTTTGCTAATTGTAAGGACGCTTCATGATCACTTCTAAAATGGACACCTGCTAACATTCTTGAATATGTAGCTTCCTCTGCAGTTCCTTCCAACATCTCCATTTCGTTAGGGAAAATATAAGACAAAATATAAGCAACAGTCCAAGCTGTAGATGCATGACTATTCGGATATGCAGGATGAGATGGGACTGGAACGTCCTCAACTAACTTTATTGAAGGTTCTAATTCAGTTGGTCTTTTCCGTAAATATTCATATTTTTGTCCCCATGCTGCAGTAGTAGTCGTATAGATTGCCCCATTGACAATAGCATGTAACCTTGCGGCTTCAGGTATACTTAAGTTATACTTTATTATTAATTCCTCTGTGATGGCAAACCAATTTGTGTTTGGACTTGGTGTTTTAGCCCAGTGTTTAACGATTTCTTCCTCTTCCTCTGTACGTTCGTTTGTTATCTTAACCAGTTCTTCTAATTCTTGTATTGTTTTATCTGCATCATCTTGAAGCGGTGCATCCACTTTATACGTATTCCCGTCTTTAAATTCAAGTGCGCTCCAATTACCTGCTGTAGGTGCCATTGGGGTGTTATGAGTCCATCCCATTCCTTCATTACTTATATGTTCACTATTCTGCATGGCTTCAGTATCAATTAGCGTCTCCTGACTTGTCTCTTGTTCTGAATTACATGCTGATAATACTAAAACTATCACGAAAATTAATGGTAAGATTAGTTGATATTTTTGTTCCTTCATGTTGTCCACTCCTTTTTTAATAGTACGAACACTAATACCTATTTACGCGTTTTTTGTCCAACCATTTTTTAGGTATGTGAATTATTTGTACCCTACTACTATAATAATGGATTTAGATGTAACATTAATCATCCACTTTAACAATTATTTACTCATCCATTGACTCATAAAAGTGTATAAGTAATAAAGCATCATACCATTAATTCCCTAGTAAATTTATTGAAGTCTTTATTCATAAAGCTTTTCTAATAAAAATCGTGCACTTTCTATATTTACTTCACATGGTGAATTTCCAGCAAATCTTTCTGATACAACACTTTCGGCATTACTTAGTAATTCTACTATGCTAATATTTAAATCACTAAATGGGCTCATTCCTAAAACATTATCTCTAAAATGACGAAAAGCCTTTGCCGTAATATTTCCAATTTCTAAATCGGTAGAGTTTTCAGGATATGCTGCACCTAATAACAAACCAATTTCTTTGACTTTTTTAGATTCAACAGGAGAAATATATTCCAAAACTCCTGGTAAAGCATAGGAACAAGCCATTCCATGTGGAATATGATATTTAGAACCTACTATATGAGCGATAGAATGACCTAAATGAGTACCGGCATTATTCAGCATCCAACCAGCAAGTGCAGCAGCAACCATCATTCGTTCTCTTGCTTCTCTATCATTCCCATCCTTTACAGCCCTTGGTAAATACTTCACAATTAAATACATAACCTTTTCACATATAGCATCGGTTATTGGACTCGATAAATTAGATGTATAACCTTCTGCTGCATGAGCAAACGCATCTAAGCCAGTCATAATTGTCATGTGTTTTGGTAAGGTTATGACTAAATCTGGATTTAATATTGCGTATTCACTAACAGCATGATCAGACAGCACGGCTAATTTAGACTGCATACTACTATCCGTTACGATTAAGGCATTTGACAATTCACTGCCTGTGCCTGAAGTAGTTGGAACTGCAATCATGTCATAACATGGTTTTATTTCTTTATGTGGATTAACATAGTCCGTAATCTTTCCACCATTCACCCTTAAAATATTAATTCCTCTACCAACATCAATAGTACTTCCTCCACCAATAGCTATAATGCAATCACATTGATTCGAATTAAATAATGAAGCTCCTTCATCTACCACTTCTGTTGGTGGATCAGATACCACTTTATCATATACTACATACTCAAGATTAAATTTCTGAAATTGCACTAGTAAACTTTTTATAATTGGTACAGAACTTATAAATGACCCCATAACTATAAATGGTTTACGATACTTTTTTTCTTCTAAAATAGATAAAATAGCATTTGATAAATTATCCGTTACAGTTACTTTTACATTTTGAATTAGTTTATAATCCATTTAAAAACCTCCTTGGAGAATTTGATTTATTTACCTTCCAATTCACGAGCTGCCTTGTCTGCTCTTTCACAAAACTCTCTTACCTTTTGTATATCTTTTTCCATATGCCCACCTTCATACTTAATGCTAGTTTTCGTTAATGAATCCACACCATATGGTCTAATTTTTTTGATTGCTTCTTCTACATTATCAGGACCTAATCCACCAGCGATAATAACAGGAATATCCACACTACTTACAATTTCAGTATCAATGGACCAATCATGTGTCTCTCCACTAGCTCCAATTCCAGTATCTTCAGCTAACCCTGAGTCCGTTAATAAATAGTCGCAAAACTCTGCGTAATGTTTCGCCCGATTTATGGCTTCTGGTCCATCGATTAAAATTGCTTGCATGAGCGCCGTATTTGGGCATAACTCTTTTAAATGCTTTGCAAATTCAGGGGTAGCACTATATTCCATACCTGCTATATGAAGAATATCGGGTTGAATCTGTTGGGAGATATTTAGTATTTCATTCGTGTCATTAGTTAACATTATGGCAACAGACTTAACATGTCTTCTTTTTGCTTCTATAAAAATTTTTTCAACTACATCTAACTGTACCCTATGAGCTGGTACTCCTCCGTTTTGCATAGGTACTAAACCAATATGATCTGCCCCTGCTTCCATTGTCTTAATACTTTCTTCATAGGTTATTAAGGAATATATTTGTTTAATCATTCTCTTTTCCCTCACTTATCTAAATGTTGAAACTATCAAATTAAATTTGACATAATTTTTTTAGGATTCTATAACCTAAGCCTTTTATTATAATGAGGTTGAATTATTTTAAATCATCCACTTTAATATATTTTTAACCGTCCATTTACACCAGGAACATAAAAAAAGAGAATCATGAATGAAAACATGAATCTCTTCTTTAACCAATCGAGTCTAGTGAACCTCAAAAAAATTTTAGTAGTATATTAAGGAATGTTTAGAATCTTAATAATCCAATAATTTTAGAGTTAGTGGGGATTATTCAAAAACCAAAAATTTATGCCAATCTCATTTTAAAATCTTGATAACTAAATTGTTGTGTAATATTGTAATCTCCATTCTTATCTTTTATGCAGATTGCGGGTAGTGCCATCCCATTAAAAGTTGTCGTTTTTACCATTGTGTAAATTGCCATATCCTCAAAAATAAGACGATCCCCATCCATTAATGGTCGATCAAAAGAATAATCTCCAATTACATCACCTGTTAGACAAGTTTGTCCGGTAAGTCGATACATAAATGGCTTCTCTCCAACTTCCCCTGACCCTATAAGAGGAGGTCGATACGGCATTTCTAACACGTCTGGCATATGACATGTTGCAGAAGTGTCTAGAATTGCAATGTCAATACCGTTTTTATGTGTATCAAGTACTGATGTAACTAGATAGCCTGCATTCAGAGCAATAGCTTCTCCTGGCTCAAGGTATACTTCTAAACTATATTTATTCTGCATTTGTTTAATACATGATTCTAATAAAGAAATATCATAATCTTCCCTTGTAATGTGGTGACCACCGCCAAAATTAATCCATTCCATTTGTGACAGCCATTGGCCAAACTTTTCTTCCACAGCATCGAGCGTTATTTTTAGATCATCAGAGTTTTGCTGACAAAGTGTGTGAAAATGCAAACCTGAAACTCCATCAAGTAAATCAGGACGAAAATTCTCTAGCGTTTCACCGAATCTAGAACCTGGTGAGCATGGATCATAAATTGCATGTCCAATTTGAGTAGAGCATTCTGGATTAATACGTAAGCCTACTTTTTTACCAGCTTGAAGGGCTTTATCTTTAAATTTCTCTAATTGAGAGAAAGAATTAAAGATAATATGATCACAAATATTTACAATCTCATCAATTTCATCTTCTCGATAAGCAGGTGCAAAAATATGATTTTCCTTCCCCATCTCTTCGTATCCAAGGCGGGCCTCGTATAAGCCGCTTGCAGTTGTACCACTTAAATACTCTCCAATGAGAGGATAGAGCTTATACATTGAGAATGCTTTTTGTGCTAAAACAATTTTACACCCTGTACGCTCCACCACCCCATGTAGTATTTTAAGATTTTTTTCCACTAGACCTTCATCGATTACAAAACATGGTGTAGGTAATTCTTCAAATTTCATTTTTTGTTCACCAGCTTTTAAATAAAGCTTCCTTTCTTTCTATTAGCACGAGTACTTATGTGAAAAAAGAAGAGACAAAGTTGCATTCCTGTCTCAAATTTTTTTTAATCAAAATCACTATCTAATATTATGAAAAAATATCATAATTCTAAAAGTTGATCTAATTGTTCATTAAGCAAGTATCTTCCAATGTAAAAGGAACCAAATTCCCCAAAACGAGCACTTACTTCATCAAAACGCATTTCATAAATTAACTTTTTGAAGTAAATTGGATCGTCAGCAAATAGTGCAACTCCCCATTCATAATCATCCAGTCCAACAGAACCTAGAATAATTTGTTTTACTTTACCAGCATACTGGCGACCAATTAAGCTATGGCTCCGCATCATATGATTACGTTCTTCGCTAGATAGCATATACCAATTATTCACTTCACTACGAAGCTTGTTCATCGGATAAAAACAAATATACTCCTTATTTGGAATTGCTGTATATAATCGTGCTCTTATTTCAGGTCTACTATAAGGATCTTCCCCTTTAGGAAGGTAATTACTAAGTTCAATCACTGATACATACGAAGTCGTCTGCACTGTAAACTCTGCAAACTTTGTCTTATTAAATGCTAATTCTATTTGTGCTAATTCCTTAAGGGTTGGTCGTAAAAACATGAACATAATGTCTGCTTTATGTCCTAAAATTTGAAAGATGGCATGGTCACCTTCAGCATTTTGCTCATAAACAGTCCATGTGTTTAATAGATCAGTTAGCTCCTCAAGTACTTTTAGACGTTGTTCTACACTTAATAGCTTCCACCTCGTCCAATCTATTTTGCGAAAATCGTTAAAGCAGTACCATCCTTCAAGTGTTTCTGTATTATTAGACACAAGTTCACACTCCCTTTGTTAGAAAATTATCAATACCTTGATAAATAAGTTCAAAAAGCTCTTCTAGGTCTTCTTCTTCGACACAAGAGAAGGCAATCCTTAAATCTGTTGAATTTATTGCTAAAGTACCTATTCCGTATTCATCTAGCAAGTGAATTCTAAGCTTTTCTGCATCAACTGTTAAAAATTTTAAGCATATAAAATATCCGGAATTAAAAGGATATAGTGTCCACAAATCCCTATATTTTTCTTTACAAACAATCTCTTTGACCTTGATTGCCCGATGACACATTATTTCATATTTTTGCTGTTTTTCTTTTTCATACTCATTAGAAATTAATGATTGTAAAATAATCGTTTGTGACAGATGGGAACTGTTAGACAATACTGCTCTTATAAGCCCCATTGTTTTTTGTTCTAATACTTCTAATACTTCAAAAGATTTAGATGCAAATGTAATAAAGCCTACTCTAAGTCCCCAAACATAACTTTCTTTCGTTGCTCCATCAATTTTTATGGGTAAAATGTTCGGATGAAGTTCTGCTAATCTACCAAATAATGATTCTTTTATGGAGTCTTCATAGAACAATCCAAAGTATGCATCATCAAGGATAATCACCAGTTTTATTCCTGATTCCGCTGCTTCCAAAATGGCTTGAACAATCCCATGAGCTTCTTCTTCACTAGGTGTATAACCTGTTGGGTTATTTGGAAAATTTAAAATGACTACTGCCTTTCCGACAGCCTGTTGTTCAAGTAGACGTTCTTTAAGTCCTTCCACATTAAATTGTTTATTTTTATCAAAAAGCTCGAATGTTTTTAAACAACCACCTCTACGAATATGAAAGATTGATTCATAATTCTCCCAATATTTATCGGGAAGAATAATACAATCGTCTTCTTCTACAAATAGGTCAGCAGCAATACTTAATCCATGAGTAATACCATTCGTTACGATTGGAATTCCGAATCGTTTATTATTCAATGATGGATTTTCCCTTAATAGTTTAAGGCTCCACTTTTCTCGTAACTCAAATTTTCCAGGAGTAGGTGCATATGTATAAACATCCTCTGGAGAATATCCTCTTAATTTTTCTTGAATATGATTAAAGTGCATTGGAACATATTGTTCAGTGGCAATTCCAATTGTTGCGTTAAAATGATATGCATTTTTACTTGCATCATTCCCTTGACTAAGAATCCCCTTAGGATAAAATAATTTTTTCCCAAGATTTGACAACATGTGATAAATAGTCGGATTATATTTGATTAAGTCATCATTTAATTTCTTTGCAAGCTCGTTCATTTTGTTTCTCCTCTTAAGCTTCTAATTACTTTTTTGCTAAAATAGTACAAATTGCAACAATTAATTCGCTATTTTCTTCAGGAGTGCCAATTGATATTCGAATATGCTCCGGCAATCCCCAAGTGTCTCCGTATCGAACAATGACACCATGATTGAGAAGCTCCTCGTATATTTCTTTGGCTTCTGCACCAAATTCAACGAGAATAAAGTTACTCATGCTTTCTGTATATTTTAAGCCTATCGCGTTAAAGAATTTATAAAACAATTCCCGTCCTTCAGAATTGATTTGTATAGATTTCGTTACATGTTCTTCATCTGTAATAGCAGCGGCGGCAGCAGTTTGAGCTAAACTATTAACATTAAACGGTTCTTTTACCCGTAAAATACTTTGAATAATTGGCTCAGAGGCAACTCCAAAACCTACTCTAATCCCTGCAAGTCCATAAATTTTAGAAAACGTTTGTAACACAATGATTGGATAACCAGAACGAACAAATTCTAAACCGTCTGTATAATCTTCATTCGTTGCAAAATGACGATAAGCACTATCAAAAACAACTAAAATATTCTCAGGTAGTGATGTTAATAATGTTTTTAATTTAGATTTTTGTAGGTATGTACCCGTCGGATTATTTGGAGAACAAATATAAATCAATTTCGTTTTTTCTGTAACTGCAGATAAAATTGAATCAATAGTAAACTGATAGTTGTGATCAAGTGGTACGGGAACTACCTTTGCACCCATTAAATGTGCCCCAAAATCATACTCACTAAAAGAAGGACTTGGAACAATAATCTCATCTCCAGATGTAAGAAACGTCTCTGATACTAGAGTTATTAACTCGTCCCCCCCATTTGTGATAATGAGCTCATTTGAGGATATAGACAAACGGGACGCAATAACATTTTTCAGTTTCACAGCATGAGCGTCAGGGTATCTATTAATATCATTAACAGCATTTTTTATAGCCGTAAGTGCTTTTGGTGATGGGCCAAGAGGATTTTCATTTGAAGCTAATTTAATAACCTTTTTTAAACCTAGTTCCTTTTGTACTTCCCATAATGATTTACCTGGTGTATAGGGTTTAATTGCTTCTAATTCTTTACGGTGAATGACTCTATTTCTATTCATAACCCTTCCCTCCATTTCTTTTCATTCAATAGTTAAATATCTTTCTATAAAGAGAATTGTGAGTTCACCCCATATATGAAAGCACTACTCTTAGAAATTATTTTTCTACTTTATTATCATAATGAATTTCAATTTTATAGAACCATCCAATCTAATAGATTTTTAACCATCCATTTATGAAAAAAGGAATCATTTATAATGTGAAAGTGTTGATGATTATAAATTGATGGTTAGATTATTAAAATTGGATGGTTGAAGTTATATAACCTATAATAAATACAAAATTCCAATGATAAGGACTGTTATAGATGGACTGGATACCAAACGAAACGCCAAAAAAGCCGTATTTAAACCTGTTAACATGCTATATTAGTTATTTCAAATTGCTTTCTATTTAAATCCGTGACAGAATTAGTACATTCGAACATTCATGAAAGGAAAAAAGTTTATGGACTCAAAAGTAACTGTTCTAATTTGCGATGATAATGTTGCAGTTCATGAAAGCATTAACGCATATTTGCAAGCTGAAAACATGAGTAGTGTATCAGTTTTTGATGGTGTACAGGCTCTTGACCTTCTAAAAAAACAGGAATTTGATTTAGTAGTGCTTGATATTATGCTCCCTGGTCTTTTTGGGACTGAGGTTTGTAAAGAAATTCGTAAAACTAGCGATATACCTATCATTATGCTAAGTGCACGTGGAGAAGAAATGGATCGAATCATTGGATTAGAAATTGGTGCAGATGATTATTTAACAAAACCATTTTCCCCTCGTGAAATTGTAATTAGAATTAAAACCATTCTAAAAAGAGTACAACCTAAACTAGTTACATCAAATATTCTTAAAACTGCTAATCTATTCATTGATGTTGATGGTTATGAAGTTTTAGTTAATGATGAAAAAGTTGACCTCACAGCCAAAGAGGTGGAATTATTAGCATACTTAGTTAAAAACAAAGGAAGAGTTATCGATCGTGAGGAGCTATTGTATAAAATATGGGGATATAATTATAACGGCGATACCCGTACAGTTGATACTTTGATAAAACGAGTACGACAAAAAATAGCTAAGAAACGACCTGAGTTTTCTATCAAATCCATTTATGGAGTAGGATATAAATTTGAGGAAGTCGTATGAAAAAATTTATTACTAGTAAAACGGCCATTGCACTAATTATTTTAGCAATATTTATTTTAGGACAACTATTAGGTGCAATGGCTATAAAACACTATTTTATCAAATCAAAAATTGATGAATTTCAACCCCAACTTACTCGATTAGCAGAAGAAATTTCTGAAGGGAAAACAGTTACACAAAATGATGCATATTTTATAAAGGCATATAATGTATATGGAGATCAAATCACTATTTATAAAAAAGAAGATAGCCCAAAAAACTCATATGATGAAGCAGAAATAAATGAATTTTTAATAGAATATTTACCAAATATTATTAGAGACAAATCAACTGTCGCAGAAATAAGGGAAATTCCTGGATTCACTACAAAAGCACTAGTAATTGGTCAGCCTATAATGGAAAATAATCAAACGGCTGGTGGCATCTTTCTTCTCAAACCTGCTCGGTCTTATGTAGCTGCACTAAATGGCTTTGATCTTGTTTTCTTTACTACTTTGGCTATTGGGACTATCATCATTGTAATTTTTTTAAGCTTCTTTATAAAAGAAAAAAACCAACTTGAACAAATGCGAAAAGACTATATTGCGAATATAAGTCATGAGTTAAAATCTCCACTTGCATCAATCAAGGCATTGACTGAAACACTATCAGATCGTGTAGTGACGGACCAAGCGAGAACTAATCACTATTACAATATTATTTTAAAAGAAAGTGCACGTCTCGAAAAACTTATTGCTGATTTATTAGAGTTGTCTCGCTTGCAGAGCAAAAAAATGGCATTTCATAAGACAGTTGTTGACACGAATCAATTAATTAAACGAGTATCAGAACCTTTTTCAGTTCTAGCAGATGATATGGGTCTTCAATTTATCATTACGGACCAAGTAAAAAATCTCCCACCAACATATACAAATGAAGACCGGATTATACAAGTACTTACCATTTTATTGGATAATGCATTTAAATTCACTCCAGAAAATGGATATATTGAAATTGATGCTACATCCGCGAATAAAAAAATAGAAATACTAGTTTCTGATAATGGGCCAGGTATTTCAAAAGAGTTCCTTCCCTATATTTTTGAAAGATTTAAACAAGCTGACATTTCACATAATGCGGTAGGTAGTGGCCTTGGGCTATCTATAGCTCATGAAATTATGGAACAACTTGGTGAAAAAATTAGCGTTAAAAAAAGTAAGTTTCGTTCAGGAACGACATTTACGATTTCCATAAAAAGAATATAAACATACAATGGCAGAAAAAAGTTCGTTTTCCCCCTTTTTTCTGCCACTTTTATGCCACATTGTTTGGTTATTATTGAGTTAGACCAAACGACATAGGAGTGACATTAAATGAAAAAACCGTATACTTTATTTTTATCCATATCTTTATCTGCTGCAATAATAGCTGCCTGTTCATCAGAGAATACTGAGACTACCGCGACAAATAAGTCGGATGAAGCTACAACTGAAATTAGTCCAGCAACTAAATCAAATCCATTAGAAAATTCTAATGCTATATCAGATGGTAATGAGGTCGCAAACATTCTAGGAAGTACTTTGTGGCAAGGAACAAAAGTTTATGACAAAGATCAAAATGATGTAACAGAATACAATTTAAACTTTATTGCAATTGCAAAGTATGACAATGAAGCATCTCAATACGAATTCTTTGATCTAGAATCAAAAGAGAGTCGCGGTGATTACGGGACTTACTTTATTTCAAATGATGGGAAATTCCGTGTATTAATTTCAGAATCAAAAGGGACTCAAGGAGTTGTAGAGTTAACAGAAGTAACGGAAGAAAAATATATATATAAAAGAATTGGGAAGGATGCAAACGGCAATGATGTAGAAGTTTTCGTTGAACATGTACCTTATACTGATTCAGATCTTGCTTTTACTTCACCAGAAAAAACGTTTGATACATTCACAGGAGAAGTTAACACTCAAGTAGATGGAGATACCATTTTAGCAAATACATTATGGGTTGGAACAATTGCTTTAGATGAAAATGGATCAGATGTATCTGAGTACAACCAAAACTTCTTTGCTCTTGCAAAATATGATGCTAAAACTAGTCGTTATGAATTTTTCGATAAACTAACGGGCCAAAGTCGTGGCGATTATGGTTATTATAATGTATTGAATAATAATAAATTAAGAGCGCATGTGTCTTTAGGAGATAATAAGTATGGAGCAGTTCTTGAAGTTACAGAATTAAATGAAAATAAATTTACTTATAAACGAATTGGTAAAGATCAAGATGGAAATGAAATTCTAATTACAGTAGAGCACGTTCCTTATAATGGGGAATTAAATCCAAAATTCACTAAGTAACTTGGTATTTTCAATATTCAAGCTCCCCTAGTTTTCGTAAATCAGGTCTTAATTTACAGCCACTATTAAATGTGGTTAAAAGATAATAAGTAAGCTACCTATCCTCTAGGTAGCTTGCTTTGTTTTTTTATAGTACTATGTTTTGATCATTTCGATACTGACTTAACTTATAAGCGGCTTGAACTTCTTCCATTTTAATTTTAAATCCGACAATGCCTTTTAGTTGCTATTCTAATAGCTGAGGGGATAATTTATCCCATAAGATTGGGTTTTCACCATGTTTCTCATACTTTTCTAATAACATAGTTAAATCTTGTTTTAACTCTTCTTCACCTAAAAGACTTGCTTGACCATATACATGTACTGCTTGATAATTCCAGGTTGGTATATTTTCATGCCCATACCATGAAGTTGAGATGTATGCATGTGGTCCCTGATGGCTGAAAAACCAATAGCTGCTAATAACACATGAATTAAATCACCTGTTGCTATGCCTAGACCAGTTATAATTCCTGTTTTCATTCCCCTATGTGTCGACTGAGTTCGATTAACAAGACAGCGGGTCCTGGTATTAAAAACAATCCGAGGACAACTATAATAAATGCACTCAATCAGCAATACTTATCATCGAATACTCCCTATCCGTTTAATTTTTTCCATAATCACTTTTTTCAATTTTACAATTTTGAATGTTCTTGGATTTCCATATGGAAAAAATACCTGAATAAAAGAGAGAATATTTTTCTACAATCGATTAGACTTTACAAGCAATTATCTGATAAATATCGTTTCCCTTTTATACACCGGTAACTAAACGAAGCAAAATTAGATGCTTTTATTTACAAGTTTTTTCTTCATTAAAGATGCAATCTGTAAATTTTCATGATTAGATGTGTTTTCTAAATGCTTAATAATTAACTCTTGTCGTTCTATAGGGTGATTTTGACTTAATTTAGCTTTTGCTTCAATTTTTGTTATGTTTATTTTGAATACTACAATCCCTTTATTCATTCCCTCGATATATTTTGAATCTACATCTTTTAAATTGTACGAGCTATCTGCTCTTTCATATTTGTTTACCATGTCATTTAAAGAATTGAATATTACGTTTGGATTTTCCACAATCTCCATATTTCCATATAAATGGATAGACACATAATTCCAAGTCGGTACTGCTTTAGATGTTTCGTACCAAGATGGTGAGATATAACAGTGTGGACCCTGAAAAACTATAAGAACTTGTTGGTCCTGAATATCCTTCCATTGTTCGTTCTGACGTGCAAAATGACCATATAATACATTTTCAGATTTATTCAGTGTGAGTGGTAAATGGGTAGCGTATGGTTCTCCATTGTGCTGAGAAAATAAAGTGGCAAAACTGTATTTTTCGATAAAATCATAAATAATTTCTTCATCATTAACTTGGAAATGTTTAGGGATATACATACTTTAATTCCTCCTTGAATTCCTCTTGATATTATAAAGATTCGATATGGAAAATTTTATAATGAATTCTGGCATTCAAAAAGGTACAATTATAAATAATTATACATGTCAAAGGGTGGTTATAAATGAAGAATACCATTTTTGCTTTTAACGATGACTCACCGAAATACAAACAAATTTACGAGCAGTTTAAATTATTTATTGAGAGGGGGGACATTCCAGCAAATCATCCACTGCCATCTATTCGTCAACTTGCAGAATCCCTTCAAGTAAGCCGCAATACAACACTTAGCGCATATGAGCAACTTGTAGCAGAGGGCTATATCCGTGGTGAAGGGCGAAAAGGATACTTTGTTAATGAATTAGAACCCCTTTTATTTCAAAACGCTTTAATCCCTCCTATGAACAAGAGAACAAAGTCGCAAACAAAATCCCTAATTGATTTCCGAGCAGGAGCCGTAGATCAATCCCATTTTCCACTGAAAATTTGGAGGAGAATAGCAAATCAAGTTTTAGCATTACAGGAAAGTTTCAGATACGGACATCCTTTTGGTGAAGAAAGCTTACGTGAACAAATCGCAACCTATTTACTTCAATCTCGTGGGGTCAAAACAGATCCAAGTGCCATTATCATCGGAAGCAGTACTCAGCAAATGTTGATTTATCTTGGACAAATTTTGAAGGATGATTTCCCTAGCATAATTGTAGAAGATCCAGGGTATGATGGGGCTAAGGAGGCTTTTCAATTTCATCGTTTAACTCTTGAAGCTTTACCAGTTTATGAAACAGGTGCTGACTTTTCGAAATTAAAACAAATGGAGTCACGGTTAATCTACGTAACCCCCTCCCATCAAAGTCCAATAGGGGTAAGTATGTCAATTCAAGAGAGACAAATGCTTATTCATTGGGCTAACAAGATACAAGGGTATATTATCGAAGACGATTATGATAGTGAATTCCGTTACACGCAACAACCATTTCCAGCACTAGCTTCCATCGATTCAACTAGAGTCATATATCTAGGGAATTTCTCAAAGTCCTTTCTTCCAGGAATCCGTCTAAGTTATATGGTGCTACCAAAGCAACTGATAAATCATTATAAAAATCAATTTCTCCGTTTTGAGAGTACCACTTCACTTCTTAGCCAACTTACAATGGCTAAATTAATGGAAGAGGGAGAATGGAACCGCCATATTAAACGAATGCGCCTTGTTTATAAACGAAAAATGCAGTGTATCGTTTCAGAGCTACGAAAGCATTTCAAACAAGAGGTAACCATTATCGGAGAGCAATCTGGATTGTACTTACTAATTAAGGTACATGTAAACCATTCTGAAGAATGGCTAATCGAGCGTGCTTCCTTACATGGAGTTAAAGTGTATCCTACCTCCATCTATTTCATAAAAAATCATTCTAATCAACCAATTATTAAACTGGGATTTAGTAATCTGACTTGTGAGGAAATTCAATTTGGGGTGGAGCTTTTAAAAAAGGCGTGGTCTAAATAATAATATTATTTGAACCATAAATAACTAACAGATAGTTATTTACGGTTACACTTTCAATTGAATTACTACAATTAGAGTTTCTCTCATTTTTACTCTACTTCAGAAAAGGGGAAATCAAGTATAATCCATTACAACCTTAATTATTATTCTGCTTGAATACATGAAAGCGTTCCTCAACAATCTGGTCCGATTGTTGAATAAGAAAAAATCGTGCATATAAAGGATCCTAATCATACTAATATTAAAATTATCATTCTTGATTCAAACAATTGGACTTATTATAAAACTACATTAAGGAAACATTACAGAAATATTCATTCCTCACTTTATTAATCCTTATCTATGAAATTGAAAACTAGAAAAAACATACTTGCAGTTTTAAATGCAAGTATGCCTTGACTATTATACAAATATCATCCATAAAATGATTGTGAATATAATCGTAGTTACACCCTGTAAAAGCGTTGCCATTGTTTGTGCTTTGTAAGCTTGTGTAACTTCCATACCACTGTATTGAGTTACTACCCAGAAGAAGCTATCATTCACGTGGGAAACTGTCATTGCTCCTGCACCAATAGCCATTACCACTAATGCCAAAGGTAGCGCACCTTCAATTCCAGCAGTAACTAACATAGGTGCAACTAATGTAGATGTAATTACAAGAGCAGTAGTTGATGAACCTTGTGCTGTTTTAAGTGCAGCTGCAATAATAAATGGTACGAGTAAGAATAATGAACCTTGAGCTAATGTCCCTAGATCCATTTGCTGTAATATTTCGCCTACGCCAGTTTCTTTTATTACCGTACCGAATGAACCGCCTGCTGCAGTTATTAATAAAATTGGAGCTGCATCTTTTAAACTATCCCCAATCCACCCTGTTAATGTTTCTTCATTTAACTTTGGTAGTAATGGGAATGCCGCAAACAAACCTAATAACAAGGCAACAATTGGACTACCTAGGAAGCGTAAAACCATAACCAATGTAGACTCTGGATCCCCAACTAATGCTGCAATAGAACCAATACCTATTAAGGCAATTGGTAAAACAATTGGTAAGAATGCTTTAAACGTTGATGGCATTTTACCAAACGTTTTGATTACTTCTTCATAGTCTAGAGCCTCTTCTTGATCTAGTGGAACTTCAATTTTTGAAGCAACTTTTACTGCCCATAAATATCCTACAAATGTAGCTGGAATTGCGACAATTAAACCTACGATAATAATTGTGCCTAAATAATCAGTAGCACCAATATTTCCTGCTGCTGCTATTGGTCCTGGAGTCGGTGGAACTAGTACATGTGTTGCATATAATCCTGTAGCTAATGCTACACTCATCGATGCAACTGTAACTTTTGCACGTTTTGCTAATGATCTTTTTAAGCTAGATAGAATTATGAATCCTGAATCACAAAATACTGGTATTGACACGATATAACCGATAATTGACATTGCTAATTGAGGATGCTTAGGTCCTACAATTCTTAGTACAACTTCCGCCATACGAAATGCTGCACCTGAACGCTCTAAAATCACACCAATCATTGTTCCAGCTACAATAACTATCCCAATGCTCGTCATTAAACTACCGAAGCCAGTATTAATATTCGTTACAACATCTAATAATGGCATACCACTTGCAATCCCTACAAAGAAAGCACTAAGTATCAATGACAAAAATGGATGTAGTTTTAACTTTGCTGTAGCAAATACTACAAACAATACCCCTAACAAAATAACGATAAATAACATACCTTCTCCCCCTTAATCTATAAATCGTTTAATTGTTTCATATGCCCTTTGAGACAAATATTTAGAAGCTTCCCGCATAGCCATGTCTACGGAAATCGAATCATTCACTACTGATGCAATATCATGAAAATATTGCCCCAATATTAACTTGTCTTGATCATCTATATTGCCAGAGATTAGAATTGTTGGAATACCAAGATTGTTTGCACAATCTAACACACCCATGGGCGCTTTTCCATGCAATGTTTGACGATCTGATTTACCTTCACCCGTAATAATGACTTGGGCATCTTGAATCTTTTCACGATAATTCATGACATTTAGGACCAATTCAATTCCTTGGTGGAATTTTCCCTGTAGAAATGCAATGAGTGCTCCGCCCATACCACCAGCGGCACCTGCTCCCTTATAGTCATGTAATCGAATTCCTAATTGTCTTTCCACAACATTTGCCCAGTGTGTTAAAGCTTGATCAAAATAATGAACTTCATCAGCTTTTACACCTTTTTGAGGACCAAATACTGCTGTTGCACCATTTTCACCTACTAGTGGATTATTTACATCACATGCAATGGCAATGGTTGAATCTTTCAATCTTGTATCCCAATTTGTAAAATCTAGACGATTTACATCGTATAAACCATCAATGGCCATTTGTACATCCTGTCCATATTCATCTAGTAAACGTAATCCTAATGCCCTTAACATCCCAACACCCGCATCATTTGTAGCACTTCCACCTATACAAATGATAAAGTCTCTATAGCCTTGGTCTAATGCAGTTTGAATCAGTTGCCCAGTCCCAAAAGATGATGCGATTCTTGGATTTCTTTCATTGTTATGTAACAGTGTTATTCCTGATGCTGAAGCCATTTCTATAACACAAGTTGACTCGTTACCAAGTACACCAAAGGATGCTTCAATTTCACGCCCAAGAGGATCGAGTACAGTCGTTTTGACATTGTGGCCATTTGTTGCTAAGACTAGCGCCTCCATCGTCCCCTCACCACCGTCGGCAACAGGTAGTAAAAGCGTTTCTATCGCGGTGTTTGCTTGCTTTATTCCTCTTTCGATGGCTTGTGCTGCTTCTAATGCTGTTAATGTTCCTTTAAAAGAGTCTGGACTTATTACTACTTTCATCCACATCCCCCTTTCGATTAAGCGCTTACAATAATTATAATGACAGACTATGGAAAAAAGCATTATAATAAAAGTACAAATTAACTGTATTAGTACAGATATATTTTTATACGAGGTGTATAAATTTGCTTTCAATTAAATTAGCCGAAGAAATTGTTCACCAAACGATGATGAGACTACATTACAATATCAATGTGATTAGTACGGACGGTGTAATATTAGCATCAGGTGATAAAGAACGAATTGATTCAATACACGATGGAGCCATCGAGGTCGCGAAAACAGGTTTACCACTTTTAATTGATGCAAGTCTTTCTGTGGAATATCCAAATTGTAAACCTGGTATAAACTTACCAATAAGATTTCACGAGAAGATTATAGGAGTAATTGGAATTACGGGACATCCCAATGAACTCCAAGATATTGCAAATTTAGTTCAGTTAACGACAGAAATGATTGTGCATCAGGTTTTAACTGAAAGTAAAAGTGAATGGCAAAGAAAAAATGGCGATTTTATTTTTAAAGCATTAATTGAAGATGTACCAATGGACAGTTCATTCACAGAGAGAATTCAAAAACTCCCATTCCAATTGGAAGGACCCTTTCAAATTATATTAATCAAGCAAATCAGTGATGTCTCATCAAACACATTATCTCTTAACCTAGAAAATATTTTGTATCGTCAACCTGCTCTCTTTGGACAAATTCAATTAAATGAATACTACCTTTTGTTATGTGGACATTCAGTTAAAATGTCAAAGGAGACATTACAACAAATTATTAACCTCCAGAAAAAGTTTGGAATTTATATTGGGATTAGTCCAACTGTCAGTGAATTAAATGAATTGTCTTATGCCTATACAGGGGCAAAAACTGCTCTCTCATTTTCAAATGATAGTCAAAAGATTACTAATTTTGAGGAAGTAGAGGTATATACTTTATTTAAGAAAAGTAGTAGTTACGAGATCGGTAAATTTTTAAGAAAGCTAGATGGGTTAACTGAAAAATTAACTAACACCTTAGTTACCTATTTTGATAGTAATTTACAGTTAAATATTTGTGCTAATCGATTAGGGATACATCGTCATACATTAACTTATCGCCTAAATAAAGTTTTTGAAATAACAGGCTATAATCCTCAGAATTTTGAAGATGCATTTTTATTAAAGTTAGCACTAACATTGAGTAAACAACGTTAACGAACCTCTATTCACTCTATGATTCTAATACTTACAAAATACTGTAATAAAGTAAAAAGGAGTCATTTGGACCCCTTGTCTTACTAATTTAATTATAAAACTAACTTCAAGTTAGTATAAGGTTGTTGGGTAGCGTTCCAACAACCTTTTCTGTGTCTCCCATGAGATTTAACCGAAGGCATTTTAACTAGGATTATTCTATTAAATACCAACGGGTTTATGTTTATTTAAAAAATCAATGAAATCAACACCCACTTTTGACAGTGGTTTTGATTTTTTCACATATAACAGTATATTTCGTTTCGAAAGTTCATCATTAATTTTGTAAAAATATACTTTATCAGTTTCTTCTAAATAACGTGTTAGTCCAGCACGTACAAACGATATCCCTTTCCCATTACATGCAAGATAATAGGATGTTAGCAACTGATCGAGGTACATTGATACTTTAGGAGTAAAACCGGCTTTTCGACACATTTTCAATCCTCTCTTATAAGAATCATTTCCTTTCTTCATCAGTAGGAAATTTTCATTTATAAATTCACTTAAGCAAACTTTAGGATACACTTCACTCATGAAGTGACCACTACTTACTTCTTTAAAAGTAAGACGATAGTTTCTCAATTTATTATTAATTTCATATTCGCTTGGTACGGCCAGTACAATCTGTTCTTCTGCCCACACAAACGAATCAAAAACCTTCGGATCTCTATTTTCAACATCGATGATAATATCAACCTCTCCAGATCGCAGGTTTTTCATTAAATCATCTGCATTTCCCTCAATAAGATTTACCGTATAATCGGGGTATTCTCTTTTAAACTCTTGAACTATAGTTG
>JAPSJC010000017.1 GCA_031178355.1 Ureibacillus sp.
TCTACGTTTGTTTTATAATCCATTAATGAAGCTTTAATTCGATTATTAGAAACTGTAACACCAAATTGCTCTGGTAAAGATTTTTCCACACCTTCAAAGCCAATTGCTACAAATATTACTTGAGCTGGCCAAACTTTCTCAGTCCCTGGTAGCTCTTTAAAATAATGGAACCCATCATCACCTAAGATTTTTTCCATTTGAATTGTATGCAACTCTTTAACACGACCTTGTTTATCTGAAACTATTTTTTGTGTTTGGATACAGTATTCACGAGGATCTTCACCTTGTACGGCTTTTACTTCCTCATAAGCATAATCTAGTTGATAAATATTTGGATCTTGTGGCCATGGAATGTCATCAGTTCTTTTTAATGGTAATTGTGGATGTTTACCAAATTGATAAACAGAACGAGCTTTTTGACGTATGGCTGTGGCAACACAATCTGCCCCCGTGTCACCGCCACCAATAATAATTACGTCTTTTCCATACACGTTCAATGCTTGGCCGTCCTTTAAATCCGAATCTAGTAAACTTTTCGTAACACCTGTTAAGTAATCCATCGCTAAATGAATCCCTTTGGCTTCGCTTCCTTCAATACGAAGAGCACGTTGTTTTTGTGCACCGATACATAACACTACTGCATCATATTTTTCTCTTAACTCACTTGCAGTTATATCTTTACCAATCTCTGTATTTAATACGAATTGGATTCCTTCTTGTTTTAACAGATTTACCCGTCGTTCAATTACTTCTTTTTCTAGTTTCATATTTGGTATGCCATACATTAATAATCCACCAGGTCTATCATCGCGTTCATAAATAGTTACTGTATGACCTAGTTGGTTAAGTTGGTCTGCACAAGCCAAACCAGCAGGACCAGAACCAACGATTGCTACACTCATGCCAGTACGATTTTTAGGTATACGTGGAATAATCCAGTTGTTTTCAAAACCTTTATCAATTATAGATCTTTCAATTGATTTAATTGCTACTGCAGGTTCATTAATACCAAGTGTACATGATCCTTCACAAGGCGCCGGACAAACACGTCCTGTAAATTCCGGGAAGTTGTTTGTCATATGAAGACGCTGCAACGCTTCTTTCCACTGACCTTTATAAACTAAATCGTTCCATTCTGGTATGACATTTTGTATTGGACAACCAGCTGCAGTTCCACGAATTTCTATCCCCATTTGACAAAATGGAGTACCGCAATCCATACAACGTGCACCTTGTATTTGCATAGATTCATCCGACAGCCTATTAGTATATTCATTCCAGTTTCGGATGCGCTCTTTAGGAGGCTGTTCTTTCGTTTTTTCTCTTTTATACTCCATAAATCCAGTAGGTTTGCCCACGTTAGAATCCTCCTTTTATTTGGAAATCATTAACTCTTTCGTGCCAGTCGTTTCAACAAATGCTTGCATTGCAGCGAGTTCATCCGTTAATCCATCAAATTTATGTCGATTAATCTTTTCAATCATTGCTTGGTAGTCAGTTGGTACTACTTTAACAAATTTTGGTACATATTGTTCCCACTTAGCTAATATATCAAGTGCCACAGTGCTATCTGTATGCTCTAAGTGTTGAATAATCATCGAACGAATTAATCCAATTTCCTCTTTATCTTCTAACCTGCTAAGTTGAATCATTTCCATATTACATTTTTCTTTAAAATCCGCTTCATCAGTTGGTAAGACATACGCAATCCCCCCACTCATTCCAGCAGCAAAGTTCTTACCTACATCCCCTAATATGACAACACGGCCACCAGTCATATATTCACAGCCATGATCACCAATACCCTCTACTACTACATTTGCACCACTGTTTCGAACAGCAAATCGTTCCCCAGCGCGACCATTAATATATGCTGTACCACTTGTTGCACCATAGAGGCAGACATTGCCTGCAATTACGTTTTTCTCTTGTGCACCCTTAATAGGAGCTATGGCAACTAACTTACCACCAGATAAACCTTTACCAAAGTAATCATTCACATCACCTACGCAAGAAAGTGTCATACCACGAGGGGCAAATGCACCGAAACTTTGACCTGCGTGACCATTGAATTTTAAATTAATGGTATCGTCTTTTAAGCCTCTCTCTCCATACTTTCTCGAAATTTCACTACCAATAATCGTTCCAACTACACGATCTGTATTTTTAATCTCGTATTCTAGTTCAATTTTTTCCTTCTCACTTAAACTCTTTTCTACTTTTGGTAATAGTTGTCGTACATCAAATGTTTCTTCAATAAGGAGATTTTGGTCTTGTTGTTTCGTTTTTGCACCTTGAACCTGATATAACAAAGCGGATAAATCTAATTGGCTTGCTTTCCAGTGCTTCTTAGCTCTACCACTCACTTCTAATACGTCTGTTCGTCCAACCATTTCCTCTACTGTACGGAAGCCAAGCTTAGCCATATATTCACGCATTTCCTCTGCAACAAATCGCATATAATTTACAACATGTTCAGGTTTCCCCATAAATTTCTCACGTAATTCAGGGTTCTGTGTAGCAACCCCAACTGGACATGTATCTAAATGACAAGCACGCATCATAACACAACCGAGGACAATTAACGGAGCAGTTGCAAAACCATATTCTTCAGCACCTAATAACGCTGCCATGATTACGTCTTTTCCTGTCATTAATTTCCCGTCTGTCTCCAACGTAACACGGTCTCTCAAACCATTTAACATTAATGTTTGATGTGCTTCAGCTAAACCAAGTTCCCATGGTAACCCCGTATGTTTAATAGAAGTTTTAGGAGATGCACCTGTTCCGCCGTCATATCCAGATATCACAATCACATCTGCTCCACCTTTAGCTACTCCTGCTGCAATCGTCCCAACTCCTGCTTTTGCTACTAATTTCACAGAAATACGTGCATAACGGTTTGCATTTTTTAAATCGTATATAAGTTGAGCTAAGTCCTCAATAGAATAAATATCATGATGAGGAGGTGGTGAAATTAACCCTACACCCGGTGTTGATCCACGCACATCGGCAACCCATGGATATACTTTGTTTCCAGGTAATTGTCCCCCTTCACCAGGTTTTGCACCTTGGGCAGCCTTTATTTGGAGCTCATCTGCATTTACTAAATAATGAGATTTCACACCAAATCTACCTGAAGCGATTTGTTTAATCGCACTATTACGATTATCACCATTTGCATCTAGTTCGTAACGAGCTGGACTCTCTCCACCTTCACCAGAATTTGAACGTCCACCTAATCGATTCATAGCGATTGCTAATGTTTCATGTGCTTCTTTGGAAATTGAGCCAAATGACATAGCTCCTGTTTTAAATCGTTTAACGATTGATTCTACAGATTCAACTTCATCTAGCGGAATTGGTTTTATATCCTTTTTAAATGTAAATAAATTTCTTAAGAATCCAAGGCGTTCTTCATTCGCCATCTCTGCATACATACGATAAAGGCCAATATCATTTTTTCGTGTAGCCCATTGTAATGTATGAATTGTTTTCGGGTTAAAGGCATGATGTTCGCCGTTTGCACGCCATTGGTAATCACTACCCGAATCAAGCTCTTTAATAGCCTCAAATGCAGTTGCATGTCTTCTTTTTGCTTCTTCACCAATCGTATTTAAGTCAATACCATCGATTTGCGATGCAGTACCTGTGAAATATTGATCAATGACTTCTTTACTAATTCCTACAGCTTCAAAGACTTGTGCTCCACGATAAGATTGCACAGTTGATATCCCCATTTTGGACATTACTTTTACAACACCCTCTGAAACACCCTTACGATATTTCTTCACAGCCGTTTCATAGGTCATTACTAAATGGCCACTTTCAAGCGATTCTGCAATTGTTGCGTATGCTAAGTACGGGTTAATTGCATCTACTCCAAAACCAAGTAAAGCAGCAAAATGATGAACTTCTCGAGCCTCTCCACTATTAGCGATTAAACTTACTTGTGTTCTTTTACCTGTACGAACTAAATATTGATGTAGGCTACTTACCGCTAGTAATATCGGAATTGTCGGTGTGTTTAAATCATCTATATCATCCGATAAAATGATTAAACTTTTCCCTTTACTAATAGCATTGTCTGCTTCCTTAAAGATTCTATCTAACTCTTTTTCCAAAGATTCCGAATAATTAAGCGAGATAACCTCACTTTGGAAATCAGTTTGTTTTAATTGAATGATTTCATTCAATTCACCATTCGTTAGGATAGGCGTATCTAAATAGATACGTTTTACGTTTTCACCATTTGGATGAAGTAAGTTCCCTTCCGCACCTAATAAAACAATCGTTGAAGTAACAATATGTTCACGAATCGAATCAATTGGCGGGTTTGTAACTTGTGCAAATAACTGTTTAAAGTAATTAAACAATGATTGAGGTCGATCAGACAGTACGGCTAAAGGAGTATCATTCCCCATTGAACCGATTGGATCTTTCCCATCAGAAGCCATTGGGTTTATATATTTATGCACATCTTCAAAAGTATAACCAAATACTTTTTGTCTTTTAGTAAGTTGGTCAACCTCTACAAGTTCTTCCTTTTGTACTTCTATTGTTACCTTGTTTTCTTTTAACCATTGTGCGTATGGTTCCGTAGTAGCCATTTGACTTTTTAATTCATCATCTGAAATAATTTTACCTTGTTCTAAATCTACTAGAAGCATCCGTCCTGGACTTAAACGTTCTTTATATAGAATATTATCCTCTTCTATATCAACCACACCAACTTCAGAAGAAAAAACAATCATATCATCTTTCGTCACGTAATAACGCGCTGGTCGTAATCCGTTACGATCTAATATTGAACCAATTTGCTTTCCATCAGTGAAACAAATTGCCGTTGGTCCATCCCATGGTTCCATTAAATTTGCATGAAACTCATAAAACGCTTTCTTTTCATCAGTAATATGAGGGTTTTCTGTCCAAGGCTCAGGAATTAACATCATCGCTGTATGTGCTGGAGTTCTACCTGCTAATACGAAAAATTCGAATGCATTATCTAACATGGAAGAATCAGAACCAGAGTGATCAATAATTGGTAATAGTTTTTGTAGATCATCTCCAAATGCTTCTGATACAAAGCGTTGTTCACGAGCAGTCATCCAGTTAATATTTCCGCGTAATGTGTTAATTTCACCATTATGGACAATATAACGATTAGGATGAGCACGTTCCCAGCTAGGAAATGTATTTGTAGAATAACGAGAGTGCACAATAGCAAACGCAGAAATAAAGCTTTCATCTTGTAAATCAAGATAAAATTCGCTTACTTCTTCTGGCGTTAGTAGTCCTTTGAAAACAATCGTTTGACTAGACATACTTGGACAATAAAATTTTTGATCATTTTGTTTCGCCCAAAATTCTGTTTGTTTACGAATTAAATATAATTTACGCTCAAATTCTAATGAATCTTTACACTGATTCATTTTTATAAATACTTGTCGAACAATAGGAGCTGTTGCTTTTGCAGTTTCACTTAAGTTGTCCTTATTAGTTGGTACCGTTCTCCAACCAATTAAAAGTTGGCCTTCTTGTTCAATGAATTCATTTATTTTATTTTCGATGGATTTTCTTTCTTCATTATCATTCGTGAAAAATAATTGCCCAACACCATATTCACCTTTGTTTGGCAATTGTAATTCAGTACAATTTAATCGATAAAATGCATCTGGAAGCTGCACCATCAGCCCCGCACCATCACCTGTTTTCCCGTCAGCACCCCGACCTGCTCGGTGATTTAGACGACATAACATTTCTAACCCTTTTTTTACAATATCATGTGAAGCCTTTCCCTTAATATTTGCATAATATCCGATCCCACAAGCATCATGCTCAAAGCTTGGAGAATACAAGCCTTGTGCCTCCGGTAGATTGTGAAAATTCATGAAATCCCCCCCAGTTCTTCTTAATTAGCGTATTTACATTGTAAAGTTTTTAAATTAATATAAACAATATATAATTTGAATAGAATTAATCTATAAAACAGATGAATGGGGGGAACATAGTGGAATTACGCCAACTACGGTACTTTGTTGAAGTGGCTGAACGTGAACATATCTCCGAAGCAGCTGAGCATCTTCACGTTGCCCAGTCAGCTGTTAGTAGACAAATTGCAAACCTTGAAGACGAACTAGGGACACCTTTATTTGAACGTATTGGTCGAAATGTGAAACTTACGCCAATTGGTAAAATATTTTTAGAACATTGTATTACCGCATTGAAGGCAATTGACAATGCTGCAAAACAAGTAGAAGAATATCTAGATCCAGCAAAAGGAACGATAAAAATCGGCTTCCCGACGAGCTTAGCAAGTTATGTACTACCAACCGTTATTTCAGCATTCAAAAGAGAGTACCCCGATGTTTCATTTCACCTGAGACAAGGATCATATCGATATTTAATTGATGCAGTGAAAAATAGAGAATTAAACCTTGCTTTTTTAGGGCCAGTACCTCCAAAAGATGAAATTATTGAGACAATGATTCTCTTTAGCGAGAGCATACATGCATTACTCCCTGCCGATCATCCTTTTTCTAAAAGAGAAAGTTTAAACTTATCAGACTTAAGGAAAGAAAATTTTGTATTTTTCCCAGAAGGATATATTTTACATAAGGTAGCCTACGATGCATGTAAATCAGCAGGATTTGTACCAAACGTGACATCCGTAGGTGAAGATTTGGATGCTCTAAAAGGTCTAGTTGCTGCTGGGATAGGCATAACACTTCTTCCTGATAGTTCCATCAACGATACTATTCCAAGATTTACAGTAAAAGTACCTATTGAAAACCCACAAATTACCCGCACTGTTGGATTGATCTATCCAATTAATCGGGAAATGGCTCCATCTGAACAAGTATTTGTAAATTTTGTAAATACCTTCTTTTCACGTTTAACACAATTTAGATAAAAAAAGAAACTCTTGGTTTATCTACCAAGAGTTTCTTCTATATTATAAGGTATTATTCAGCAACAGGAACTACTGCGCCATTCCACTCGTTCACAATGAAATCCTGGATTGCTTGTGAGTGAAGAACTTCAACTAATTTTTGAATCGCTGCGTTATCTTTATCTTCTGAACGAACAGCAATTACGTTTACATATTTCGATTCTGAACCTTCAATTGCAATAGAATCCTCAAGTGGATTAATTCCAGCATCGATCGCGAAGTTTGAGTTAATTACAACTGCATCTCCTTCGCCTTCTTCATAATAAGTTACTAACATTTCAGGAACAGAACTGTTATCAATCACTAAATTTTTTGGATTTTCAACAATATCATCAATTGTTGCCGCTGTTTTTTCTACACTTGGATCTAATTTAATTAAACCTTCAACTTCAAGTAAAGATAAGATACGACCTTGGTCAGTTACAGAGTTTGAAATAATAATTGTTGCACCATCCGGAAGTTCATCTAAAGAAGCATATTTTTGTGAATAGATACCGATTGGCTCTACGTGAATACCACCAGCATTTACAAAGTCATAACCTTTTGAAGCAATTTCTTCTTCTAAATAAGGAATGTGTTGGAAGTAGTTAGCATCTAAATCACCTGATTCTAAGTGCTCATTAGGCAATACATAGTCTTGGTAAGGTACTACTTCTAATTCAATACCTTCTTCAGCTAATATAGGTTGAGCTTGTTCTAAAATTAAATCATGTAAACCATTAGAAGCCCCTACAACTAATTTTGTTGTCTCGGTAGTATCTGTTGTTTCTGTTTTACCTTCGTTTGTGTTTGTATCTTCAGTTGTCGTTTTTTCAGCTGTACCACAAGCCGCTAAAACGATAATCATTAAAGATAAAATTAAAAATGATAATAGTTTTTTCATCTTATTTTTTCTCCTTTATACTTGTAGTTTTTATATGTGAATAGCTAATGCTATAGACACCAAATTGATATTATCGTTTGTCAGTTTTCGAAGTGATGAAATCTCCAATAAATTGAAAAATAAACACGATAACTAAGATAATAATCGTCGCCATTAACGTTACGTCATCGCGACTACGTTGGAAACCATCAATGAAAGCTAAGTTTCCAAGCCCACCAGCACCAATCGTACCAGCCATCGCTGTATATCCTACTAGTGCAACTGCTGTAACAGTAATACCCGATAATAAGGCTGGAAATGATTCTGGAATCAGGACTTTCCATATAATCGTTGATGTTTTTGCACCCATGGATTTTGCAGCTTCAATAACACCTTTATCTATTTCACGAAGCGCGATTAAAACCATTCGCGCATAAAATGGTGCTGCTCCGATGATTAAAGCCGGTAAAGCGGCGTTCGTTCCACGAATTGTTCCTAATAATAACTTTGTAAAAGGGATTAACAAAATAATTAATATAATAAAAGGAATGGAACGGAAGACATTCACAAATGCCCCAGTAATGAAATTTGCTACTTTGTTTGCCCAAAGCTGATTGGGGCTTGTTAAAAATAATAAAATCCCAATGGCTAACCCTAATACAAATGTTGCAATCGTTGATATTGTGGTCATATAAAGGGTTTCATATGTAGCTTCCCACATTTTCTCCCAATTTACATTCGGAAATAATTGATTAAGCATGGTCAATCACCTCCGTCTGAATTTCAAGTGTATCTAAATGTTTTAATGCTTTTTCTACATTTTTCCGTTCACCATCAACTTGAACAATTAACGTTCCATAAGGTCCATTTGCAGTTTGGGATATATTCCCGTGTACAATATTTACATCTACGTTAAATTCTTTAATTAATTGAGCAATCACCGGTTGTCCTGACGTCGTTCCGATAAAGGATAATTTTACGATTTTGCCAGTCGGGTAATTAACCAACATCTGCTTAATAGAATCTTTTGATTCCTTAGAACCAGAGACTTGCATAACGAAATTTTTTGTAATTTGGGCTTGGGGGTTCTGGAATACGTTTAAAACTTCCCCTTGTTCAACCACATGGCCAGCTTCCATTACGGCAACTCGATTACAGATTTTTCTAATTACATGCATCTCGTGCGTGATTAGCACTATTGTCAAACCTAGTCGTTTATTAATGTCTAGTAACAAATCTAGTATTTGATCTGTTGTTTCTGGGTCAAGAGCACTTGTAGCTTCATCACAAAGTAATACTTCGGGTTTATTTGCTAATGCTCTAGCAATACCAACTCGTTGTTTTTGTCCTCCTGATAACTGAGATGGATAAGATTTCTCTCTCCCAGTTAATCCAACCAAATCAATTAATTCTTTCACTCGTTTCGAACGCTCTTCCTTGCTAACACCAGCAATTTCTAATGGAAACGCAATATTGTCTTCCACTGTTCTCGACCATAGAAGATTAAAGTGTTGGAAAATCATACTGATTTTCTGGCGAGCGTTTCTAAGTTTATTGCCTGAAATCGACGAAATCTCTTGTCCATTTACGACCACTGTTCCAGTAGTTGGTTTTTCTAAACCATTTAACAAGCGGATTAACGAACTTTTTCCCGCACCACTGTACCCAATAATCCCAAAAATTTCTCCTGGTTGGATTGTTAGGTTTACATCTTGAACAGCTGTGATTTCGCCATTTTTCGTTTTATATAATTTTGATATATTTTTTAACTCAATCATTTTAGGTACTCCTTTAACTAAATACGATATCCGTATGTTTCCCTCTATAATATTTTGTAACCACGTTATGAATCTTCTATTATTCTTATGAATTTACTAATATTTAACAACAAAAGATTCTATGAATACTTCTTCGAGTATTCATTTGTGTTGTAAAATTAAAAAACCCCTCTACACAAGTAAGTAGAAGGGATTGATTACATAATGAAATCATGTACGTTCCTTCTCTTATCTTTCAAAGCATAAACTTTGAGTGATTTGGCACCTTTCCACATTCGTGATGGTTGCCGGGCTTCATAGGGCACGTCCCTCCGCCGCTCTTTATAAGAGTAATGCATTTAGTTTTATTATGAATGTTACTTTATCACGGATTTAACATATCGTCAATCTATTTTTTTAGTTTTTCATAAATATTTTGTACCGATTGAAAAGCATAGATTTTTTCTTGTATTTCTCCATTTCGGCTAACTAATAGACATGGAACACTTTCAATCTTATAATCCATTGCCAATTCTTCTATATAATTGATATTGGCTTTTCCAATCGGGACATCTAACACTACATTCTCAACCACTTCTAACATTTTAGATGCTACCGCACATGTCCCACACATTGGCGTATATAGATAAAATGCAGTAAGCTCATTTTGTTCTTTGTTCTGTTCCCATTGTTCTCTATTCCATTCTTCCATAACACTCATCCTATACATTCATCATTTTTACTATCATAACAAATTTGATTGGTAAAGTACGAACCAAGTACTTATACGAAAAGGTGACGAAAATTCGCTATATACGAATTTTGCGTCACCCTCTCCAATCTATAACTAAATTTCGTAATAATCCGAAATTATTTTTAAATTAAATATCTTTTATGCACTGAAAACCTTGCTTCTCTTAATCTTTGTGCCAATACTTTACTCGGTACATTTGCTACTTCCATATAAGATCTTGGTATTAGTAAATGAACCGCTTCAGAGTAAATTCTTTTTGTTAAATTCCTTAACCTTTCCCCAGCTTTATCTGCATCAAAGAATGTGTATAATTTACACTCTTCATAGGGCTCAATCAGTTCAAGTAACGCATCTTCACTAATTGTCCCATTTGTGCAAACGATTTGTACATCTTCCGATAATATAGGGGCTAGCTTTAACATATCCGATCGACCTTCAACAATAATACACTTTTCAACAGTCATATTGCTCACCTCACGAATTGTCAGTACAAATACAAAGAAATAAAACAGGTGATATGGTTATAGCAAAGAGTACTATATTATATTAGTATTTTAAAAAAACGCCAGTTCATTTCCCCTGGCGTTTTACATTTTATTCTTCAATCAATTCATCATATTGTTCTGGAGTTAGTAGTTCTTCTACTTCCGCAGAATTATTTAATTCAACAGTAATCATCCAAGCTTGTTCATATGGAGATTCATTTACTAATTCAGGGCTGTCTTCAAGTTCAGAGTTTACTTCTACAACTTTACCAGAAATAGGTGCGTAAAGTTCTGATACTGTTTTTACAGACTCTACACTACCAAAAGGTTCGTTTAGTTGAATTTCGTCGCCAATTTGTGGTAACTCAACAAATACGATGTCCCCTAGTTCATTTTGTGCAAAATGTGTAATACCAATACGTGCTTTACCATCTTCTACTTTTACCCATTCATGTTCTTTTGAGTAACGTAAATCTTTTGGTGTGCTCATAAAACCCCTCCAACGATATGTAGTATAATCAAATGCGCTTTGGCGTATTTGCGCCCAGATTTTTTCGAACTCGCTCGAAAAATTACCGTTAAAAATCTATGGCATCCGCCGGTGATAACTTCATTCAATAGGCTATGGACCCGTCTGAATTGTAAACTTCGGCATTAATCTCACAACTTACAGGAGTGGGTAAATTCGCTGAATGAAGTTCATTTTAAGTTTGCCATAATTCTAAATTAAAAACAAGATACTTAGCTGTTATTTCCATGTTTCGTCAAACTCTGGTTCTTTAAAACCGAGTGTTACTTTGTTGCCATCTGATACGATAGGTCGTTTAATTAACATACCATCAGAAGCTAGCAGTTCTAGTTGTTCAGTTTCAGTCATTGTACTTAACTTGTCTTTTAACCCTAAAGTTTTATACTTTTGACCTGACGTGTTAAAAAATTTCTTTAAAGGCAATCCACTATTCTTCCACAACGTCTCCAGCTGTTCTGTTGAAGGTGTTTGTTCCACAATATGAATCGCTTCGAAGTTTATGCCATGTTCTTCCAACCATTTTTGAGCTTTTCTACATGTTGTACATTTCGGGTACTGAAAAAATTGAACTGTCATATGTATTCCTCCTAAAATTACAATTTAAGCAAGTATACCAAATGAAAAGGTACCCTTAAAAGTATTTAAAGGGTACCTTACATTTGGCTATTTATACTACATATTTTTCAGCTTCAATTAATTTCACTGAAGCTTCACGTTTTTTCAAGATTATATTGTATGGATTGAATCGAGTTAATTTACGTAATGCAGATAACATAATACGGCCGCTATCACCATCAGCTGAAGCTAGAATTGTTTCTTTTGCTTCTTTTTCGATCTCTGCAAATGCTTCTTGACAGAAAATCTCTGTATAAAGGATTTTTTGTTTCGATTTTTCTAATCCATCACGCTCGATTGCTTTTGCAGTTCGGATGACAACAGACTCCATTGCGTAAAGTTGATTTGCAATGTTTGCAATGTTTACAAGTATTTCTTGCTCTTGTTCCAGTTTCGCACCAAAACGTTGTGCTGCAATTCCAGCAACTAACACACCAATCTTCTTAGCATTTTTCACAAGGTATTTTTCTTGAGCTAATGCTCCTTCACCAATGTCTTCTGGCATTAACATTAGTAATTCTTCTTGTAAATCTTGAGCAACTTTGAGTAATGGTAATTCCCCTTTTAAAGCTTTTTTCATAAATGTGCCTGGTACGATTAATCGGTTAATTTCGTTTGTACCTTCGAAGATTCGGTTAATACGAGAGTCTCGGTAAATACGTTCTACTTCATATTCAGACATGAACCCATATCCACCATGTAATTGGACTGCTTCATCAGAAATATAATCTAACGTTTCAGAACCAAATACTTTTGCAATCGAACATTCAATTGCATATTCAGAAACTGCAGCAGCAATCGCTTTAGGATTTTTTTGTTCTTCCGGAGACAACTGACTCATGATTTCATCATAGTAACCAACAGTTCTATAATTTAAAGATTCGGAAGCATATAGAGTTGCTGCCATTGTTGCTAGTTTCTCTTTTGTTAAGTTAAAGCTAGATAATTTTGTTTTAAACTGTTGGCGCTGGTTTGTATATTGAATTGCTAGTTCTAAAGCTCGTTTTGAACCTCCTACAGTACCAACTCCTAATTTATAACGGCCAATATTTAATATATTAAATGCGATTACATGCCCTCTACCAACTTCACCTAGTAGATTCTCAACTGGCACTTGAACATCTTCTAAAATTAACGTACGTGTAGAAGATGATTTAATACCCATTTTCTTTTCCTCTGAACCAACAGAAACTCCTGGATAATTACGTTCTACGATAAATGCTGTAAATTGTTCACCATCAATTTTCGCATAAACAACGAATACATTTGCAAAACCAGCATTTGTAATCCATTGCTTTTCACCATTTAAGATGTAGTGAGTACCTGTATCATTTAATTTTGCTACTGTTTTCGCACCTAATGCGTCTGAACCTGAACCTGGTTCTGTTAATGCATAAGCTGCAATCATTTCACCACTAGCTAATTTGGGTAAATATTTTTTCTTTTGATCTTCATTACCAAATAACACGATTGGAAGTGAGCCAATTCCAACATGAGCCCCATGAGTTAGTGAAAAACCACCTGCAACGGACAATTTTTCACCAATTAGTGCAGATGAAATTTTATCTAAACCTAAGCCATCATATTCTTCTGGAACGTCGGCAGCTAGTAATCCAAGCTCTCCAGCTTTATTCATTAATGTTAATGAATGTTCAAATTCATGATTTTCTAACTTTTCAACTAATGGTAATACATCGTTTGTAACGAACTCTTCTGTTGTTTTCGCTATCATTTTTTGTTCATCTGTAAAATCTTCTGGTGTAATAACGCGGCTTACATCCACATCTTCAATTAGGAAACTTCCACCTTTGATAATATTTGTTGTTTGAACCATAACGATCTTCCTCCCCTATATTGTGTACCAGCATACCCGGTACTTTTTGCGTAAACATTTTCCTGAGCAAAACCAATGTAGAAAAGCAAGGCGAGGGCTCAGAGCGGGTAGGGAGCTCTCACCCTGCTAATCTAACACTTTTTAAAGTACTTCAAATACACCAGCAGCACCCATACCGCCACCGATACACATTGTTACTACCCCGAATTTTTTTCCTTGTCTTTTTAACTCATGAATCAGTTTTAATGTTAGAATGGCACCTGTAGCACCTAGTGGATGTCCTAAAGCAATCGCTCCGCCGTTCACATTTACTTTTTCCATATCTAAACCTAAATGACGAATTACTTGAAGTGATTGTGAGGCAAATGCTTCATTTAACTCCCATAAGTCAATGTCATCTTGAGTTAATCCAGCGATTTTTAATGCTTTGGGTACTGCTTCAATAGGTCCAATACCCATTACTTCCGGCGCAACCCCACCAACTGCAAATCCTAAAAATTTAGCCATTGGTGTTAGCCCCTGTGCTTTTGCTTCTTCACGATCCATCACTAAAACAGCTGCAGCTCCATCAGAAGTTTGTGATGAATTTCCAGCAGTAACAGAACCTTTAACATGAAATGCTGGTCTTAATTTAGCTAATCCCTCTAGCGTTGTGTCTTTACGAACACCCTCATCAGTATCAAAAATAAAAATTCTCTTTTGCAATTTATCATTTGCATCTACATAATGCTCTACTACTTCAACAGGTACGATTTCATCTTTGAATTTGCCTTCTTGAATCGCCTTTAATGCCAGTTCATGTGAACGAACAGCAAATGCATCTTGTTCATCACGGCTAACGTTATAGCGATTGGCAACTTCCTCTGCAGTATGACCCATGCTCATATAATATTGAGGTGCTTCTTCCGCTAATTTTGGGTTTAGTCTGATCGTATTTCCCGTCATTGGAATCATACTCATCGATTCAACGCCACCTGCAATGATCGCTCTTGAGTGTCCTAACATAATGCGTTCAGCCGCATATGCTATGGATTGCAATCCAGAAGAACAGAAACGATTGATTGTGATAGCGGGTGTCGTATCAGGTAATCCAGCTAGAGCACCAATATTGCGGGCAACATTCATCCCTTGCTCAGCTTCAGGCATTGCACACCCCATAATTAAATCATCAATAGGACCATTAAAACCCGCTCTATTTAAGGTCTCTTTCACAACTAATGCTCCAAAATCATCCGGACGCATTGCTTTTAGAGAACCCTTTTTTGCTTTACCAATAGGTGTTCGTGCACCCGCTACGATAACGGCTTCGCGCATAAGTTTATATCCCCCTTCACCTTACTTGTTCAGAATAAATGATCATTTTTTTGTCTTCTTGTTTTAATTGCGAAGTGGCTTACCCTTCACAAGCATATGTTGCATTCTAGCTTGTGATTTCGGATCTGCAACAAGCTGTAAAAATGCTTCACGTTCTAAATTTAATAAGTATTCTTCTGTTACTTCAGTTCCATATGGTACTAACCCACCTGCAATGACATAGCTAAGTTTTTTGGCAATTTTTAAATCATGATCACTAATGTAGCCTGATTGATACATCCCTTGCGCACCAAGGAGTAATGTTGCATAACCAGGTGCCCCAACCACTTTCACTTTCTTCGGAACTGGAGGAACATAACCCGCTTCATAGATTGATAAAGCAGCTTGTTTTGCATCGTATATTAAATGGTCCGGGTTTACAGAGATGCCATCTGCAAAGTTTAGGAAGTTATTTTCTCTTGCTTCTTCTCCTGAAGTAGATACTTTCGCAAGAGCAATTGTTTCAAATACTTTCGTTGCAATAGATTGATAGTCAACTTCAACACCATGTGGTAAGCCTTTTAGGAATTTTTCATAAAGCGCTAAGTTTCCACCACCACCTGGGATTAAGCCAACACCAACTTCAACTAACCCCATATAAGTTTCACTTGACGCTTGAATATGTGTAGCTGGTAAACATACTTCCGATCCGCCACCAAGCGTCATACCGAATGGCGCAGCAACTACTGGTTTCTTACTGTATTTAATTCGTCGCATAGCTTTTTGGAAGGAACGAATAACAAAGTCTAATTCGAAAATATTATCATCTTGAGCTTCCAGTAAAATCATGCCAAGATTCGCACCAACGCAGAAGTTCTTACCTTGGTTCCCAATGACAAGCCCTTTGTAGTTCGCTTCAACTTCATCAATGGCAAAATTGATCATTTGAACTATATCCAGACCAATTGCATTTGATTTTGAGTGGAATTCTAATAATGCAATTCCATCTCCTAAATCTATTAAACTAGCACCTGAATTTGATTTGATTACTCCGTGTTTTTTCTTATATCGTTTTAAATCTATTACTTTCTCATTTACAGGAATTTTTTCATAGTGTATGCCATTATAGAATGCTAGCTCTCCATCTATTTCTGTGTAGAATGATTCATAGCCTTTTTCTAGTAATTCTTTAACAAATGGAGGAACAGTACGTCCTTCATGCTCCATTCTTTCAACAGATTGTTTTACACCAATTGCATCCCACATTTCAAATGGCCCTTGACTCCAGCCAAAGCCCCATTTTAATGCATTGTCGATTTCGACGATTGTCTCAGCAATGACACCATTTAGTTCTGCGGCATAAATTAATGTAGGAGCAAAGATGTTCCACAATAATTCACCTGTGCGGTCTTTAGCATATACTAATGTTCTTATCTTATTTGGTAAGCCTTTTACCTGCTTTGCCATTTCAATTGAAGGCGTTTGCAGTGTTTTGACCGGAACATATTCTAGTGTATTAATATCAATTTCGTAGATTTCTTTCCCTTTTTTCACAAAGAAACCTTGACCTGATTTTGCACCAAGCCAACCTTTTTCGACCATTTTTTTCAGTACTTCTGGTACGTCGAATACTTTTTGTTCTTCACCTGACGTTTGTTCGTAAACTGTTTTTGCAACATGTAAGAATGTATCTAATCCAACAACATCTAACGTTCTGAAAGTCGCTGATTTGGGACGTCCGATTAATGGACCAGTTATTGAATCTACTTCCCCGACTGTAAACCCTCGTTCAATCATTTCACGTAATGTGATTAATAAACCATATGTCCCAATGCGGTTTGCTACAAAGTTCGGTGTGTCTTTCCCAACAACTACCCCTTTTCCTAAAACATCTTCCGCAAAAGTTTTCATAAACTGAACAACTGAAGGATTCGTATATTCTGTTGGGATAATTTCAAGAAGTTTTAAATATCTTGGCGGATTGAAGAAATGTGTCCCTAAGAAATGTTTTCGGAAATCTTCTGAACAATCTTCAGCCATTGCATTAACGCTAATACCTGAAGTATTTGAACTGATAATTGTACCTTCTTTTCGTACAATATCTATGCGTTCGAATAAGTTCTTTTTCACATCTAGGTTTTCTACAACCACTTCAATGATCCAATCTACATCTTTTAACTTTTCTAAGTCATCTTCCAAATTACCAACTGTTAGTAGGTCTAGACTTTTCTTGGATGTTAGCGGAGCTGGTTTTTGTTTTTGCAGTTTTTGAATAGCAGATTGTGCGAATCGGTTTCTGAAGGAAGGACTCTCAGTTGTTAATCCCGATGCTGCCTCTTCATTTGTTAATTCTTTTGGAACAATATCTAACATTATTGTTGGAATTCCGATATTTGCTAAATGAGCTGCAATACCAGAACCCATCACCCCTGAACCAATTACGGCTGCTTTTTGTACTTTGTAAGTCAAGAGCACATCCCCTTTCGCCACTCTTTGAATGAATACTCATTCATTTTTTGATTAAAAAAATATAGTTGTTAGCAAAACACATCTTTTCTCTCTTTAGTGTAGTTTATTTCGTTAATTTTATCAATATCTTTTCTTTTGAATTTTCAAAATATTAAAAGAGGTTTAGAGAATGTTTTTTAATGAATCTAGTTAAGAGGTAAGCAAATTTCTTTTCGCATTCTCATAAAATGTGTACACTACTGTTAAGGAGCGTGAAAATTATGAAAGAAATTACTTCTGTTGAACAATTTAATGAACTTATTAACTCAGATCAACCTGTTATTGTTAAATTTTATGCTGGTTGGTGCCCAGATTGTACTCGTATGAATATGTTTATTGACCCAATTATTGAAGAATATAGTCAATATAACTGGCACGAAATCAATCGCGATGATTTCCCTGAACTAGCTGAAACATATCAAGTAATGGGCATTCCAAGTTTATTAATTTTTAAAAATGGTGAAAAATTAGCTCACTTACACAGTGCTAACGCAAAATCACCTGAAGATGTTATTAGTTTTTTACAAGCCCAATAGTTTTAAAATAAAGCTATCTTCCTATCCTTTCGAGTGATTGTGGAGATGGTTTTTTGTTTAACTACTTATATAAATGTAAAGTAGTACTTCACGATTTCCAAGTTTTAACCATATAAATAAACTTAGTAAAAAAAAATTGAACTCTGTAATGCTTACAGAGTTCAATTACTTATTATTGTTGTTATTGTTGTTATTCCGAAAGACGCTCAATTGATCTGGCAAGAAGCAGGGTACGTTCAGGAAGCGTGTCGATTTCTAAATATTCACTATCACTATGCGCATCTCCACCTACTGGGCCTAGTCCATCGATTGTTGCAACGCCAGTGGCTGATGTGAAAGAAGCATCTCCACCTCCGCCAGTTGCTGTATCTCTTACTTTCAAACCAATTTTTTCTCCAACATCCTTAATAATATGAAGTAGCTTTTCGGATTTTTGATTAAACTCCATTGGTGGTCGACTAATAGACCCCTCAAGCAGTATTTCCGTTCCTGATACTACAGTCTTAGAACAAATTTCTTTTATTTTCTTTTCTAAGTATGCAGCTTGTTCCATTTCAGATATACGGATATCTACATGTGCCACTGCGTTTGCTGATACAGTGTTTACAGAAGATCCACCTTCAATTAAGCCAACGTTTATGCTTATCCCTTTTTCATGATCATTTAAGCGATGTAACTGAATGATTTTATAGGCAAGTTCTTCAATTGCACTTCTACCCTTTTCTGGCTCAATTCCTGAGTGAGCGGCTACTCCCTTTACAATAATATCGTAGCGTCCGCCACCTCTTCTTGCTGTTACTAGAGAACCATCTTTTCTTGCAGGTTCCATGATAAGTGCATACTCTTTTCCAACTGAATGCTCTTCAATTAAATGACGGGATGTTATGGATCCAACTTCCTCATCACCATTTAAAATGATTTGGATATTTTCGACACTTTTTGACCCTATCTCTTGCAAGGCTTTAATTGCATAGATTAATTCAACCTGACTTGCCTTCATATCAACTACACCCGGTCCGTATGCTCGACTTCCCTCTATATAAAAAGGTCGTTTTGCAACTGTACCTTCTGGAAATACTGTATCCATATGGGCAACAAGAATAATCTTTGGATCTACCGCATTTTTATGCTGGATAATCATATTATTCCCAAAATCTTTTTCTTCTTTCACCTCAACTATGAATCCGAGATCTTCATACTTCTCTTTTAAAATCGACCCTACCCGGTCTACACCCCTTTTGTTATATGAACCACTATCTATATTTACAAGCTGCTCAATTAGTTGGAGCATCTCAGTTTTTTTCTCTCGTATAAACGTATCCACTTCCACCATCTCCTGATGTTATTTTTCTATTAGTACGCCATGACCATCTTCTAATGGAAAATGACAGGCTACAAAATGGTCTGGTTTTTCTTCTATAAGCTTAGGTTCTTCACTTCGGCATTTTTCTTGTGCATAAGGACATCTTGTATGAAAACGACAGCCTGAAGGAGGGTTTGCCGGACTAGGCATATCACCTTCTATAATAATACGGTGTTTTTCATCTCGAAGTGTTGGATCAGGAATCGGAACAGCAGCTAATAAACCTTCTGTGTAAGGATGTAAAGGCTGGTCAAAAAGTTTTTCCTTTGTCGTAATCTCAACAATCTTCCCAAGGTACATAACAGCCACTCTGTCACTAATATGCTTAACAGCTGGCAATCCATGGGCAATGAAAATAAAAGTTAATTTAAATTCTTTTTGCAATTTAGACATTAGATTAAGAATTTGGGATTGAATTGAAACGTCAAGAGCAGAGACTGGTTCATCACAAATGATTAACTTTGGTTTAAGGGCAATTGCTCTAGCAATACCGATTCTTTGCCTTTGCCCCCCACTAAATTCATGGGGATATCTTCTTGCATAAGAACGATCCAACCCAACAACATCCATTAATTCATAAACCTGATTCTCTAATTCTTTGCCTTTCGCCACACGGTGTGTTTTTAACGGTTCTGCTATAATATCAAATACTCTCATCCTTGGGTTTAATGAGGAAAAGGGATCCTGAAATATCATTTGTATTTCAGCTCTTTTTTTGCGTAGATTTTCTCCTTTTAAAGTACTTAAATCAACGCCTTCAAAAATAATTTCCCCTTCTGTTTTATCTAATAACTGCATGATTAAGTTTCCAGTTGTTGACTTCCCACAACCTGATTCGCCAACTATACCCAGCGTTTCACCTTGCTTCACATAGAAATCAATGTTATCAACAGCTCTTAAATATTGTTTTTCTTTTTTAAACAAGCCTTCGCTAAGCTCAAAATACTTTTTTAAACCCTTTACTTCTAATAAATACTCTTGTTCTTTGTTTGATTGCTGTGTATCTTTCGTTTCAATTGTTTGCACCATTAGATTGCCACCTCTCCTTCTTCATGGAGCCAGCAGCGAACTTTGTGATTTGGCGCTAATTCCTTAAGCTCTGGTTCCTCTGAGAAACACTTGCTTGTCGCTAGTGGACAGCGCGTCTGGAATCTGCAACCTTGTGTAATCGTCCCAGGTGCTGGTACTGTCCCTTCAATTGACTGTAGTTCATCCTTCAATTCATGAATTTTAGGTGTACTGTCCAATAAGCCTTTTGTATAAGGGTGCTTTGGTTCCTTAAATAATGTATACACATCGGTATGCTCAACAACTTGTCCTGCATACATAACGATTACAGTATCAACCATTTCCGCAACCACCCCAAGGTCATGGGTAATTAACATAATCGACGTATCGAATTCTTGTGTAAGATTTCTCATAAGCTGTAAAATTTGTGCCTGAATCGTTACATCTAGTGCTGTCGTTGGTTCATCTGCTATTAATAGCTTAGGATTACATGATAGAGCCATCGCTATCATGACACGCTGTCTCATTCCGCCGCTCAACATATGTGGAAAAGATGAGAATACCTTATCTGGTCGGGGTATTCCTACTTTCTTAAGCATTTCAATACTTTTAATCTTTGCTTCTTCTTTACTTGCATTTTGATGTAATCTTATTGATTCAGAGATTTGGTTACCGACTGTAAATAATGGATTTAAAGAGGTTAACGGTTCCTGAAAAATCATCGCAATCTCGTTTCCGCGAAGCTTTCTCATTTCACGATTCGAGATCGTCGTTAAGTCCTTCCCCTCAAATAATACCTCTCCACCTACTACTTTACCCGGGGACCCTACTAGTCCCATTATTGATAGTGAAGTCACACTTTTCCCACTACCTGATTCACCAACAACTGCAATTGTTTCCCCTTTCTTTATCGAAAAAGAAACGCCATCTACCGATGGAACAACTCCATTTTCCGTATGAAAGTAGGTTTTTAAATCCTTTATCTCCAACAATGCTTCTGTCATATTCAAGACCCCCCTCTTCATATCTAATGGATGTTTTTGTACAGAGTGTTTTTATGTGTTATTCCAAGGAAATTTATTAAACAAGTTGTTTTCAATTATTTAGTCGATCTAGGATCAAGAACATCGCGAAGCCAATCACCTAAGAAAATAATAGCTAATACTGTAATTGTGATTGCGACACCAGGGAATGTTGCTAGCCACCAACTAGTTGCAACATAATCTCTTCCGTCACTTAAAATTCCACCCCATGATATTGTTGGAGGTTGTATTCCTAGACCTAAAAAGCTTAAAGATGCCTCAAGAATAATAGTAGTCGCAACACTTAAAGTCGAAATGACAATAAATGGTGAAATAACATTTGGAAGAAGGTGTTTAAGGATAATTTTATTATCACGAACGCCAATTGATTTAGCTGCTTTTACAAATTCACGTTCTTTAATAGAAAGTACTTCCCCTCGGACAAGACGTGCATATTGAACCCAGTTCGTTATACCTAGTACAACAATTAATGTAGTTACACTTGGTCCAAAGACACTTAAGAAAACTAAGGCAAATAGAATAGTAGGAATAGCTAAGAAGGAATCTACTAAACGCATTAACAAATTGTCTACAAATCCTCCGTAATATCCAGCTACTAAACCAACAAATACGCCAATCGCTCCTGCAAAAGCAACGGCTGATAACCCAACTGCTAAAGAAACTTGTGACCCATAGATAATCCTACTTAAAATATCTCGACCAAGATTATCTGTACCTAGAATATGTGCTGATGATCCACCCTCCATCCATGAAGGAGGTTTAAGCATTGCTGCGGGATTGATCATATTTGGATCATACGGTGCAAGATATTTAGCAAAAATAGCAATAAGGACAACAGCTACGACTACAATGAAGCCAAAAGTCCCTGTTTTACTTTTTAGTAGAAGGCGAATCCATCGGACAACGGGATTAGGTGCTTGTTTCTGCTTAACTGGACTTATAGCTGATTGATTTTGGTTTTGAATCTGTGAATTTACCGACATATGTCCTCCCCCTTCTAGTACTTAATTCTTGGATCTAGTAGTTTATAAAGAATGTCTGCTAATAAGTTCATCAAAATAACTGCGAAAGCGATGATAAACACACTTGCTTGTACAATCGCCATATCCCTAGTATTTACCGCTTGAATTAGGAGCTGTCCTAAACCTGGCCAAGAAAATACTGTTTCTGTAACAAGAGTACCACCAACTACAGTAGATGTTTGTAGTGCAGTAATTGTCACTACAGGGATTAATGCATTTCGAAATGCATGTTTATTTACAACAAAGAAGTTTCTAATTCCTTTACTTTTCGCCGTTCTAATATAATCCTGATTTAAAATCTCAAGCATGCTAGAGCGAATAAGTCTTGTCATTTCTGCTGCGATACCTGTTCCCAGTGTTAGAGCTGGAAGAACTAGATGGCTGATATCCCCTCTTCCTGATACCGGGAACCAACCAAGTGTTACAGAAAATAACAAAATGAACATAATTCCTAACCAAAAGTTGGGCATCGCTTTCCATAAAACTGCGCCACCTGTAGCCAGAAAATCTACCGGTGAATTTTTCTTCGTAGCTGACCAAATACCAAGAGGAATTGCAATTACTATTGCGATAATCATCGCGGCTGCTGCCAATTCAAGTGTTGCTGGAAGCCGTTCAAGAACAATTGGTAAGGCACTTGAGTTATAACGGAAGGAATCTCCAAAGTCTAACTGCACTAACCCAACCATATAGTTGAAATACTGAATGTGGAAAGGTTCATTCAAACCTAATGATTCTCGTAATTGTTCAATATCTTCTTGACTTGCATCCTCTGGTAGCATCAAAGCAACCGGGTCACCCGCAACAAAGACTAGACAAAATACGATAAAAGAAATAATGAAAAGAACCGGAATAATCTGCAGTAGTCTTCGAATCAAATATTTAACCATCTTCTCACCTCTTACTCTTAGTAAAAGAACTAAGGATTACTCCTTAGTCCCTTTTAATATAAATCTTTACTTTCTTTTAATAGAAGGAGCATAAATCATTTCATCTGATGTTGGCACAAAATCAATGTTATTGTTTACCCCAATATTAATTTTCTCTTGATAAAGTGTAACAAATGGTACATCCTCAGCGGCAATTGCTGAAATCTCCTGAATTTGTTGATCACGTTCATCTGGATTCATATTAACAGCAGAAGCAGCTAATAATTCTTCAATTTTGTCATTTTTGTAATCTGTATGTCCTTTGTGACGTTCGTAACGATACCAGTCAACAGAATAGGCACCATCAAACATTGAATTACCTAGACCAATTAAGTAAGCTTCCTTGTTTTCATTTGCATTTCGCATTTCAACAAAGTTACTCCACTCTAAAAACTCAACTTTCACTGTAACGTTAACAGCTGCAAGCATACCAGCGATCATTTCAGCAACTTCAGCATCTTGTAAATAGCGACCACGTGGAGATTGAAGAGTTATTTCAAAGCCGTCTGCGTAACCAGCTTCTGCAAGTAACGCCTTTGCTTTTTCAACATCATAATTGTAATTGTCATAAAGTTCTGGGTTATGACCAAAGTTTCCAGGACCTACCATCGTTTTTGTTGGAACAGCTCCACCTTGTAGTACAACATTTGCTAGAGTTCCATCATCAATAGCATAATCTAGCGCTTGACGTACACGAGGGTCTGCTGTTGGTAATCCTTCTGTTGAACGAAGAATTAACATAACTACACGGTTAGAAATTTCTTGAACGATAGATGTACCTTCGTTTGAATTAACACGCTCCCAATCAGCTGGTGGAATGTTAACGGCAATATCAACTCCGCCTGTTAATAATTCAGAAACACGTGTTGAATTCTCAGGGATTACACGGAATACAACTTCATCCCATTCTTCAACTTTACCTTGATAGAAGTTTTCAAATGGAACAAGGGTAACATGATCATCACGAACCCACTCTTTAAATTGGTATGGGCCTGTCCCAACTGGATTTGCAAGGAAGTGATCCCAACCATTTTCTTCAATATAGTTCTTTGGAAGGATACCTGATCCTAAACGTGAAAGTCTGTGGAATAGAGATGGTTCTGGTGCATGAGTAACAACTCTAAACGTTAATTCATCAACAACTTGTACTTCTTTTATCTGCTTGTAGTTTGGATATTCTTTAAGTTTATCGTCAGTCGCTACTCTTTCTAACGTAAATTTTACGTCTTCAGAAGTAAGCGCATCACCATTGTGGAAGGTAACTCCTGCTCTTAATTTCATTTCAACTGTTAATTCATCAATTATCGTATATTCTTCAACTAATTCAGGTTGGACTACCCCATTAGCATCTTTTTTGAATAAATAATTGAACATATTAACATGAATTGCTTCCGTAGAAGTGTTGTTATGGTCATGGATATCGAATGAAACCATATCTGCACCGATAGCAACTGATAACGTTTTGTCAACCTCTTTTTCTGAATCCTTTTGACCATTATCAGTTGGTTCACTTGTTGTTGTTCCGCCAGAACACCCTACTAGTAAAATTGCACTGATAACAAATAGGAAGATTCCATAAAATGCTTTTCTTTTCATAATTTACCCCCTCAAGTTTTTGTTCTCCTCTATGTAAAAAGAAGATTAAAACTATTAAAATATTTGAAATATAAAATATTTTAATAATATTAATATTCAAAATAATAAATCATTATCATATTGAAATCAAGAATATTTAGAATTTTTGTCTAAACGTGACGAATTTCAGGGTCTAAATAGCCCCAAGCACCCTAAAATAAAGTTTTTAGAAATTGAAAATTAAAAATTCCTATTGTAAAATAATTCTAAATTATATAAAATTGCGGAAATAATTCATTAATTGTATGATTATTTTGAGGGTAGAGATTAAAATAACCAAACCATGGGATAAATAGTGATAATTACATAATCTAAGGAGAGAAATGATAAGATGCCATACGTAAACATTAAAATTACAAATGAAAATGTAACACCAGAAAAAAAAGCACAACTTATTGCAGGAGCTACTCAATTATTAGTTGATGTTCTAGGGAAAAATCCCGCCACAACAGTTGTTGTAATTGATGAGGTTGATACAGATAACTGGGGAATCGCTGGTGAAACAGTAACCGAAAGAAGAAAATCAGGGAAGTAGATTTTTATGGGGGTAGTTGAGAGGTGGAAATTGAATGAGAGGCAACTTACTTGAGGGGCAGTAGTAGTAACTTGGATCTTTTCGCAACTTTTGAGAAATAGATGATTCGCTAATAAGTTGTGGGACTGAACTACGGGTTCCTTTACCTCTGGGATTGGATTTATAACGTCATTAGGGTACAAAGAGGCGTTTTAATGGACATTTATCCACTTTTCTCATTCCTTATGTCCATTAAAAAACCTTTTAATGGACACTTTTATCTGCTTTCTACACCTATTGCCGATTAAAACCAATTTAAAGGATGAATCGCACTTTTCCTTTTGCCATTAGATCCCTTCTAAGATCTATTATTCAAAACGATCCTCTTTAGTTCTTCCAATTCAGCTATCTCATAAGTTGGCTTAACCGCTAAATTGTTCACAATACGATGTGGATTGAACCAGCATGTATCGATACCAACATTTAAACCACCCTTTATATCCGAAGTTAAAGAATCTCCAATAATCAATGTTTTGTCCAATTCAACTTTTCCCAAGTGTTGAAAAACATAATCAAAAAACTCTTTCCTTGGTTTTTGATATCCGACTTCTTCTGAAACAAATACGTGACGGAAATAAGGTGCGAGACCTGAATCTTTTAATCTTCTTTCCTGTGTACTCACAACACCATTCGTTACAATATATAAGTCATATTTTTGATAAAGCTCTTGGATTAATTCTAGTGCCCCATCGATTAAATGATGTCCTTCATCTAAATAATTTCGATATTTTCTTTCGTATTCTACTCCATCAACTTTTTTACCATAATGCTCAAAAAAGATGGCAAACCTTGTATTCACTAATTCATCGCGTTCGATTTTTCCTTCTTCATGGGCACGCCAAAGCCCGGTATTGAACATTTTATATGTTTCTTTCATATCATCTGTTAATGGTAGTTGTAATTCAGTAAATAATTTCATTAATGCTTGATTTTCTGTCTGACCGAAGTCAAGTAATGTATCATCAAGATCGAATAATAGTGTTTGATACTGTTTCAATAGCGCTTCCTCCGAAAACATTTGTGGTATAATCATATTTCTACAATAAGTTATGAATCCTATTAAAGGTGATGAGCGATGCACGTACAACTTAACGTTACGGGTTATTCCCAATATAACGAAGCCATACTTACGAAATACCATTCATCTGCATGTGGACCAACTACTATATATATTATTTTAAATTATTTAAAGCATCATGCAAACTTTAGTGTTAATGATTTATATAAACAACTTGGCGGGACCAAAATTGGTTTGTTTAAATGGAAACTCATCAAAAACCTAAGAAAACTACTAGGACCAAATTGGAATGTGAGAAGTTGCTCTTTATATGAAGCATTAGAGCAACTTGACCAAGGAAGACCTGTCGCAATGAAGTTTGACCGTTATTTTACCTTCCAATGGAAGTACAAATCCAACTATAAGTATCATTGGGTACCTTTAATTGGGTATGAAATAAACGAAGATGAACTCTATTTAATCATTCATGATAATGGATGGAAAAATAGAGGGAGTCAAATCCGAAAAGTGCGCTACTCGGATAATTTTAAGGTCTTGTCCTTTGTAAAAATAGAAGAAATAATTTAAAAAGAGTAATGTGTAAATCAAAAAAGGGTGTTGCCAAGAAAGCCTTTGCTTCTCGACAACCACCCTTTTTTTATTACGCAATTGAATAAAGCGATTTTGCATGTTTTACAATTAATCGGAACCCTCTACGTTCTAATTCATCGAAACGATCTGTCGAATAATCATTTAACGCTAGTTCTTCTAAGTTAGCATCAATCTCCATATTTCGTTCAATTGTTGCAAGTTGATGCGAAAGTTTCAGCATTTCCATGTTATCAGCAATTTTCGTTCTTTGGGCTGGTTTTAATTTTTCAAGGTTATCAATTACTTCATCAATCGAACCATAATTTTGTATTAATTGTAATGCTGTTTTAGGACCAATCCCCTTTACTCCTGGGTAACCGTCACTAGAATCCCCCATAAACGCTTTCACATATGCAAATTGGTATGGTTCAATTTTGTATTCTTCTTTGAAGCGTTCTTCTGTATAGACGTCGTACTCTGTGTAACCTTTTTTCGTAAACGCAATTCTTGTTGTTGAATTTAGCAATTGCAGTAAGTCTTTGTCGCCACTAATGATTGTGATTTGTGCGTCATCTTTCCACTTTTCCACCATTGAACCGATTGTATCGTCTGCTTCCATCCCTGGTACACCAAAGTTTTTCCATCCAATCAATTCAGAGATTTCTTTAGCCATATCAAATTGCGGAAGCATTTCTTCTGGTGGTGCTGGACGGTTTGCTTTATAGCCATCAAATAATTCATTACGAAATGTTTGTGCACCCATATCCCAACAAACTGCTAAGTGTGTTGGCTTCATTAGGTTTTGAGCAGTAAGTACATGTCTTGCAAAACCTTGGACACCATTTGTGGGCGTTCCATCTTCTAATCGTATATATTGACCCATTGCACTCGAGGCAAAAAATGAACGGAATAATAATGCCATACCATCCACGACTAATAAATGTGGTTTGTTTGTCATAATAAAATCCTCTCTAACTTGTTTCTTTTATTATAACAAATTACGAACTTAATAGTTGGATTGCACATTTGGTAATATTATTGATAACATGAAGTATTTTCATTGATTGATTTTTAAATACGTTCTTTGCATATAAAGAACTAGAGTCCGTACTTTGTTTATTTTATTTCTTTTTTTCTCCCCATTGATTCATTTTGGCTATGAGTTTAGAAGTAAATGATTTAGCTATATAACCTGAAAATACGGTCACTTCTTTGCCACCAAAATACTCATTACATCGTAGTGGGAGTTCCGTATCGACATTACCAAAATCATAAATTTCATAACCAATTCTACGGAACATATTAATATCTTCCCAACATAATAATAGATTCGCCCTTCTTGAACTTACTAATTCATTTGCTATAGAAACATATAGAAGTAAAGCATTTTGCCCATCAACCACATATAAACGATAACCTAAAATTTTATGCGATGAATTTTCTATTCTAGTTAAGATCATTGCTTGTGAATTACGTAGTAGTAAGAGTGATTGAAATTTTGAACGATTTATCTTTTCTCCGTATTGTAGATTTTCGTTATAGAATCGTTGGAACTCGTTTAATTGTTCATCTATCGGATTCATAAAGGGTATAATTTTGAATTTTTCATCATTATTTTCGAATAATATTTCTTTCGTATTTTCAGGAAGGTTATTAATGAAAATCGTTTCATTTTCCTGTAAATCAATCTGTATTGTTCGTTTACTTTGTAACCTACGACTAGGTTTTAGACGGTGTGTATACCAGGATATTTTTGCTTTGTATCTACTTTGGATTCTCTTATTATCAAAATAAATCTCATTCGTTGGTATGCTTAAATAGTTTCGATTGATTTGCAACATATACTAATCCCCCTTTTAATTACATTGGTTTTCAATTTCTTCACATTGTCCATTTTTTGTTTGAAAATTATATAAAACAAATAAAATTTCCCAGGAAATCCCTAAAGTTTTCTTCAGCTTTATTAAAGAATCAAATATTTATATTACTTTAAATTAATATAAATGCGATTTTTCTTTCTATATTAAAAATATATTCAATATTTTTTTATTTAGAACAACTTGGTAGTTTTAAATACTAGCTATGATAGAAAATATAAGACTAGCTACAAAGTCATGAAGATTATTATAAATATTTAGAAAATTCCAACAAAAAGGTAGTATAATGGTTTCATCAGCAATTATTTGGGAGGGATTATTTTAATGGGTTTATTTCGAGCTGGTGTTGGCGCATTATCAGGTGTACTTGCTGATCAATGGAGAGAATATTTCTATTGCGATGCAATGCCTGCTGATGTACTAATCACAAAAGGTGCAAAACGCGGTGGGAAAAGAAATTTTAACCGTAAAGGTAGCGATAATATCATTTCAAACGGATCCATCATAGCTGTGAACGAAGGACAGTGTATGATTATTGTAGAACAAGGGAAAATCGTGGAGTTTTGCTCAGAGCCTGGTGAGTTTGTTTATGATACGTCTACTGAACCAAGTATTTTTTATGGTGATTTGAATGAATCCATTAAAAGTAGTTTTGAATCACTTGGCAAACGTTTAACATTTGGTGGTGAGCCAGGAAAAGATCAACGTGTGTATTTCTTTAATAAGAAAGAAATTACTGGCAATAAATACGGCACGCCAACTCCAATTCCTTTCAGAGTTATTGATCGTAATATTGGTTTAGATATTGATATTTCTATCCGTTGTCATGGAGAATATTCCTTTAAAATTATCGATCCGATTCTTTTCTATACAAATGTAACTGGTAATGTGGACGATGATTTTAAACGTACATCAATTGAAGGTCAACTACGATCAGAATTACTGACTGCATTACAGCCAGCATTCGCTAAAATTTCTGCAAGCGGGATTCGTTATAGTGAATTACCAGGTCATACATTAGAACTAGCAAAAGTGCTTAATGATGTTCTTTCTGACAAATGGGGACAAATAAGAGGAATCGAAATTGTATCGTTTGGTATTAACTCTGTGAAGGCATCTGAAGAAGATGAAGAGATGATTAAACAGCTGCAAAGAAGTGCTGTTTTCCGTAATCCAACAATGGCTGGTGCTACATTAGTAGATGCCCAAAGTGATGCCATGCGAAATGCAGCAAAGAATGAAGGGGGCGCATTTGTTGGTTTTACTGGTATGAATATGGCACAGCAAGCTGGGGGCGTGAATGCAAGCAACTTATTTGCAATGGGGGCCGCGCAACAAGCCTCATCACAACCACCTCAGAATTCAAATACCGCTAACACTTGGCAATGCTCTTGCGGCAAGGAAAATACAGGTAACTTTTGTTCAGAATGTGGTACAAAAAAACCCGTTGATGAATGGACATGCGTATGTGGTTCGGTGAATAAAGGCAAGTTCTGTATGGAATGTGGAACACCAAAACCTTCAAACACAAAAATTACATGTGATCAATGTGGGTGGGAACCTCAAAATCTGGCTCTTGTTCCTAAGTTCTGTCCTGAATGTGGAGATGTCATTAACGAAAAAGATTATAAATAAGGGGGCCTTTACTTCATGTCATTTGAACTACAAAAAGATAATTTAAATGAAGTCGATGAACATGATGCGAAATGTCCTTCTTGTGGAGCATCCATTCAGTTCAACCCTGCCTCAGGAAAGTTATCATGCCCCTACTGTGGTTATGAAGAAGAGGTAGAACAACCCGCTTCAGAAGATGAACAGTTTGCAAAAGAATTGGATTTTAAAAGTGCTGTCGCACAAAAAAGCTTTGAATGGGGAAAAGAAAAGAAGGTCGTTATTTGTGATGCCTGTGCGGCAGAAATGATTTATGATGCTCTAGAAGTAGCGAATGTTTGTCCCTACTGCGGTTCAAACCATGTCATGGAGGCAGCGGCAGAAAACTCTATAGAGCCAAATGGAATTGTTCCGTTTGCAGTGACCAAAGAACAAGCAAATAGTAACTTCAGAAAATGGATAAAGCGAAGATTGTTTGCTCCAAATGAAGCGAAGAGATCTGCGAAAGCCGATGCCTTTTCTGGCGTTTATTTACCTTATTGGACTTTTGATACTAAGACACGCTCAACTTATACAGCAAAGTATGGAAAAAATCGAACAGTAAAAGATAAAGATGGGAAAACTCACGTAGAAACGGATTGGTACAGTACAAGTGGCACTTACGAAAGATTTATCGATGACCATCTTGTTCGTGCTTCAAAACGTTATAACGATAGAATCCTAAAAAAAGTAGAACCTTTTGAAACAAATTCTTCGTTATCATTTAACAAAGATTTTCTTCACGGATATATAGCTGAAAGATATAGCGTTGGTATAGAAGAAGGTTGGGGGCAAGCGAAGAGCGAAATTCGTCATCAGTTGTTACGGGAAATTGATCGTCATATTCGCACTAAACATTTTGCAGATAAAGTCTCCAATCTTCAAATTAAAACCGATCATCTAAAAGTAAAATATAAATACTTAATGTTACCATTGTGGCTTTCTTCGTTTAAATATAAAGAGAAAATTTATCAATTCATGGTCAATGGTCAAACTGGTTTAGTTGGTGGCGAATCACCCATATCACCGATTAAAGTTGCATTTGCTGTTTTAATAGGTCTGATTGTTACAGGCATCTTTTATTACTTTTATAGTGAAGGGTATATTTAATTGAGCAATTATTTCATAAGAAAGGCACTTCTAGCAGGACTTAGAAGTGCCATATATTTTATAGTTTTACTGTATAAGAAAATACTTCATCTTCTCTCTTAGCTGCATACACGGTTAAATGATTTGATTGTTTTTCAAAAACGATACCATGAAGTTGTCCACTTTCATAAATGACCCCACCATCAATACCGATTTTCATACGACATGGGGAGATCCATACCTGATGGGTTTTGTCCTCATTTAGATTAATTGTAGGCGTGTGTCCAAATACCACTTTTTCTTTGGCAAGATGAGGAGAACCGTAAAATTCCTCTCGAATCCAATAAAAATTGTCATCTTTTGTGTGCCTGAAATCTTCTACATGAGTGTCTATACCTGCATGCACAAACAAAAAAGAAGACCATTGATAATAGGACTTTAATCCCTTAATAAATTCAATTTCAGGAGAAAACTGTTCTTTTACTTTGTTTGCTAATTCTAAAACATTTACATCGCTAAGTATGACATTTTCTCTCATTTCGGGATAAAAACTATGTATCGTAGCAATACCTCCAACTTTGTCGTGGAAATAAAATTCAGATGATTTTTCAGTATTGTTAAGCCAGTGAAGAAGGATTTGCTCATGGTTACCGCTTAGCGGAATTGCCCCGTGATTTTGCGTAAGTTCCATTATCTTCCGTAACACTTTCAAACTATCAGGACCACGGTCAATATAATCACCTAGTAACACAAGCTGTTCCTCTTCTGGATTCCATTTCGTTAGAATTTTTTCAAATAAATCGTAGTTTCCATGGATATCTCCTATTACAAACACTTTCTCCATTAGATACACATCCTAAAATAATTAATCATACTAAAATTCATCGTAGGTATATTACTTTATCACTTTTATTACTTTCAAATATATTCTTCTATACCTATTATAATACACCAAGAATATCATTTGTTATCATTTTCCAAAAATTTTCAAAAGATTGTAATTTTATACTTTCTCATTGGAATTATCAAAAGAATAATAATTAGTATTTCAATCATATCAAAATTGTAATTTAATGGTTATAAGGGGTGATAATTGATGGAAAATTTGGAGAATAATATCGTAAGACTAGAACTGATTAACTCTTCTCATATTGGTGGGATTAGTAAAGCAGCTGCTGACCCACTTATTTGGGAGCACATGTCAGTTGAGCTTTTAACAAAAGAAAACGTCATACAATATGTACATGATGGGATCAAGAAACGTGAAGACCAAACAGATTATGTATTTGTCATTATCGAACAAAGTACACAGCAAATTGTTGGTGCTACTTCTTATATGGATATTTCATTACCACATAAACGTTTAGAGATTGGGTCGACATGGTTGGCTCCTCGTGTTTGGCGATCAAATATTAATACAAACTGTAAATATCTACTATTAAAATATGGTTTTGAGAAATTAGGGATGCAACGGATTCAAATTAAAACAGGGCATGAAAATATTCGTTCACAAAAAGCTATTGAACGGATTGGTGCGGTAAAAGAAGGCGTATTGCGAAATCATATGATTCGAAAAGAGGGTACCATTCGCCATACGGTTATGTTTAGCATTATTAGTGATGAGTGGCAAAGCGTTAAAGAAAGATTTGAACATGTCTTGTTAAAATAGTGTCACGCTTTATTATTGGACGAATATAATGATCTGAGACAAAAGCTATTAAATCGACACTCGATGCTATATAAAAAAAATGCAATCCACAATAAATTATGGATTGCATTTTTTTGTTGTATTGATTGCTAATATGTAGGACAAGCCGCCTTGCCGTAATATTGATAGAAAGTTTTAAACCACCACTCCTCAAAGTGGGTGTTCGCAAAAGTTTTCCTGTTTATCGTCATTCACTAGTGTGACGCTCGCCATTCCAACTTCAATCTAAAACTCCCTTTTACAGCTTAAAGGTTAAAACTTAATATTCGTACGTACAACGCAGCTTTAATGTAATCATACAACGCCACCATAATACTCGCAAGTAAGTGTTTTTAAAGAAAAAAGTCAAAGGTGTATTAATGGTACTGATGTTTAATTATGGTAAGTAACTTATCCAAGTTGCGTTTATTTCGGAGATTTAATCTCCTTTCCAAATACTTATTGACCATATTGTTTGATTTCCCCAATTACATTAAATAATTCAGTATAAAACACGCAAACTAATGAAAGTTTTCAGAACTAAATAGCATTAACTAGAATTTGAACAACTTTTCTAAATATATTAAATATTTTTGCTTTTTCCCAAATTATAGGCATCAACTAGTTAAGTTGTTATACTACAGAGATATTTAAATTAAGGAGAAAAAAAATGCCTAAACTTACAAACCAAGAATTACTCTTTATTATCTTTATGTTATTTTCCATGTTTTTTGGCGCCGGCAACTTAATCTTTCCAGCATTTTTAGGTAACTCAGCTGGCGTGGAAATGTGGATTGCCCTCTTTGGATTTGTCATTACTGCTGTAGGGTTGCCAATTTTAGGGGTAATTGCAATAGGGAAAGCTGGTAGTTTTCATACGCTAGCAACTCGCGTTCACCCATCGTTTGCAATTATTTTCCCGATCTTAATTTATCTTTCCATTGGACCTGGTTTAGCGATTCCAAGGGCAGGAACTGTTGCGTATGAAATGAGTTTGAAACCTTTTTTACCTGCGGATTTATCAGGTAGTTCAATGATGTTACTTATATATACAATTATCTTTTTCGTTATTGTATTATGGCTGAGCTTAACCCCATCAAAACTTGTTGATCGTTTTGGTAAGTTATTAACGCCAATTCTGTTAATTCTCATTGCAATTATTTTTGTTAAAGCTATTTTTACACCAACTAATCCACCCGCTCATGCGACGGAACTATATGCGACAAATGGTTTCTTCCAAGGATTTTTAGACGGATATTTAACGATGGATGCTCTTGCGGCACTCGTTTATGGAATTGTAATCGTGAATACACTACGTTTAAAAGGAATCCAAGATCAAGCTTCACTTTCAAAATACATGCTTTTTGCTGGGCTTGGAGCAGGGATATTATTAGCCGCAATCTATAGTATCCTGACGTACTTAGGAGCTTCCGTTTCATCCATTGAACAGTTAGACAATGGTGCTGAAGTGCTGACTCTAGTAATGAATCAATTATTTGGACAAGCCGGCATTGTATTGTTAGGATTATTATTTACAGTTGCTTGTCTTTGCGTTTCCATTAGTTTAGTTATTTCATGTGGTGAATACTTCTCTAAACTCTTCCCCAAACTTTCTTACAAAGTTTGGGCGACGGTGATCGCATTAATTAGTTTTGCAGTTGCAAATTTAGGACTAAATCAAATTTTGGCTATTTCTGTCCCAATATTAGGAATGATTTACCCTTTGGCAATTGTTCTTATTGTATTAGGTATATTTAA
>JAPSJC010000074.1 GCA_031178355.1 Ureibacillus sp.
CGCAATCAAACATCCTTTGCGTTACATTTTGCATGAATATAAGTTCCTTCTATAATATAAGTGGTTAGATAGCAACTCACTAACCGCCTGTTCCACTTATTAAATTCGGTAAAAACATCGTAAATGGCTCTGCAAACATAAAAACAAATAGCAATATGATTAAGGCAATTGTAAATGGAAGTGTTGATTTAGCAACTTGTTCTAAAGATAGTCCACTAACAGCACTAGCTACGTTAAGGTTGTCCCCAACAGGTGGTGTTAAAAAACCAATTTCTGCTGCTAATATCATGACAATCCCAAAGTGTACGGGGTGCATGCCCAATTCCGTCACAACAGGTAGCAAAATCGGTGCTAAAAGGATAATGGCTGCTAACGTTTCCATAAACATACCGATAAAAACAAGTAGGACAACAATTAAACAAAGAATAACCCATGAGTCCACAGGAAGAGATGTTAAAAAATCCGCGATGGTGATAGGGATTCTCTCTATTGTAAGAATCCTTCCGTAAGTGGAGGCAGTGGCGATAATGATGAGAATGATACCAGAAATTAAAGTAGTTTGTTTAAATAGCTCAATAGAATCTACCCATTTTATTTCCTTATAAACGAATATCCCTAAAAATGCACTATAAGCTACTGCAATACCGGCTGCTTCGGTTGGCGTGAATATACCTCCGTAAATTCCACCGAGTACTACAATCGGCATTAAAAGTGTCCATTTTGCTTCATTGATATACTTTAACCGTTCTTTCCATGATGCTTTTTCGCTCGTTCCAATAAAACCTCTCTTTTTTGAAATTACATAACTTATCGTCCAAAGTAAAATGGCGATTAGTAAACCTGGTACGATACCCGCAATGAAAAGGTCGCCTATCGAGGTATTTGTCGTGATACCATAAATAATTAAAGGTATACTTGGTGGAATAATAATTCCAAGAGTTCCAGCTGAAGCAACAACTGCCGAACTAAAACCCGCATCGTACTTTTCTTTTATCATTGATGGAATCATAATTCCGCCAATAGCAGCAACCGTTGCTGGACCAGATCCACTAAGTGCTGCAAAAACTGTACAAGCTAAAATGGCAACTCCAGCAAGTCCACCGGTATAGTGACCAACAAATGACTTTGCAACATCTATGAGTCGTCTAGAGAGTCCGCCATGCTCCATAATTAAACCTGCAAATACAAATAATGGTACTGCCATTAAAGCGTAAGAATCTACTGTCGTAAACATTCCTTGTGCAATAAACTGAAGTGGTATTTTTTCTGTAATGAGTAACGTTATAACAGAGGAAATACCAAGTGCAAATGCAATAGGTACACTGAGAAGCATTAAAGCAATAAAACTTCCAAATAAAATGATAGTCGCCATATTCTCACCCCCTGTAAGTTACTGGACTTCTTTTAAGTTTTTTAATTCCTTAAAACTATTTATGATATGTTGGGTCACTCTAAATGTCATTAATAAGGCTCCCATTGGTAAGCCAAGATACACAATATACATTGGAATTTGGTTAGCAGGGGAAACCTGTCCCATCTTGAACTGATTAGCAATGATTTGAACACTATAGTAATCTATAAATAGTAGAAAACCAATCCAAAAGAAAAGAGCAATGATTTTAAGGATTTGACTATAAAGTGGAGAAATCTTATGGAGTATATTAACTAAAAAGTTAAATTTCACATGGCGTTGGTATCTTACGGCATAGGACGCACTAGTATAAACAAACCATACAAATGCGAATCTTGATAATTCTTCTGACCATGTTAATGACTCGTTAAAGACATAACGCATGACAACTTGCAATACGCATAAAAAAGAAAAGAAAACTAATAAACTTGCTGATAAGTAGGTTTCAATATGGTCATCCAAATGCTTATAGAGTTTCATTGTATTTACCCCCTTTTACACACACCTATAGTAAATAACCCAGAAGTCCGTGACTAAAGATAATATAGTCATTTTATTCTGGGTGTTCAGGCTAATTCATTATCATTTTATTACATCTACGAATTGATCATTTCCAGCGGCCTCAAGTAATTGAATTAACTTTTCTTTATCAACTTCACCTGCATACTTTTCATAAAATGGGATGGAAGCCTCAATCCATGTATTATATTCTTCTTCAGATAGGTCTCTAAAGATAGCTCCTTCTTTTTCAAGTTGGACTCTTAGCTCCGCATCAAGATCACTATTTAAATCTCTTAAATATGAAACTGTATCGTTTATAGATGATTGGATAATTTCTTGATCTTCTTTTGAAAGGCTATTAAAGAAATCTTTGTTTATGATATAGATTTCAGGATCGTAAATATGGCCCGTTGTTGTAATATACTTACTAACCTCGTGGAATTTTCCTGAGTGAATGAGGCCAAGAACGTTTTCAACTCCATCTACAACCCCTGAAGATAAACCTGTAAATACTTCAGTGAAAGCTAAAGGTGTTGGATTTGCTCCTACTTCTTTCCAAAAAGCGATATGCATTGGTACTTCCATCGTTCGAAGTTTTAGCCCTTTGATATCATCTGGCGTAACGACTTCACCTTTATTGTTGGATAAGTGTCTATAACCAAGTTCACCATAATTTAATCCAACAAGTCCACTTTCCTCTAAACCTTTCAATAATTCTTGCCCAAATTCTCCATCGACAACTTGATGTGCTGTCTCTCTATCTTTAAAAATAAATGGGAAATCAAAAATCTGTAGTGCAGAAGAGAAGTTTGCAAGTACTCCAACTGAAGGAGATGACATTTGTATATTTCCAGCTTGTGTACTTTCAATCATTTCTCTTTCTCCGCCAAGTTGACCATCAGGATAGATTTCTACTTCGATTCTTCCATTTGATCTTTCTTCTACTAGCCTCTCAAATTCCAGAAATGCTTTATGTTGAGTTGTTTCTGTAGAGACAACATGTGCTGCAAGAATTGTGATTTTATCACCATTGTTTGCGCTGTTATCTGAGTTCTCGGTATTACTGCTAGAGGTTGATGTTGAAGTTGTACTTCCACATGCTACTAGCGTTAAAGCTGCAAAAGCTAAAAGTAAAAAGAATAATCCCTTTTTCAACATTTACATATCCCCTTTAAAATTAATCTAAATTTATGCATACTACCTTCTAGAACAGACCATTAATTATTTAATACTAATTTCCAAAGATATTGAAAAACTAATTAGATTAATAGATTTCTATCAGATATTAATAAGCCAGTGCATTACACTATAAACAAACTAAAACTGTTTTATAATATATAGTTCGAAAGGGACGTCTTCATAACATCCCTTTTAAGATTAATTTTAGAGTAATGCCAATTCCTTCCCGAGAGCAGTTTCAACCGGAACATAATGATAACCAAGGTCTTTCGCAACAGCTTCTTGAGTGACAAAACCTTTTGCGGTATTTACCCCATGCATTAGCGCTTCATTTTCAGAGATAGCTTTTAAAAATCCTTTATTTGCCATTTGTAAAGCGTAAGGTACTGTTACATTTGTTAGTGCAATAGTTGATGTTCGTGGAACGGCACCAGGCATGTTGGCAACAGAGTAGTGAATCACATGATGCTTTTCGAATGTTGGGTTATCGTGTGTCGTAACTCTATCGCATGTTTCTACACTGCCACCTTGATCGATAGCCACATCAACAATGACAGAACCTGGTTTCATTGTTTTTACCATATCCTCTGTTACTAGTTTAGGAGCTTTAGAGCCAGGGATTAATACAGCTCCAATTAGTAAATCAGCTTCTTTCACAGAGTTTGCAATATTATAAGGATTAGAGATTAATGTTGTAATTTGATTACTAAAGATATCATCTAGTTCGCGTAATCGATTAGCGTTTAAGTCTAAGATAGTAACTTCAGCACCTAAACCTACTGCTATTTTCGCGGCGTTCGTTCCTACAATGCCTCCACCTACGATTGTTACCTTACCACGAGGTACGCCAGGAACACCGGAAAGAAGAATCCCTTGGCCCCCATTCGTTTTCTGTAGGAATTGTGAACCAATTTGAGCTGCCATACGACCTGCAACTTCACTCATCGGCGTTAAGAGAGGAAGAGTGTTGTTTAATTTAACTGTTTCATAAGCAATAGCAGTAACACCTTTATCAATTAAAGCTTTCGTTAATTGAGGTTCAGCAGCTAGATGTAAATACGTAAATAACACGAGACCTTCACGGAAATAATCGTATTCGCTGGCAAGAGGCTCCTTTACTTTCAGTACCATATTAGATTGAGCCCAAACATCCTTCGCGTGATCAATGATTTTTGCACCTGCTTTTTCATAATCCGCATTTGTAAAAGCACTACCAATACCAGCATCTTTTTCTACTAAAACTGTATGTCCTGAATTCATAAATGTAGTGACACCAGCTGGTGTAATAGCTACTCTGTTTTCGTTATTTTTGATTTCTTTTGGAACCCCTATAATCACGACGTTTACCTCCTGTATAAGACTGTTAAAATCTCTATTGCAACAGCTGTACAATTAAAGTTCATTAATTGATTCTTTTAATGCTTTTACCAAGTAACTTAACTCTTCTTGTGTAATAGATAATGGGGGTGCCGCTGTGATAATGTTATTATGACCAGCAACAGTATCACTTGTTTTCCCAACGATGACACCTTTTTCTCTACACTTCGCTACGACAGAAGCAGCCTTTAATTCGTCGAGAGGCTCTTTCGTTTCTTTATTTTCCACTAGCTCTATCCCAACTAACAAACCTTTTCCGCGTACATCCCCTACATTTGGATGTGCATTTAGCTCTTTCAATTCTTCAAGTAACCATTCACCAAGAATTCTTGAATTTTCAATCAGATTTTCTTCTTCCATGATTTTCATATTTTCAAGTGCAACAGCGCAAGCTGCAGGACTTCCTCCAAATGTATTAACATGACGGAAGTGGTCATATGCGTCTGTTCCTTTAAAAGATTCATAGATTTCTCTTTTTACTGCAGTTGCTGACAATGGCATGTAACTACTTGTTAAGCCTTTTGCCATTGTAATAATATCTGGCTTCACATCGTAATTCATGAATCCAAAAGGTTTACCTGTTCTTCCAAATCCACAAATTACTTCATCTACAATTAGCAAAATACCGTGTTTTTCACAAATCTCTTTTACCTTCTTCATATACCCTTCATGTGGAATTAAGATCCCTCCACCTGTAATAATAGGTTCCATGATTACTCCTGCAACCGTTTCGCTAATCTCCATTGTTGCAGTACGGTCTATTTCATTTGCGCATTCGTTATTAAATTGTTCTTCTGTTAAGTAAGAAGGGCAACGGTAGCTATCTGGTGCTGTTACATGTAAAAATCCTTGTAGTAGCGGTTCATACTTATAAGCTCTTTGATTTTGACCTCCTGCAGCAAGTGTTGCAAATGAACTACCATGATAAGAGCGATAACGTGAAATAAATTTATGGCGAGAAGATTCACCTTTTTGGTGGAAATATTGGCGGGCAATTTTAAAAGCTGTTTCATTCGCTTCGGAACCGCTATTTGAATAGAAAATGACGTAATCGTCTCCAAGCCATTCATTTAACTTTTTGCTAAGCTCAATCGCCGGAACGTGACTTTGAGTTAAAGGATAATACGTAAGTTCCTTGAGTTGTTCTGCTGCGACATTTGCTATTCTTTCACGACCATACCCTACATTAACGGACCACAATCCAGACATACCATCTAAATAGCGATTTCCTTCAACATCAGTAACCCAAACCCCATCAGCCTTTTTGGCAATAATTGTACTTGACGGGTTATACTTCTTCATGCCGTGCCAAACATACTTCGCATCATCTTGTAATAAACTATCGGTTTTTATCATTTAAAATCTCCCTCTCTTTAAGTTTATGAATTAATACTATTACTAACAAAAGCCTCTTTATTAATTAAGTTAGGTGGTAGTTTACCATCTAAGCCTGTAACCAGATTTTTAGCTGCAAGCTCTGACATTTCTAACTCTGTCTCATGGGTTGATGAGCCGATATGTGGAGTTGTCACTACATTAGGAAACTTTAGAAGAGGATTATCAGGATGAACTGGTTCAACATGATAAACATCTACAGCAGCTGCCCGAATCTCCTTATTCTTTAATGCTTTAATTAGTGCTTCTTCATTAACTGTCTTTCCACGTGAGCCATTTACAAATACACAGGAATCTTTCATCATCTTAAACTCGTCTTCTCCGATTAAGTTTTCAGTTTCTGGAGTTAATGGAGTCATGATACATACAAAATCTGATTCTCTTAGTAATGTACGAATGTCACAATATTTCGCGTCAAATTGCTCCTCAACTTCTTTATTTTGAGAGCGATTATGATACAAAATGTTCATATCGAAGCCTAAATGTGCGCGTTTTGCAATTTTTGAACCTATTTTCCCCATTCCAATAATACCTAGTGTCTTGCCATGTACATTACAACCAAATTTATCATCAGTTAACAACTGACCCCAGCCACCCGATTTAACATATTGATCTAACTCAGGAATCCGACGTGCAGCAGCAAGCATGATGCCAAATATTGCATCAGCTGTCGTCTCTTCAACAACGCCAGGTGTATTAGTTGCCATTATATTTCGTTTGGTCATCTCATGAATGTCTAAATTGTTATAACCGGTAGATACGTTTGACACTATTTTTAACATTGGAGCCAGATCTAATAATTCTTTATCTACTTGTAATTCTAGACCGATAATACCTTCTGCTTTTTTAAGGGATTCTAAAAAAGCAGGATCAGTTTTTGGATTGATATTGCTAAAAAAATCAACATCGAACATTCCTGATAACTTGTTTAGAACTGAATCAGATACACGGTTATACGCAACTATTTTACGACGCATAAGTAGCTCCTTTCTAAAATCGATTGTTGAAATGTCGACAATACCATTCTATTTTCAGAATTTACACAATATTAATAATATTGTAAATAATTTTATAATTGCATTGACAGAGTGTAAAATTTAAATTTACAATTATTAAAAAGGGTATTGTCGACAATCGATTTTTAAACAATTCGATTGTTGAGTAATTGTGGAAAGTGGTGGATTGGTATGGCACTTAAACAAAAATCTTTAAGTGAAATTATTGCAAATGAAATTCGCCACCGTATTTGGAATGGCGAAATTGACTTTGGAGAAAGATTAATAGAATCGTATTTAGCAACCGAATTTGATGTAAGTCGAAGTTCATTGAGAGAGGCTTTTCAAATGTTGGAGTTTGAAGGACTCGTTCAGAACAAGGCAAGAAAAGGCACCTTTGTTGTAACGTTTACTGAGGAAGATATGAAAGAGATTTCAGAGGCTCGTTCCATTTTAGAAAGTACAGCTTTTATGAATGCTGTAAGAAGATTTAGTAAGGAGGATTATGAGCATTTAATACAAATTGTGGAACATATGAGAGAGTATACTCAAAAAGCGGATTGGACGAAAGTATTCGATCTGGATATGGAATTCCATCTGTATGTTGTAAACCTTTGTAACAATACACGTATTATAAGACTTTACGATATTATTCAAGTACAAATTCGGACACTAATGTCACGGTTAGTTCCCTTTTATGAGAAAGATCCGGAAATGTTCTATGCAGAACATTTGGAATTGGTGGAAGCTTTGAATTCCAGAGATGTAACAATTATAAAGGAAACAGTGATAAAACACATCCGTGATTCCAATTCAAGCATGGTGGATATGTTTAAAATAAAATAGAAACATGGAGGGATATAGTTATATCGAAAAAGTATATTAGAGGCATTAAAAACGAAAACCTATAGTTATTCATGAACTAATTGATTGGTGCAAAAATTCAGAAGGAGTGTTGATAAATGAATGTTGTAAGCATGAAGGCGCTAAATTATATCAATGGTGAGTGGGTTGGAGAAGAACATGATCGTTTGGAAGTATTCAATCCAGCAAGCGGTGAAATTGTAGGAACTTGTCCCAAAGTGGGAAGAGTAGAGACGCAACTGGCCGTTGATTCTGCATATACGGCATTTTCTGAGTGGTCTAGTCTATCAGTTTATGAAAGAGTTTCATATTTAAAGAAGTGGCATCAATTAATTCTTCAAAATAAGGAGGAATTAGCTACTATCATAACACTTGAAATGGGAAAAACGTTAAAAGAGGCAAGAGGTGAAGTAGACTATGCTGCTTCGTATATTGAATGGTTTGCTGAGGAAGGGAAACGAATATATGGAGAAATAATCCCTTCACACAATAAAGAAAAAAGAATGCAAGTATGGAAAAAACCTGTAGGCGTAGTTGCAGCAATTACACCTTGGAATTTCCCTGCTGCTATGCTAACTAGAAAAATGGGACCAGCTCTTGCAGCCGGTTGTACAATCGTTGTAAAGCCATCAAGTGATACTCCATTAACAGCTATTAAACTAATTGAATACTGTCACGAAGCAGGTTTTCCGAAGGGTGTCGTAAATATTGTAACTGGATCCTCAGCAATCATAGGGGATGAACTTACTAAAAATGAAAAAGTAAGAAAGATTACCTTTACAGGTTCAACAGAAGTTGGTAAGAAACTTATGGAACAAGCTGCTCATCAAATGAAACGACTGTCCCTTGAGTTAGGTGGTCACGCTCCAATTATTGTACTTGATGACGCAAATATTGATAAAGCAGTACAAGCAACAATGGCATCTAAATTTAGAAATGCTGGTCAAACTTGTATTTGTGGTAATCGTATCTATGTTCAGAGTGGCATCTATGATGAATTCGTAGAACGATTCTCTAAAGAAGTTCAAAAACTAAAGGTTGGAAATGGATTGGATGCAACAACTGATATAGGCCCACTTATTAATTCTGCAGCTGTTCAGAAAGTAAATGAACATGTAGAGGACGCAGTTTCGAAAGGCGCTTCCATTGTAACAGGTGGTGTTTATGCATATGGCAAAGAGGATAATTTCTATCTTCCGACAGTCCTAAGTAATGTAAAGAGCGACATGTTAGTCATGAGGGAAGAAACATTTGGACCTGTTGCTCCTATACAGAAAATTACTTCTGATCAAGAAGCAATTGAGCTTGCTAATAGTTCACCTTATGGACTTGCGGCTTATGTATTTACTGAAAGTATGAGCAGAGGAACAAAGATAATTGAAAAGCTCGATTTCGGAATTGTAGGTTGGAATGATGGGGCGCCATCTGCAGCCCAAGCACCATTTGGAGGCATGAAGGAAAGCGGCATTGGCCGAGAAGGTGGACATCAGGGCATTGAAGATTTTCTCGAAACTCAGTATGTATCAATTGCCCTTTAAGTATTAATAGTCTGACTAGTTAATTCTAAGTAATTAGTCAGATTTAGCCGGTATATTTAATAACTTTCTGTGTAGTGGCTTATTAAAATACGAAACGGTGGGATAAAATGAACATCCATGAAATAGCAGTTATTTCAGGGGACGGTGTCGGGAAAGAAATTGTACCTGCAACCTTAAAAGTTCTAGATAGAATAGCAGAACTACATGGTGGAATCAAGTTTAGATTTGAGCAATTGAGCCTGTACACGGTTCTGCACCTGATATTGTAGGAAAAGGAATCGCCAATCCTATAGGACAATTATGGACTGCAAAAATGATGATCGATCATCTAGGCTATGATGAATTAGGTGCTCACCTTTTGAATGCCATTGAACAAACACTCGAATCAGGAATTAAAACACCTGATCTTGGCGGTCGTTCAACAACATTCGAAGTAATAGATGAAGTTCTGAATAATATCGAACGATAACCAATTGGATTTTGAATTGCTCCCATCAAGTAGACAGTTGAAAGAAAAGCCGCGATATAACGTATAAAATGCCAGTATTAATTAATCAAATGTCCATTCTCCTTTTTATGAAAAGGCGAATGGGCATTTTATTTTGCTCATTTTTCTATTG
>JAPSJC010000075.1 GCA_031178355.1 Ureibacillus sp.
GGACTTCATATGAATATAGTAGCTGAAGGAGTTGAAACTCATGAACAATTAGAATTTTTAAAACAACAAGAATGTTCAGAAATACAAGGATACTTATTTAGTGAACCTGTACCAGAAAGAAAGTTTACTGGATTATTAAAACAAGGATTTATTAAAGTACAAAATGATCATAGTAACAATGATCACCTCGATAAGAGAGCGTTTTACCGATTAGAATTATTATTCCCTTTAAGCTCTTCAATGACATTAGTGTCTTTCCAAGATAAACAGGTAAACTTAGGAAAATCTAACGTTTTAGTTGAAAATATAGGTCCAGGTGGCCTAAGATTTTTATCTACATTACAATTACCTGTACGACCAGACATTATCTATCAATTCGATACAACAATCTTGAACCACGATATTCATGTAAAAGGACGCATCGTTTGGAAGAGTGAGGTAAAAGTCGGTACATATCAGTATGGTATTGAATTTGTTGTTACCGAGAAAGAACGTGATCACTTAGTGAAAATATTAAATGCCTTTTCTTTACAACTGAAAAACAACGCGTTTTTACCAGATTGTGATTTTATCAACGAAGATAAATTCTATTATTTAAGAAAAGTACATGCTACTGCATAATGCCATTTTATTGCATCTCATCATTTCCATAAATCGAATATATTTCCATATTACTTAAGTCCTATATAGGAAAAAATTTCTTCGATATAAATACTACTAAAATTCCTTAAAAGATATTAAATATGCTATACTTTCGATATAGATTTTTGGAAAAACTTTCGAGGGTGAGATAAATAGATGGTGCATGAAGAAAAGGTGAATATTCTATTAGTAGACGATCGACCCGAAAATTTGTTGGCTTTAGAAGCTATTATCGAGAGCGATAGGTATGAGTTATTTAAAGCCACTTCAGGTGAAGAAGCACTTAAATATCTATTAAAATATGATTTTGCGGTTATTTTACTAGATGTTCAAATGCCAGGAATGGATGGGTTTAGTACTGCAAAAATTATTAAAGCGCGGGAAAAAACGAAAGATATACCTATTTTATTTATTACTGCAAATTATTTAGATTCAGAACATATTTTTATGGGGTATTCAGTTGGTGCGATTGATTATATATTAAAGCCATTTGACCCGATGATATTAAAATCAAAAGTTGAGCGATTTGTCGAAATCTATCAATTAAAAAAGAAATTACAAGAACAATCACACATACTATTAGAAAAAAACAAAGTGATAGAACATATGGCGTATCACGACATATTAACAGAATTACCGAATCGAAGAATGTTTAATGAACAACTTATGAACAAAATCAATCATGCAAAACTTACTAATGAAACTTTCGGTCTGTTATTTTTAGATTTAGACCGATTCAAAAATGTTAATGATTCATTAGGACATTCTATCGGAGATAAATTACTATACCAAGTTGGGAAAAGACTTCAAGCAACAGTAGGCGAAAATGATTTTATTGCAAGAATAGGTGGAGATGAATTTATCATTCTGTTATCAAATGCGGATAGAGAAGTAGCATTAGAACAAGCAGAAAATATTATTCAATCTTTTAAAAGTCCTTTTTATATTGATAATTTTGAATTTTATATCACTACGTGCATAGGTTTAACTATCTTCCCTTATGACGGTGAAGACTCGACAACGATTAAAAAAAATGCTGACACCGCACTATACCGCGCAAAAGAACAAGGGAAAAATAAATATAATGTATTTCATTCTGGTATGAATATAAATACGTATCGTAGCTTTTTAATGCAGACCGATTTACGTAAGGCGATTGAAAAAGATGAACTATCATTAGTTTACCAACCAAGAGTGAATTTACGAACAGGTAAAATTGAAAGTGCTGAAGCTCTTCTACGATGGAATCATCCGCAATGGGGAATCATTTCGCCAAATGAGTTTATCCCTATAGCTGAAGAAATTGGGTTGATCATTGAAATAGATAAGTGGGTCTTAAAATCTGTATGTCAGCAAATAATTGCCTGGAAAGAAAGCAACCTAGACCCTCTCCGAATCTCCATTAATTTCTCAGCACAACATTTTATGCAGAGAGATTTAAATATATATATCCAAAACATTCTACAAGATTATCAAATTGAACCTACAAACATAGAAATTGAAATTACTGAAACAACAATCCTTAAAAATGAAATAACTGTTAAACATACTCTAGAAAAAATTAGAGCAATGGGTATATTTATAAGTCTAGACGATTACGGAACTGGTTACTCGTCTATGAATTATTTAAGAAATTTCCCATTTGATACACTCAAAATTGACAAATCCTTTGTCCAAGATTTAGGGCGTAATGAACATAACAGTAGAGTCCTTGTGGAATCGATGGTTACGCTTGCTCAAAAATTAAATATGACTGTTATTGCAGAAGGAGTCGAAACGGTAGAACAGCTGCAGTTATTAACTGAATATAAATGTGATGAAGTACAAGGTTACATTTTTTCTAAGCCATTAACAGCTAATGCCTTTATTCATTATTTTGAGAACGAAGTGACCAATTTGAAAACAATTACGTCTAAACATCAACAACATGTAGTTGAACCTCTAAAAAAAGAACAAATTGGTATCCAAAAAGACATTATTCAGTTTGCTATTAAACAAGTTAAATCAGAATTTACTTTATCCACAAGAGAAACAGATGTATTTCATTTAATTGTAGAAGGGTTAAGTAATAAAGAAATTTCTGAGCAATTATTTATTAGTGAACATACCGTGAAAAATCATATAACAAATATCCTCTCAAAATTAAATGTAACTGACCGTGTTCAGGCAATTGCACGAGTTTACGAGAAATGTATTCTTAATGAAAATGTTAGATAAGATGTAGCTTGCATCGAACGGAGAGTGCCTTAAATGAAAGTAAGAACGAAATTTTTACTGGCTATAACGACTTTACCACTTTTTTTAATTGTAATTATTGGAGTAGGTTGGTACCAAATATCACACCTTCATACCGCTAGTAAAGACATGCAGTTAAATTATGAAATGACGATATTAGCTGGGCAAATTAGAGCAGATGTAAAAGATGAAGGTTTACTATTGCGCAACTTAATTATTTTTGACTCAGAGGATGCTATAAATGAAGAAATTGCTCAAATAAACATTGAGAGCCAAATTGTTCGCACAAATATTGATTTACTAAAGTCAAAGGTTGATACACCAGAACAAGAGGAACTAGTAAATACCTTAATAAACGCGAATAATGAATTTAGCATTTATACAGGAAAAATTATTAATTATATTAATACTGGTAATAAAGAGGAAGCAAAGAAATTAATGAACGAGAATTCTGATGAATTTCACGATCATTTTTCTGACATTCTATCACAAATGACCAAGACATTTGAAAATGATCTTGGAACATCTTTAATTACTATGGAAACAAACTTCCAAAGTGATACAACAACGATCAGTATCATCCTTACCATCTTTTTAATCGTTATCATGTTTATTCTACTGCGAACAATACTTCCTTTCACGAAACGTGTCAGTTCGATGGCTAAGATTATGAGCGATATATCAAGTGGTAGTGGAACATTAGATCGAAAAGTTGAAGTATTATCAAGTGATGAATTTGATGAAATGGCAAATTCCTTTAACCAAATGACAAGCACATTAGCAGAACAAATGAAAAAAGAACAAGAGATTATTTGGAAGAAAACACATATTGCTGATATTACAACACAAATAACAGGTACTAATGATTTAGAAACCTTAGGAAATACACTATTATCAAGAGTTGTACCACTTGTTAATTCAAGTTACGCTGTTTTCTATGTAAAAGATTTAGGGTATGAGAATACAAATAGTTATCAACTTATCTCTGCTTACGGACTAAAAGACCGTGAACAAATAAAAACTATTCAAGTTGGTGAAGGATTAACTGGACAAGCGATTCAAGAAAAGAAAGCCATCCTACTAACGGATGTCCCATCAGATTATATACATGTAGCTTCAAGTTTGGGCGATTCACAACCACTATCCATAACAATTATGCCAATTTGTTTTGAAGGTGAAGTAAAGGCTGTTTTAGAATTAGCATCCTTTACAGTATTCAGTGATTCTCATAAAAGCTTCTTAAATGAATTAATTGATACGCTAGGAATCGTACTTGACAGTACAATTAACCGACTTCAGTTAGCAAACTTACTAGAGGAAACACAAACTCTTATGGAAGAAATACAAGCTCAATCTGAAGAACTTCAAAATCAACAAGAGGAACTAAAAGCAACCAATGAAGAATTAGAGGAACAAACACAGGCATTACGCGATTCTGAATTAAAACTACAATTGCAACAAGAAGAACTGGAGCAAACAAATGTAGATTTAGAAGAAAAAGCAAAAAAATTAGAAGAACAAAATATTATATATGAGCAAACAAATCGTGAAGTTGCCAAAGCTAAACATGAGCTTGAAATCAAAGCGGAACAACTTGCACTAAGTTCTAAATACAAGTCTGAATTTTTAGCGAATATGTCCCATGAACTGAGAACACCGTTAAACAGTTTACTAATCTTATCAAAATTACTTGCAGACAATCCTAAACAAAACCTAACGAACAAACAAGTTGAGTATGCTAAAACAATCTACTCTTCAGGACATGACTTACTTGTGTTAATCAACGATATACTCGATTTAGCAAAAGTTGAATCTGGAAAAACAGAAATTGTCCCTAGTGATGTCTCTATATATTCTATAAAAGAATTTGTTTCAAATAACTTTAGCGCAATGGCGGAAAATAAACAGTTAAACTTTAATATAGTGGTTCAAAATGGAACACCACAAACGATTTATAATGATGAGTTACGAATACAACAGGTATTGAAAAATCTACTATCAAATGCTTTTAAATTTACAGAACAAGGGGAAATTCGACTAGAAATCGGATTAGTGAATAGTTATTATTCGAAGACCCCACCGAAACTTAAGTTTTCTGTTATTGACACAGGTATTGGAATTGCAAAAGATAAACTCGATCTAATTTTTGAAGCATTCCAACAAGCAGATGGTACTACAAGTCGTAGATTTGGTGGTACAGGGTTAGGGTTATCAATCAGTAGAGAACTGGCTTCATTAATGGACGGGGAAATTTTGGTCGAAAGCGAAGAAGGTGTCGGTAGCACATTTACTTTCATTGTAGGAGATTATGCACCTAAACAATTAGTTGAGATAAATGAAGGACTTGAAGAAGTAGCTACTACTGTAATTGAGCAAATCCCACAAGTAGAACCTGTAAAAAATATTCTTAGCAGCAGGCAAAAAGGATACAATTCAAACCAAATAAAACGACTATTAATCGTAGATGATGATTTAAATCAACGTAATAGCCTTATGGAGTTAATCGGTGAGATGGACTTTATTATTAAAGGTGTATCTACGGGACATCAAGCAATAGAATTGTTAAAAGTAAATCATTTTGATTGTATAATTCTAGATTTGGGATTAACAGATACAAGTGGATTTGACCTTCTTGAAGAAATTAAAAAACAAGATACAAAAAATGAAATAAAGGTCTTTATATACACTGGTAGGGATTTAACTAGTAAAGAAGAAATTCAACTTAATAAATACGCTCATACAATCATTATTAAAAATCAATATTCACCAGAGCGTTTAAAATCTGAACTAGAATTATATCTTAATGAGAATACACATAAAGAAATCGTACCTACAGATGAAAAAACCATTACAGACACAATTGAAAATGCCAAGCTTACAGGAAAGAAAATATTACTTGTAGACGACGATATTCGTAATGTATTCGCCCTCTCTAGTGTACTTGAAATGCATGGCTATGAAATTGAGTTTGCGGAAAATGGAGTTGAAAGCCTGAAAGTACTAGAAACACAAACAGATATTGACTTGATATTAATGGATATTATGATGCCTGAGATGGATGGATACGAAGCAATACAGCGGATCCGAGAAGACCTTAAATTAATGGATTTACCAATCATTGCATTGACTGCCAAAGCGATGAAAGAAGATCGAGAGAAATGTCTAGCCATTGGTGCTTCTGATTATATCGCTAAACCTGTAGAACCAGAACAACTAATTTCACTGATAAAAGTCTGGTTGTATTAGTTCAAAAAATTTACTAATATAATTTTTGTTATAGTTTATAGGATGAGGGAGAAAGTGGAATGCATTTACATCAAATGGATACGAGCGAGAACGAAACGGACTTAGAAAAACTTGAAATCCAACTTTTGCTCAATGGTTTATATGAGTGGTGTGGATATGATTATCGTAATTATGCATATCCATCCATTAGAAGGCGTATTTGGCATCGAGTAAATGCTGAAAATTTACCAACCATAACGAGCTTATTAGATAAAGCGCTACACGATCATAACTGTTTACAAAGGCTTATAGCTGATTTTTCAATTAATGTAACTGAAATGTTTCGAGATCCACATTTTTTTAAAGAATTTCGAAAAAAAGTAATCCCTCAATTAAAAACTTATCCATCTATTAGAATCTGGCATGCAGGCTGTTCAACAGGTGAAGAAGTATATTCAATGGCAATTTTACTACACGAAGAAGGACTTTATGAAAAAACAAAAATTTATGCAACTGATATTAATTCAGATGTTTTAGAAATCGCTAAAAGTGGAGTATTCCCACTAGAGAATATGAAAAAGTTTACGAATAATTATATACAAGCTGATGGTAGTACATCTTTTTCCGACTACTATAAAGTAACGAATGCTGGTGTGAAGTTTCATACATTCTTATCGAAAAATATTGTTTTTGCTCAACACAATTTAGTGACAGATCAATCATTTAATGAATTTCATGTGATATTATGTCGCAATGTGATGATCTATTTCAATAAATCCCTACAACAAAAAGTACATGGTTTATTCTATGAAAGTCTAAGCATGTTCGGGTTCCTAGGACTAGGTGATAAAGAAACAATCAGTTTTTCAAATTTTGATGACAAGTATGAGCCTATTAGTATAAAAGAAAAGTTGTATAAAAAAGTAAAATAATGAACTCAAAACACCACCAATTCTAGATTGGTGGTGTTTTTTCTATTGAAGAAAAACATCTTTTTCAACAGGAAATTCGGTAACTATAACTAACAACTAAACTCTAATGCGCTTGAATAGATAGCATTTCATATGTCAATTATATAGATAGCATTGGAAATGGGGAGAAGGTATGTTTAACAACAAAAAGAAACAGAAAGATAATAAGAATACTGAATCCATCAGTAACAAAGAAATGCAAGAACCAACGAGACATTTATCAAAGTCAGAATTAAAACAAACTGTTACCACTATGACAAGAGATGAAATTGTAAACCTCATTAAAGAGAAGATTAATGATCCAGGAGATTTTATAATAAAGAATCTAACTGAGGAAATTACCATACTCTTTATAGATAACTTGGTAGATGCGCAATTATTAACAAATCAAGTCATTCCAACATTACAAAATATTTCGCAATTATCACCTCAAACAGTTAAAGAAAAGTTACCACTATCTCAAGTAGATATTACGAATAAGTTAGACGTAATGATTTATGAATTACTTAGTGGTGCTGCGTTGATTCATCTTAAAGAAAATGCAGAAATCATAATTGCTAAAATATCATCCTACCAATCAAGAGGGTTATCTGCTCCCGAAAATGAGTCCCAAGTAATCGGAACGCAAGTAGGATTTAATGAAAATATCGCCACGAATATATCGCTTATTCGACGATTTATTACGAGCCCTAATCTATGTAACGAAAAGTTTGAAGTCGGCGACGACACAGTTACTGGAATCTCTCTCCTTTATATTAAAGGTGTTGCGTCTGAAGAACAGGTCAATACAATGCGGCAAAGAATCGAAAATTTAGAGGTTTCTGGTTTAATCGATAGTGCAATATTAGCTGAATTAATAGATGATAGTTCGAAAACAATATTCCCACAAATGATGCTAACGGAAAGACCTGACAGATTTTGTGATGGTTTATTATCCGGAAAAATTGGTGTTATGATGAACGGTAGTTCAATGGGAATTGTGACACCTGTTGCATTTATAGAATTTTTCCATAGTAAAGAAGACCAAAATCTCCGTTGGCAAATTGGTACGATGTTAAGGTTATTAAGACTCTTTGCTATGATTTTCTCAATCTTTTTAACACCTATTTATGTAGCTGCTTTAACATATCATTACGAAATCATTTCACAAACACTCATTGTACCTTTAAGTGAAAGTAGAGCCATTGTACCATTTCCACCTATTTTGGAAGCTCTTTTTCTGGAATTTATTATCGAATTACTAAGGGAAGCCGGTTCACGTTTACCTACAAAAGTTGGGCAAACTGTTGGGATTGTTGGAGGAATTGTAATCGGTACAGCAGCAGTTGAAGCAGGAATTACAAGTAATATTTTAATTATTTTTGTTGCTTTAAGTGCTCTTGCCTCATTTACAACTCCTAATTATATAATGGCCAACATCATTCGTTTTTTAAGATTTCCAATTATTATTTTAGCAGGTATATGGGGCTTTTTTGGAATCATGATTGCCGTATGCTTCATATTAATTCATCTTTTAAGATTAACAAGTTTAGGTGCCCCTTATCTTGCACCATTATATCCACTTAGATTTAAAGACTTACCAAATAGCTTAATTAGAATGCCTTTGTCAAAAATAAGTAGACAGTCTATCAACACAAGAAAAGGTGATGATGAAGCTATGGAACAAGTGAACAACAAGAAGGTGAGTGAGTGAAACAAGCGGTACAATCAAAACAATATGAAAAGATAAACGCCTTTCTTCTGTTTTTTATCATCTCTTCGTGTCAAATTGGAGTAGGAATTCACGGTTTTCAGCGTATCGTTTATCAAGATGCAAAACAGGATGCATGGTTGTCAGTCGTTCTTAGCTTCCTTCTTTCACACATTGTTGTATTTATTATGTTTAAAACATTAGAAAAGTTCGACAATCTTGATATTTACGGCATACAAAAGGAATTATTTGGAAAATTTTTAGGGAATTTTCTAAATCTAGTATATGTAATCTATTGTTCTTACGCCTTTTTTGTTATTTTAAAAAACTATATAGAAGTAGTAAATACGTGGGTTTTTCCATATGTACATTCACAGTTTTTTGCTGCCGCTATTTTATTTCTTGTCATTTATGCTGTCACAGCTGGCATTAGAGTAATTGTAGGAATCAGCTTTTTTAGTTTCATTTTCCTGTTATGGATTCCACCTGTATTAATTTTTCCACTATATTACTCAAACATCTACTACTTACATCCAATTATGGAGGATATAACCGGAATAGTAAAAGGGGCATATTCAATGAGCTTTACCATTGTTGGATTTGAAATTTTGAATTTCGTTTACCCTTTCATTAAAGAAGGAGAAAAAAAATCTGCAAATAAGTATGCTCATTTTGGATTGTTAGCCACTTTTTTTATCTATATTATTATCATGTTAATTACATTAATGTATTTTAGTGGCCCACAATTAGAAAGAATTATTTGGGCTACATTAACAATATTTAATTTAATTGAATTTCCATTTGTTGAAAGAATTGAAATCATTACAATTTGTTTATGGATGATTATTATATTACCAAATCTTTGTTTATATTTATGGGCTGCTTATCGTGGTATCTCAACCGTATTTAAGATTCAATTTAAACCGTTTGTTTGGATTTATTCAGGAATCATATTATGTATTTGTTTTTTTATAAAGTCGAGAACTCAAACCAATCTGATGAATAATTACTTTGGACAAGTTGCATTTATTATCG
>JAPSJC010000076.1 GCA_031178355.1 Ureibacillus sp.
AATACACTTTGTTGTAAATTTTATCGTGAAGTAAAGATTCTGTAAATTCGGTCGAATTTGTTTGTTTTTGTGGGCTTCATTTCTTAGACTAATAGTGAATAAGAAAATTTGGGAGGTTATTATGAAAAGTATAGCGGTTGATATGGATCAAGTAATAGCGGATTTTATAGGAAAGGCATATGAATCGGCTAAAGTACGATTCAATTTAGATATTACGAAAGAAGAATTTGAAAAAGCTAAATTAGAAGTTGACTATCCACATATAGCTAAAGATTTCTTTTTAATGATAAACGAGCCAGATTTCTTCCGTGACTTTGAATTAGAAGATCCAGATGCAGTTTTGGTGTTAAAAGAACTGAGTGAACACTATGAGATTTACATTGCCACTGCAGCAATGGATGTTCCTGGTTGCTTTAATGCAAAATATGAATGGTTATTAGAGCACTTCCCATTCTTAAATCCAGCCCACTTTATATTCTGTGGGGATAAAAAAGTCGTCAAGGCGGATTACTTAATTGACGATAATGTAAGACAACTTCAATCCTTTACGGGTGAGGGGATTTTATATTCCCAAAGTTATAACGAAGATTGCAATGAGTTCAAGAGGGTACGTAATTGGAAAGAAGTAAGAGAACTATTTTTACCTGTTAAATCTAAATAATATTTGTAATTAGGCCGTGCTTTCCAGAGGTGGAATGATGGAACAATTTGAAGTACGAGATTACTTAATTGAAAGAATTCGAAAAACCGAATATAAAGAGGATCGTAAACTGCCAAGTGAGAATATGTTGGCCGAACAATTTTCCGTACCAAGAAAAAGAGTACGTGATGCCTATATCTATTTAGAACAAATGGGACTAATTGAATCAAAACAAGGTGTTGGCCATTTCATTAAACCAAAAAGAAAGATGCTTGATATTGTATTGACCGGAGATGTCAGTTTTAGCGAAAAAATGAAGCAACAGACGAATGATTATAGGTCTGTCTTAACTCGGTTAGAACAAATTAGTAGAACAGATTCTTTATATCACCATATCGAGTTTAATGGTAGTGAAAAATTATATATTGTAGAAAGAATAAGATATATAGATGGTGAGCCAGCTGCTATTCATCGTTCCTACGTAAATGCTGAACTCTTTCCTGATATTAAAAGAGAGCAAAATAAATTAACATCTATTTATCAATTTTATAAGTTGAATGGTATATACCGTTTTGAAAGTAAGTTTACTAGATTATCGACCGTTTTCCCGGGTAAATATGAAAGACTTATGCTGAATTGTGAAAATTTAGTCCCGCTCATTATGGTTGAATCTGATAATTGGAACAAAGATCAAAATATACAATTGGAATATACAGAGATCCTATATCGAAGCGATCGCTTTTCGTTCCAATTAAAAGGTTAAAAAGACTGTCCAGAAAGTATCTTCTGGCAGTCTTTTTTATATTTATGTGAGCCCTATTAATACTTTTACATAATCTTCACATTTCCTTAATGGTGTTCAACTTGGCGACAAGATACATTTGCATTGAAGGGAGTGCAAACAAAAATGAAACGTCCATTAAGAACAAAATTGTTAATTGAAGTAGGTCATAACGAAGCAATTGAGATGGCCAACGAGATTATCAAAAACTATGAAGTGCAAGAAATCCAACCACCAAGACAAGGTTTAACAATGATCAAATTACGAGAATCTGCAAAAAATTCTTTGTTTTATATAGGAGAAGTATTAGTAACAGAAACAAAAGTAAAAATCGGTAATAGCTTTGGTACAGGCATTGTTATGGAGGAGAATAATACGTTGTCTAAAGCTCTAGCAATTATTGATGCTGCTTATAAAGAAAAACTTCCAGAAACAGAAAAATGGTTTTATGTATTGAAAAAACTAGAACTAAAACTACAAAACGAAATGGAAAAAGTGAAGTGCTCTATTGAACGAACGAAAGTACATTTCGATACGATGAAGGTTTAAGGAGGAAATAGAATGATCATGCATAGTACACAACAGGCTTATCGAAAATTATTAGAAGCATTATCGTTTCCGGGAAAAGTAAACTCGGTGGATACATGCCCAAATGACTTTTCCCCTTTAATCTCACAAACTGGACTAATATGTTTAACGCTTTTAGATAGCGAAGTAGCATTTCACGTTGCAGAAGAAAACAACTTAATCACTGAAACCCTCCATGCATATACAGGAAGTCATGCTACAAATGCGAGAAATGCAGATTTTATTATCCTACCATTGTCTAGTTCCGATGAAGAGATCGTAAAGAAGATAAACCAAGCTAAAATTGGTGACTTAGTCAGACCTCACAAATCTGCAACGATAATATTGGAAGTAGAAAGTTTAAAGTATGGTTACAAATACAGTCTAAAAGGACCGGGCATCAAAGATACAAATCAATTAAATTGCACCATTAGACCGGAAATTATGGAAAATAGGAAGAATATCAATGCTGAATATCCTCTTGGTATCGATTTAATTCTTGTCGATCAACAAGGGTATGTCGTTGGGCTACCGAGAACAACTCAAATTATGGAGGTGTACTAAATGGGTTATGTAGCAGTAACAGGAGGTAAAGAAGCGATTGAGGCTTCACTTCAGCATTTATTTTACGAAAGAGTAAAACACGGAAAATGGCTAAGCGTGGAAACAATTAAAGGTACAATGCGAGGATTTATAGATCATATTATGTCTGAAAGTAGTTTATATAGTGAAGATTTGGCTGCATTAGCGATGAAACAAAGTGAGGGGAATGTTGAAGAAGCTGTCTTTTTGCTACGTGCACATCGCTCTACATTACCTAGACTCTATTATTCTACTATAACGGATCCGAGAGATATGTTTGTACATCGTCGAATCTCCGCCAGCTTTAAAGAAATACCTGGTGGTCAAATTTTAGGTTCATCCCATGATTATTTACACAGGTTGCTTGATTTCTCTCTTATTGAGGAAACAGAGGAAGATGTGTGGCAAAAGAAATTAGATTTCGAAGCAATTGAAGTACCAGAGGGAAGCTCGATTCCGTTAGAAAAGTTACCAAAAGTTATGGATTATTTACGTGCAGAAGGACTATTAAATGATTTCCCAGTTAACGATGAAGAGCCCGATGATGTCACAAAGATGAGCTTAACTTTTCCAAGTAGCAGAAGTGAACGGCTTCAAATATTAACTCGTGGACAAACCGGTGGAATCGTATCCCTTGGTTACGCCGGATTAAGAGGCTATGGTTCTTCCCATCCGAATGTAGGGGAAGTTCGAGTGGGTGAGCAACCGATCCATATCCAACTAGATGGAGAAGAAGAGGAATACTACATTGGTTCCATTAAATTAACTGAAGTAGAGTCCTTTATTCCAGCAAATGTTAGTGAAAATGGAAAAGAAGTGCTCGCGTTTGATATTGGTTATGGAGCTTGTTTTGGACAGAACGAGACGAAAGCAATTGCGATGTCTATATTAGATCATGCACTTGAAAACCCAGAAGATACACCAATACATGATGAAGAGTTTGTGTTACTCCACGTCGATACAATCGAATCAACAGGATTTATTTCTCATTTAAAACTTCCACACTACGTTACCTTCCAATCGAAGTTAGAACAAATGAGAAAAATTAAAGAAGAAAGTGGTGCGAGCGTAAATGAGTAATTATCCATTCGCATTTTTGGATGAACAATCCAAAAAGGAAATACGACGTTCTGTTTTAAAGGGTGTCGCCATCCCTGGATATCAGGTGCCATTTGCATCGCGTGAGATGCCGATAGGAAGAGGTTGGGGTACTGGGGGACTACAAATAACGTTGGCCTTGGTTGGTGAAGACGATTGTTTAAAAGTAATAGATCAAGGATCGGATGAGTCTGTTAATGCTGAAAATATTAAGAAACTTGTACAAAAAACAACGGGAATTAACACAACCATTTATACAAGTGAAGCAACCATGATTCAATCTCGTCACAGAATTCCTGAAGTGCCGCTTAGAAGTGATCAAATTATGATTCTTCAAGTTCCTGAGCCAGAACCTCTTAGGCACGTAGAACGAAGTGAATTTAAAACGAAGCAAATGCATGCGGAAAAGGAATACAGTGGTGCTTATTTATTGTTGTTTGAGCAAATTATGCGTTACGGCCAAACGGCGCAAGGAGCAGATTATCCTGTTTTAGTTCATAACCGTTACGTGATGAATCCTAGCCCAATCCCTCGTTTTGATAATCCGAAAATTCATCAGAGTGAAGCGCTAATGCTATTTGGAGCAGGTCGTGAGAAGAAGATTTATGCAGTACCTCCTTATACGACTGTTAAATCACTTGCTTTTGAAGACTATCCATTCGAGGTGGAGAAATTCGAAGGAAAAATTTGTCGAGCGACAGGTCTAATGGATGTATTCCTGGACGAATTTACGGATGAAGAAACTGGCGAAACGTACTACTTATGTAATGATACAAGCTACATGCAAGAGTACTTAGAACAGAAAAGAGGGATATAAATGCATGTGGAACAACCTATTTTGCAAATAAAAAATTTATCTAAGCAATATGGAGCAGGGTGTTCAAATTGTTTACAACCTAATGCCAGATTAGAAAAGAACTTTTGCCCGGTCTGTAAAACGGTATTTGCTTGTAAAGATGTGTCAATTGATCTTTATCGTGGTGAAATATTAGGAATTGTAGGAGAAAGTGGTAGTGGGAAATCAACACTAATGAAAAGCTTATATTTTGATGAAGAAGTAACTAGTGGTGAGGGTTACTTAGAAGATTTCCACAATGGGTCCCTTAATATTTTTACCCAATCAGGGCAACAAAAAAGATACATTCGAAACGCTTTACTCGGAATGGTTTACCAAAATCCAATGCTCGGGTTAAAAATGAGTTTTTCATCCATTAGTAATATTGCAGAAAAACAAATTGCAGCTGGAAGCAGACATGTAGGGAACATGGTGAATCGAAGCAATGAATTATTAAATCAAGTGAACATCCCTTTGAAACGAAGTAAAGAACCACCGAAAAATTTCTCTGGTGGGATGCAACAACGTGTGCAAATTGCCAAGGCATTATCTAGTAATCCACCGATTTTATTACTAGATGAGGTGACAACAGGTTTAGATTTATCTGTACAAGCATCAGTTCTTGATTTAATTAAAACGATTCAACGAGAACTTCAAATTTCAATGATTGTTGTGTCTCACGATTTAGCTGTCATTCGAATGCTTGCAGACCGAACGATTGTCATGTTAAATGGTCAAATTATCGAACAAGGCTTAACAGATCAAATTTTGGAAGATCCACAACATGCTTATACACAACAACTTGTGTATTCATTACTTTGATTAGAAAGAACAGGGGGAGCCTACCTTATGTACATTTTGACAAACGGAACTATTGTGACAGAGCATGAAATGTTAAATAACCATGCTGTTGTTGTTGAAAATGATGTTATTACCAGAATTATTGATGAAAAAGAAGTGGAACAATTCGAAGGTGCAAAAATAATCGACGCTAAAGGTGGATATATTACACCAGGATTTGTTGATATTCATTCTGATTATATAGAAACAATTGTTTCACCGCGTCCTAGTTCCATAATGGATATTAATCTTGGTTTAAGAGAAAGTGAGCGTATTCTAGCGACTCATGGCATTACAACAATGTTTCATTCTCTTTCATACTATGGGGATGACAAATTTTCACATAAAGCAATTCGAAACCCTGAGAATGTACAAAAAATTGTGAACGCCATTCATGAATCTCATGATTCGAAGCATTTAATTCGCCATCGACTACATGCCCGATTTGAAATTGATTGTATCGATCAAATGCCAGTATTGATTGAAAATATTAATGACAATAAAGTGCATTTACTTTCATTCATGGACCATACTCCAGGGCAAGGTCAATATCGAAATTTAGAAACCTATAAAGGAATTATGCTAGGTTACCGTGATATGACAGAAGAGGAATTGGACGGAATTATCGAAGAGCAAGTAGGTAAAGAAAAAATTACTTTTGAAGATATCGAAAAGATAAGTAAGCTTGCAAGTGAACGAAATATTGCGGTTGCTTCTCATGATGACGATGAAATTGAAAAGTTAAAGCTCGTTCAATCATACGGAACAACGATTAGTGAATTCCCTATTACGCTTGAAGTGGCAAAAGCAGCAAAAGAGCTTAATCTTCAAACAATTGCAGGAGCACCTAATATTTTATTAGGAGGTTCCCATACGGGTAATTTAAGTGCGGCTGAGGCAATCCGGGAGAGAGTAATAGACATTATTTGTAGTGATTACTATCCTCCGGCAATGTTACAAGGCATATTCGAAATGAAAAAAAACTTTGATGAGGATCTGCATTATTTATTCCAATTAGTGACGATCAATCCGGCTCGCGCTGTCAATCTTGGAGATGAATTAGGTTCGATTGAGGAAGGAAAAAAAGCCGACCTATTAGTGATTGAGCTGATGGATGACGGCTACCCAATTATCACTTCAACAATGGTAGATGGAAAACTCATCATGCAAACAAATTATCGTTAGAGGGGGACATGCCATGATACAAATTGAAAATTTGCAAAAAGAATTCACAATCCATCATTTAAATAAAACATTACATGCAGTAAGAGATATCTCCTTTACGGTGGAGAAAGGTAGTTTCTTGGGCATTGTTGGGAAAAGTGGAAGTGGAAAGTCTACTATTCTAAAGAGTATTTATGGGACGTATATACCGAAATCTGGTGCAATCTATTATGATTCTGAAACACTTGGGAAAATCAATTTAGTAACGGCTTCTCCACGTGAAATTTTACATCTACGAAAATATGAAATTGGATACGTATCTCAATTTTTATCTGTCATGCCTCGTACAACCGCACTTGAATTGGTTGAACAGGCATTGCTTGAGACGGGGGTAAGTTACGAAAAAGCCCATGAAGAGGCTATAGATACATTAAAACATTTTGACTTAGACGAATCTCTATGGAATAACTATCCAAATTACTTTTCTGGTGGGGAAAAATTACGTCTTAACATAGCGCGAGCTGTTGTGAAAAAACCTAGACTGTTACTTTTAGATGAACCGACAGCAAGTTTAGATAATGCCTCAAAACTAAAAGTACGTGAATCAATTGAAAAATTAAAACATCAGGGTACTACATTAATAGGCATTTTTCATGACTTAGAGTTTATGGACGGATTATGTGATGAAGTCTTTACAATGCGAAAAGCGGTGGTGAATGCATATGAGGCTTGATCTTCATTTGCATAGTACATTTTCTGATGGTGCAGATTCTTTAGAAGTGCTATTCGAAATGGCTAAACAAAATGGATTAACCCATATAAGCATCGTTGACCATGATACAACTCGTCATGTTAAATACGCGATACGGTTAGGTGAACAATACGGAATTAAGTGCATACCAGGGATTGAAATCTCCGCCTATGATTTTAAACGCAATCGTAAAGTACATCTTCTTGGTTACGATTTTCATGATAACACGCCCCATATTGATGCTTTATGTAAACCACTTTTAGAACGAAGACACCAACATTCTTTATGGCAGTTAGAAAAGATTCAAGAAGTGGGTTTCAATCTAAATTTAGACATGGCTATGAATTATGTATTAGATGGTGGGGTCTTATATAAACAGCATATTATGAATGCTTTAATTGATGCTCCTTACAATTCAATTGAGTATCAAACGCTTTACCGTAATCTGTTTAAGGGTGATGGAGTTGCTGCTGGTGACATTATTTATATTGATGCATTTAAAGCTGTAGAAGCAATCCGAGCTGATGGAGGATACGCGGTTATAGCACATCCTGGACAGTTAGATTCTTTTGATATTATAGAGGAATTAGTCCCTTATGGTCTTAGTGGGGTTGAAGAAATACATCCAGATCATACGTTGGAACAAGTGAGGAGGATTGTAAATATTGCAAATACTTACGAGTTGTTTACAACTGGGGGATCTGATTTTCATGGTAGGTATGGCGCGGTTTTGACGCCAGATAAATATACTTTACAAAACGCCGGAAATATCCCGTTTATTAAATGAGTGTTAAACATTGTTAAGCTTTTTCTTAACTACTTTTCTACCAAGTTTTTTGTGATTAAATAGTCTCGTAGGAGTTCTACAAAAAATCTAAGATATTCAGAGGGAGAATAATAAAGATGAACAAAAAGTTTTTCGCGATTGTTTTCATGAGTGTTTTAGCAGTACTTGTTCTAGTTGGTTGTGGTGCCCAAAACAGTAACGGTACTAACGATACTTCGAACAACACGGATTCAAATTCTGGATCAGCAAAAGCTGATACAACGCCAATTACAGTTGTTTGGTATCCAAACGAATCAGGGAATGAGTTAAAAGATTCTCGCGATGCTTTTGGTACATTAATTAAAGATGCAACTGGTCGTGAAGTAGAACATAAATTAACAACTGATTATGCGATTGCAATTGAAACAATAGCAAACGGAAATGCACACGTTGCATTCATGGGTGCACAAGGATATATCGAAGCAAATAATAAAAGTAAAGATGTACAAGCACTAGTAGTACCAACAGGTAAATCTGGTACTTTAGAGGATGCTGTTTACCACAGCTGGTTAGCAGTTCCAAAAGATAAAGCAGAAGAGTTTAAGACAGATGGCGAGTATGACGTAAGTAAAATTGCTGGTAAAAGATTCTCATTCGTTTCAGCTTCATCAACTTCAGGATTTAAAGTACCGTCAGAAGCAATCATTAACTTATTTGGAGATCAAGAGGAATATAAAGATTTAACTGCTGATGATTTAGCAGAACCAAATGCATTATTCCCAGAAGTATTATTCGGTGACTCGCACCAAGGTTCAGCTGTTAACATGTTAATGGGTCGATCAGACGTATCGGCATTCTGTGATTCTTGTGTAAACAACTATGTTGAAGTAGTTGAAGGTGAACCAAATACAGTTGGTGCTGTTTACCGTGTTAAAGACGGTGCAGAAGCTCCATTCAATAATTTAGTTGGAAAGGAATTTGTATTAATTTCAATAACTCCTGTATTAAATGCTCCATTTGTAGTAAATGAATCGGTACTAACTGCAGATGAAATTGCAGCTATAAAAGAAGCATTTACTTCAGATGAAACAGCAAATAATGAAGCAATCTTCGTTCCTAAAGGTTCTGACAAATCTGGTTTATTCAGCAAATCAGAAGGTGGAGATGAAAGATTTGTAAGTGTTGAAGACGAATGGTTCAATCCAATTCGTAACCTTTCAAAATAAAAATAAAAAAGAGAGCTTATATATAAAGATTCAATTTGAGGGCTTATATATTATAAGTTCTCTTTTTTAAAGTAAAGGAGTATTGACAATGCCACAAGTTTTAACGAAAGAAAGCACGGTAACAAAGGAAATAAAGAAGACTAAAAAGGTATTGCCAACTAACGAAACAATACTGAAAATCAAAGATTTATATAAAAGTTATAACAGTAAAACCCCCGTGCTTTCCTCAATCGAAATGGAATTAAAACAAGGAGAATTCGTATCGATTATTGGTCCTTCTGGTGCAGGGAAGTCCACTTTACTTCGTTGTATTAATCGAATGATTGAACCTACAGAGGGCAGTGTCATGTTTGATGGAGTTGAAATAACTTCGCTTAACAAAAAAAACCTACGAGCACAACGTTCGAAAATTGGGATGGTATTCCAACATTATAATCTCGTTTCTCGACTAACTGTATTTGAAAATGTATTACATGGTCGTTTTGGTTACAAATCAACAATACAAGGCGTATTTAGTATCTTCACCGAGGAAGAAAAGAAGTTAGC
>JAPSJC010000077.1 GCA_031178355.1 Ureibacillus sp.
GAAACGAACAACAGGTTCCAAAGAAGTAACGTTACACAAAGTAATGGATCGAGACAGTTTAATGGTTGCTCAACAAATGGTTAAAGAAGTTTTAGTGGCAGATGAAATGTTGGAGTATGCTGTAAATATAGTAATTGCTACTCATCCAGATGGAGAATTCCCTTTGTCAGAAGTAAAGCAATATGTCCTATATGGAAGTGGGCCGCGTGGATTACAAAGTATACTAAAATTAGCTAAAGCAAGAGCCGTGTTGAATGGACGATTTCATGTATCAATTGCAGATATTAAAACTGTTGCAAAGCCGGCTTTAAGACATCGTTTATTGCTGAATTATGAAGGAGAAGCTTCAGGAAAAACGGTTGATGATATTATCGAAGGAATTTTATCGGCTGTTCAACAGGGTGTTAAACTATGAAACAAGCAAATTTGATTTTACCGGATGATTGGATATCAAAAATTAGCCGTCTATCTATTGCTACAGCATCGAAACTACGAGGACAACACAAAGGTTCTCACCGTTCATCAAGATTCGGAGCTTCTCTCGATTTCACAGATTTCCGTGAATATTACCCTGGCGATGATGTACGTCAAGTAGATTGGAACGTTTACGGACGTACGGAGAAGTTTTTTATTAAACGTTTTTTAGACGAACAAGAAATGCGTGTGCATATTCTATTAGATTCAACAAAATCAATGGGTGAAGAAAAGAAATGGTTATTTGCTCGACAAATCGTAGGTAGCCTTGGGTTAATGATCCTTAATCGAGATGATCGGTTATCTTTTTCTTATTTGCAAGACGAAAACAAACCGCTATTTCGAAGAAAAGGAGCAACTTATAGAAAAGTATTCTTACAACTTATATCTAATATTGAAGGTGCGACATTTAAGGGTAGTTTTGCAACTGAAGGTATCAAGCTTTTACCGAAAGACTGTACTGTTATATTTATTGTAACGGATGGCTTAGAGCCCGCAAAGGAATGGGAGCAACTCTTTAGACGATTGCCGCGCTTTGCAAGAGATATTCGTATTATACAAATTGCTACTCGGGAAGAGTTAAAGCCGGCTTTTTCAGGTGATGTGCGACTGATTGATGCAGAGACGAATCAAGATGTAAACGTGTCTATATCGTCCAAGGTTATAGGAGAATATGTAAAAAGCAGAGAAACACATGAACAGCAATTTAATCGAGTGGCGAATCGATTTGGTATCCGGAACATTCAACTTGTTGTTGACGATGGTTTGCAAAATGCCATATTCCATAATCTTTTAAGCGCTCGTTGGTTACAGTGAGGTGAGAGTGATGGGTTTTAGTAATTTACTATTTCTATGGGCAATCATACTTCCGGTTATTGTACTCATTTATTACTTTTTTCGTAAAAAATATAAAGACCAACCAATCTCTTCGACACTATTCTGGAATTCAGTTATGCAAGAAACGAAGGTTTCCCCTTATTTAAAACATTTACAAAAAAATGCATTGCTTTATCTACAATTATTAGCATTACTCTTATTCATCTTAGCTTTAATAAACCCCTATTTTAAAAAATCTGAAGTATCAGGAGAACAAATCATATGGATTGTTGATACTTCTGCTAGCATGCTAGCTGGTAAGGAAACCTCAACTTTTGAGAACCATAAACAAAAAATGCGCTTACTCGTATCAGAAATAGAGGGTAGACCTTTAACGATAATCACGACAGGTGAAGAGCCAAATGTAATCATACGCCAAGAAACTGACACTACAAATATACATAAGGCAATAAACGATTTGTCGGTCACTTACGAGGAAGAAAAATTGACTAAATCAATTGACGTTGCACAAGCATTTGTCGGCGATATATCCACATCCATTTATTTATTTACTGATTCAGTTGAACGTAATGAATTACCTATAGAAAGTGAACATATAAAGTGGATTGTATATGGAGCTGAGAAGAACCTAAAAAACATAGCGATTACTAAATTTGCTGCAACAGAAGACGGTAAAACATCAATTGCTCTAGTACAACTAAAAAATGACTGGGATATTGAACAAAATGTAATATTATCAATCTTTGATGAAAATGATGAAGTATTAATAGAAGAAAAGTTGTCATTAGATGCGTATGAAGAGCGATCTCTAATGTATGAGCAATTAGTTAAAACTAATATACTTACAGTTAACATTGAAGTAAGTGATGATTATTCGGTGGATAACACTATGAGCACGGTAATAGGTGGAGGTTTATCAGAAATCATTATTGACCAACAAATGCATGGGCTCGTCCAAAAAGGATTTCAATCATTAAATGCTGAAGTGAAAATTGCCCCGTCAGATCAATTGAAATCGATGAGTAATGAAGGAATTATTGTTTCGAATCAAACAGAACTTCTTGAATCTACAGCAAGACCTATTGTTTTAATAGGAAGAGATGATGAAACAGCTTTAGAAGTAAGTAATTTAGTTAATGTTTCAAATGATCCTTTATTTGCTTTTAGTTCACTTGAGGATGTATACGTGAGTACTCTTTATCCTCCATTTGAGGATTTTGAAACAATTGCGTCTATAGGAGAGCAACCATTTATTCAACGTTCGAATCGAGGAGACATTGTTATCTTGGCTGATATTGAATCTACAGATTGGCCATTGCATCCTTCTTTTCCTTTATTCTTATGGAGCCTTCAAAATGAGTTTTCGGTAGGGGCACAAAGTCTTGGAAGTTTTTCGCCTAATGAAGCTAGATCAATCTCTTTAACTAATGATATATGGACAATATACTCCTCAGATGATGAATACATTGGGACTATAGAAAATGTGAGCCAATTCACTGCTCCTTTTGTTCCTGGTGTATATAAAATACAGTCAGAGAATGATGAAAAAAATTTTGTCGTTCAACTAGCAATTCAAGAACGGTTAATTAGAGAAGGTACTAGTTTTGAATTAGGAGAGTTCAAAAATGAGGGAGAAGCACATTCTACAAAAGAATCTCTATCTGTTTGGATTTTATTAACCGTATTACTATTACTAGTAACTGAGTGGGAGGTGCAAAGAAGACGTGGATTTGCGAATTGATACCCCACTGGCGCTTTTACTATTATTGCCACTGATCGTGTACTTTGTTTGGACATGGTGGCACCATAAAGCTCAATTAAAGAAAAGTCATCTAATTGTCTTTGCAATAAGAGGTTTAGCTGTATTATTACTTGTTTTTGCTATTGCCTCTCCCTATTTACTATTACCAATAAAAGAGGAGCAGGTTGTCTTTTTAATAGACCGTTCTGCTTCATTAAATGGGACTGAAGCAGAAGCTCTCTCTTTTATAGAAGGAAGCCTAGAGAGTAAAAAAGACCATCATAAAGTTGGAATTTATTCTTTTGCTTCTGAATTCCAAACAGAGTCTGTGCTATCTAATACTATTGAGCATGTTCCAAATTTAAGTAACATGGAAGATAAAAGTAACACCAATATTGAAAAGGCGTTACAGATTGCAACGAGCATTGTTGATCGTGAAAAAGCAACACGAATTGTTTTACTCTCTGATGGACATGAAACAAGAGGGGAAGTTACTAACCAATTAGTTAAAATGGCTAATTCCAATGTATCTGTTGATGTTGTTCCATTAACAAAACCTTTTGTTTCAGATGTATCAGTTGAACGTTTTACAACTCCTCAAATTGTTTATGCAGGTGAACAACAACAAATCGTTACTGAGATAAATTCAACTACTGCTATTGAAGGAGTACTTAACTTATATGAAAATGACAAACTGATCTACCAGGAGAATCTTCAGCTAGAAGAAGGAGCCAATGTTTTTACTTATCGTCATATAGGGGAAGCGGAAGGTTTAGTGAAATATGAGGCTCTTTTTGAAGTAAATGAAGATGCGATTCTAGAAAATAATAAATTAACAAGTGTCACAATGGTTCAAAGTGCTCCTAGGTTATTAATTGTCAGCGACCGGGATGGAGAGTCTCCAATTGCGAAAGCCTTAGGACCAAATACAATAGAATATGAAGTAATCCCATCAATAGAATTACCAAACTCACTATCGAGCTATCTTCAATATAATGCAATTATTTTTGATAACATTCCGGGACATACGGTAGGAGAAGCAAAAATGGGTGTTATTGAGCAAGCGGTCAAAAACTTCGGAGTAGGTTTTATGATGGTTGGTGGAGAAAATAGTTATGGATTAGGTGGCTACTTTAAAACACCCATTGAAGAGTTATTACCAGTAGAGATGGAAGTAAAGGGGAAACAACAACTACCATCCCTTGGGCTAGTAATTGTTCTCGACCGCTCAGGCAGTATGATGGGGTCGAAAATACAACTAGCAAAAGAAGCAGCTGCGCGGTCAGTAGAGTTATTAAGAGATGGCGACACTCTTGGTTTGATTGCATTTGATGATCGACCTTGGGAGGTAATTGAAACAGCACCGCTAGAAAACCGTGAGGAAGCAGTGAATACCATTCTATCAATTCCTCCAGGTGGGGGGACTGAGATTTATACTTCTCTTGAAATGGCTTATGAGAATTTAACGGACCTTGATTTACAAAGGAAGCATATTATACTACTGACAGATGGGCAATCGGCTACAACAAATAGTTATGAAGATGTAATAGAAGAAGGGAAAATGAATAATATTACCCTTTCAACCGTCGCGATTGGAACAGATGCTGATAGTATTTTACTTCAAGAGTTAAGTGAAATGGGAAGTGGTCGCTTTTATAGTGTTACCGATGAAACGACAATTCCTTCCATCCTGTCTAGGGAAACGGCAATGATTACACGTACCTATATAGAGGATAACCCTTTTTATCCAATAATTTATCATAATGAAGGCTGGAATAGTCTATTTGAGAATGGTGTACCTGAGATGAATGCCTATATTGCGACGACGGCTAAACAGACTGCCTCGGTAATCGCTGAAAGTGTAAAGGAAGATCCAATTTTAGCCGAATGGCAATATGGACTAGGTCGGACAATTGCATTTACATCAGATTCCACAGGGGCGTGGGCAGGTGATTGGGCACGTTGGAATGAGTGGACGGACTTTTGGCAGACAGCTGTGTCAAGATTGCTTCCTTCATACAATGAAGTTGCTTATGACATAAGGCAAGATAAAGAAGGTTCTTTTGTCATTACAGATCCAACAAATAAGGCTGCATTTTTAGATATAGCTGTGGTAAATGAGGCGGGAGAGGAACAGGAAGCTAAGATGGAAGTTTTATCTGCTAGTAAAGTGCGGATAGCAATAGAGTCAGATCCAGGATTAGTTTTCTTTAGGTTATCTGATGGTAATGGAGAGATATTCCAAGCTGGGCTGACAGTTCCCTATAGTAAAGAATATGAATTGAAACCAGCGGATGAATTACTGTTAAGTCAATTATCAGAGGGAACAGGTGGGGAAGTGTTGGATTTAGAATACCCCTCTGAAGTATTCCGTGAGTTTACAGTAAAGGGCAATGAACAGCAAAGTATTACGATATGGTTAGTTTTAACAAGTATGTTGCTATTCTTTATTGATATTACGTTAAGACGTTTTGGTTGGGGTTTCTTAAAAACAGATAAAAAAACTAGTAAGATAAGTGATGAAACACAGATTGTTGTCGAAACCAACGTAAGTCAGCTTTTAAAAGAAATGAAAAGAAAGTAAATATCATAACTGTTGCCAGATTTTTCGATAGGAAATCTAGTAACAGTTTTTTGTCTTTTAGTATAAAGTATCTCCATTTTTGAGAATATGAAGGGAAATGATGAAAGAACCTATGCTATAATGAACCTAGAAAATTCGAGATAATAGAAGGGGAGGAAAAAGTTGACGTATCAAGCATTTTATCGTGTATATAGACCTCAAAGTTTTAGGGAAATGTCAGGTCAAACACACGTAAAAAGAACGCTTCAAAATGCTCTCCTAGCAAATAAAACTACGCATGCCTATCTTTTTTCTGGACCACGTGGAACAGGAAAAACGAGTACTGCGAAAATTTTTGCTAAAGCATTGAATTGTGAAAATGCCCCATCAAATGAACCGTGCAATGAGTGTCCTACTTGTCAAAGTATTACAGAAGGATCTCACCCCGATGTCATTGAATTCGACGCAGCTTCTAATTCACGTGTTGAAGAGATGCGAGACATAATTGAGAAGGTAAGATTTGCGCCAGCGAATGCACGATTTAAAGTGTATATCATTGATGAAGTGCATATGCTTTCTACGAGTGCCTTTAATGCATTACTAAAAACATTAGAAGAGCCTCCAGAACATGCAGTGTTTATATTAGCGACAACAGAACCTCACAAACTTCCTGCAACAATTATTTCACGCTGTCAACGTTTTGACTTTAAACGTCTTTCTTCTATGGATATTCTAGAACGAATGAAGGTTGTATTAGAAGATATTCAATTACCGTTTGATGAGCAGGCTTTAAAGGTTATTGCTCAAGCGGCTGCGGGTGGTATGCGAGATGCACTAAGTTTACTCGACCAAGTTGTTTCGTTTAGTGGTGACTCGTTAAAATTAGAAGATGCATTGCTTGTAACGGGTTCTGTTAGCCAAGATGTATTTTATGATATAGCTCTTGCCTTAAAAGACAAAGACATAGCACAAGTTTTATCATTAGTTGAAGGATTAATCGCAGATGGTAAAGAACCTATTCGTTTAGCGGAGGACCTAATTACATTCTTTAGGGATTTATTATTGTTACAAACAAGTAGAGATCTACACGATTTATTAGAACTAGTAACACCTGAAGAGAAATTTATGCAACTAGCTCATGATTACAGTGCCGACATTCTTTACGGATATATCGATATACTATCTAAAACGCAGCAAGAAATGCGTTATTCCCACCATACGAAAATCTATTTAGAAACAGCGCTATTAAAAATGGCCCAATACTCAGGTGGTGGAGAAGTTGTACATTCTTCAGCTGGAACTGGAGTGGACCCTCATTTAGTTGATAAAGTTGCTACTTTAGAAAAAATGGTACAACAACTAACTCAACAAATTCAAAATGGCGTTCAAACTTCTAATGCACCACAACAAAATGAAGCGCCAAAACCAAGGGTGAAATCACAGAGCTTTAATGCTCCAGTTGGAAGAATAAAAGAAGTATTAAAAAGTGCAACTAAGCGAGATATCCAAGCGGTTAAGAATGCATGGGTGCAAGTATTAGGCCAGCTTCAAAAATCACAAGCAGCACTTTTTGCGGAAGCAGAACCTGTTGCGGCATCATCTAGTGCATTTGTGATAAAATTCAAGTATGATATTCATTGTAAAATGGTTGCTGATAATAGAGAACTAATCGCAAACTTTACTCAGTATTTATCACAGGTAAGCGGTACGGTTTATGAGTTATTGTGCATACCAGATAATGATTGGTATACATTGCGAGAAAACTTTATTAAGGAAAACCATTTAGATAATAAAAATGATTCATCCAATCAAGATGATGAATCTGCAATCGCACAATCCGAACAGCCTTTTATTGAGGATGTAAAAGAAATTGCTTCAGATGACCCTTTAGTGGCAGAAGCAGAAAAATTATTCGGAAAAGATTTCATAGAAGTTGTTGAAGAATAATAAAGGTTGTTAATATGAGAGTATCGAAATGAGGCTCTTTATTAAAAGGAAATATACATTAGGAGGAAATTAATTATGCGTGGAATGGGTAATATGCAAGGTATGATGAAAAAAATGCAAAAAATGCAAAAAGAAATGATGCAAGCTCAAGAAGAGTTGAATGTAAAAGAATTCGAAGGTACTGCTGGTGGCGGTATGGTAAAAGTAACAGTAAATGGTCAACGTGAGGTTTTAGGCGTTAACCTAGATCCTTCTGTTGTAGATCCAGAAGATGTTGAAATGTTACAAGATTTAGTTGTTGTTGCAATTAATGATGCATTAAAGAAAGTGGAAGAAACAACAACATCAACTATGGGTAAATTCACTCAAGGCTTAAACCTTCCATTCTAGGAGGAATAAACATGTATTACCCTGAACCAATATCAAAGCTTATTGATAGCTTTATGAAATTGCCAGGTATCGGTCCGAAAACTGCGGCTCGACTGGCATTTTTCGTTTTAACTATGAAAGAAGATACCGTTTTAACTTTTGCAAAAGCGTTAGTAGATGCTAAACGAAACTTAACATATTGTTCAGTTTGTGGGCATATTACAGATGTAGACCCATGTCAAATCTGTTCAGATAAACAAAGGGATGTTACGACAATTTGTGTTGTACAAGACCCAAAAGATGTCATTGCAATGGAAAAAATGCGAGATTATAACGGACTTTACCATGTACTTCATGGTGCCATTTCTCCAATGGACGGTGTAGGCCCAGAGGATATTAATGTAGCATCGTTAATCACCCGTTTACAAGATGAACGTGTACAAGAATTAATATTAGCAACAAACCCTACAATTGAAGGGGAAGCCACAGCTATGTATATTTCACGTTTAGTAAAACCTTCTGGAATTAAAACGACTCGTATTGCGCATGGGTTACCAGTCGGTGGGGATTTAGAGTATGCAGACGAAGTAACTTTGTCAAAAGCGTTAGAGGGTCGCCGAGAGTTATAAATAATATTACTTCTATTTAATTTGAATACTATGTTCTATTAGAAGAATGGACAAGATTTGTCTGGTTATATTGAGGTAAGGGTGAGTGACGTTTTTAATGTTCCGTCGAAAAGGTAAGTTAAAAAAAGAATATGATGATCGGCTTAGAAATCTTATTATAGAAACAAAAGAAGATTGGAACAATGCAAAAGTGATTGAAGACTTACATGATGATTATGATTTAGATATCATTGCGCAAAGAAAGATTGCAGAAAGCATCCATTTTTATTTGTTCAAAGAAGCAAGAGTTCGGAAAATAATCATCAAGTAATGTAAATATGAGTAGCCGTAAAAGCATATGCTCCTATGAGAAAAAATTTCTATAAAGGAGTAAATAAATGATAGTTTACACAAGTGTAGGCATATTAAGCGTGCTGCTCATATTATTTTTTATAGGTATAGGTAAGAAAAAGGGATTTGGTTTGATATTCGAGAAGCTTGCGATTCTATGGTTTAGATTAGCTTGTTCATTCGCAATTTTATATATAGCTCATATAATAGCTGATGGATATAACATTATCGTACCTGTGAATATATTTTCCGCTTTAACAATAACAATATTGGGTATTCCAGGAATGTTCTGTATAGGTGTTCTCACTATTTTTCAATAAATGCTAAAAAAGAGTTGCAAACTAAAAAATATAGTGGTATATTAATTTAAGTCGTTAAGACGTCGCATCAAATTGTTGATAAATAAATCAAATAAATGTTGACATCGATTAATGATTATGATATTATATAAAAGTTGCTCCGGTGAACCTAACTAGTAAGATTGTTAGTTATTAAATCGAGTAATATGAACCTTGAAAACTGAACAACAAAACGTTAATGAATTAAACGTTTCTATTATAGAAACACAATTTTGGACATCAAGTTTGATGCCAGCAAAAATTTGAGCTAAACTCAGATTCTACATTTTATGG
>JAPSJC010000078.1 GCA_031178355.1 Ureibacillus sp.
TTGATTCGTCAGCAGCAGTAGAGGAGTGGGGGTTTAAGGTAGAATATGATTTAGAAAAAATGACAGTGGATATGTTAGATAAATTAAGTGGGGAACTTAAAAAAAGAGGATAGGGGCAAAAGTAAACATCACTGTAGAGAAATAAAATAATAGTACAATCTCGCTTTATTTTTATTAGCAAGTTGTTCGTTGGATGCAGGCGGAGACTCCTACAGGAAAAAAGAGCCTAAAAGGAACAAAGGCTAAGAGCGCCACTTATCACTGAAAACGCAACGTCCTGTTGCATCAGTGATATGACCAACTTCGTGTTGGCCTCTGTGGCAACGCCTTCGTGACCAACATCCTGCTGACCTAGACCACGCATAGCTAGTGTGGGCTCGAGGGTCGCCTGAGGAAAGCGAAGCCTGCATCGGAAACGAACGATACTATATCTAAAAGGTACAGTCCAAAATGAATACTGGAATGTGCTTTATTCTTTTATGTCCAAGCCTCAATTATTAGCTTACTTCACAGGAGCAACCCTTGAAGCCTTCACTAAATCTTCAATTGTAGCCCAATCTTCGTTTGCTAAGCTATCCACAATCTTACTGCCGACAATAACGCCATCACAAATAGTACCAAAGTTTTTTACATGATCAGGTGTTGAAATCCCAAATCCAGCTAAAACTGGTGTATCTGTATAGGAGAGAAGCTTTTTAAAATGTTCGCCTAATTCATTTGCAAAGCTTTGGCGTGCACCAGTAATGCCATTGACTGTAACAGCATAAATAAAGCCCTCACTTGCCTTTGTTAAACGTTCAATACGTTCAGATGAACTTGCTAATGATACAAGCTGAATGAGAGCAACCCCTTCTGACTTTAAAGCAGGGTGTACAATGTCACGCTCTTCTAATGGCATATCAGGAATAATGACACCACGAATACCAGCAGCCTGTGCATCACGTGCAAATTCTTCTACACCGTAAGCTAGAATCGGATTTAAATAAGTCATCGCCACAAGCGGAATCGTAATTTGATCTGCAAAGCCATGTAGTGTTTCAATTATTTTACGTAAAGTTGTACCGTTAGCTAATGCACGTTCACCAGCACGTTCAATGGTAGGTCCATCCGCAACCGGATCTGTAAACGGTATTCCAACTTCAATAGCCGTAACCCCAAGCTCTTGTAATCTTAAAATCGTAGGTTGAAGCTTTTCTAATCCACCATCACCAGCCATAATGTAGGGAACGAATGCTTTATCACCATTGGCAGTTGTTTTCAAAATCGCCTCTTTTAATTGACTCATGCTAAGTCACCTCCAAGTGCAGAAGAAATGGTATGAACATCTTTATCTCCACGACCAGATAGACAAATTACCAGAAGTTCATCAGGAGACATTGTTTTTGCTAGTTTTGAAGCATAGGCAATGGCATGTGCACTTTCAAGTGCTGGTAAAATTCCTTCCGTACGACAAAGAAGTTTTACACCTTCTAATGCTTCATCATCTGTTATATTGACGTAAGTTGCGCGACCGGAATCATGTAAATGACAATGTTCTGGTCCAACCCCAGGGTAATCTAAACCAGCAGAAATAGAGTGCGCCTCTTGAACAAAGCCGTTTTCGTCTTGTAAGAGATACATATAAGCGCCGTGTAATACACCAGTTTGCCCACTGTGAATGGCAGCAGCATGTTTACCAGTGTCAACACCATGCCCAGCAGCTTCTACACCATATAATGCAACATCTTGATCTTCCACGAATGGATAGAACATCCCAATTGAATTACTACCTCCACCGATACATGCAACAATAGCATCTGGCAAACGATTTTCTAATTCTAATATTTGTTGACGCGTTTCATCTCCAATAACACGTTGGAAGTCACGAACGATTGTAGGGAATGGATGAGGACCCATTGCTGAGCCAAGAATATAGTGTGTCTCTTCAATATTTGTCACCCAATGGCGGAGTGCTTCATTTACTGCATCTTTTAGAGTTGCCGAACCTTTTTCAACCCCAATAACTTTTGTGCCAAGTAGCTCCATACGGAAAACGTTTAAGGCTTGGCGCTTTACATCTTCTGCCCCCATATAAACGATACATTCCAACCCAAGAAGGGCACATGCGGTAGCTGTTGCAACACCGTGTTGACCAGCACCAGTTTCGGCAACGATTTTTTTCTTGCCCATACGTTTTGCAAGAAGTGCCTGACCTAAAGCGTTGTTAATTTTGTGTGCACCAGTATGATTTAAATCTTCACGTTTTAAGTAGATTTTTGGACCACCGAATTGCGCTGTAAGTCGCTCTGCAAAATAAAGTGGTGTTTCTCGACCGACGTAATTTTTTAAGTAATAGCTAAGTTCACTTTGGAAAGCTTCATCGTCTTTGTACTTGTCGTAAGCTTCTTCAAGCTCTTGTAATGCAGTCATTAATGTCTCAGGAACGAATTGTCCTCCGAAACGGCCAAAGCGTCCTTTTGTTGTCGTTGTCATTTATATACACTCCCTTTTTGGTTAGCTACTTCTATAAATTGTCTTATTAAATGAGAATCCTTAGAACCATCACGTTCTACACCACTTGAAACGTCTACACCCATTGGTGCTACTTGTTCAATCGCTTGTTGGACGTTACTACTATTTAAACCACCAGCTAAAATTACGCGATCTTTTGAGATGGAAAGTTGATCGAGTAAAGACCAATCAAATACATGGCCACTACCACCTGCAAAATCAGTTCCTGGAGCGTCGAATAAATAGTAATCTACATGATATTTGCTTGCTTTCTCTACATCTTCATATCCACGGATTGAAAACGCCTTGATTGAAGGGTAGCCAAGTTTCTTTATGAAATGCGTACTTTCATTTCCATGATATTGAACGTAATCAAGAGCAACCTTTTCAACAGCCTCGTGCACTTGTTCTTCGGTTGGATTAACAAAAACACCTACTTTTTTAACATGTGGTGGAACAAATTTCGCAAGCTCAGCAGCGTGTTCAATTGTAATTTGCCGTTTACTTGGGGCAAACATAAAACCTATGAAGCTTGCACCTGCGATGACTGCGGTTTGCACATGTTCCACTTCTTTAAGTCCACAAATTTTAACTTTTACCAATTACTTCACAACCTTTGTTGGAAGGGAAACTTGTAGTGATTTTAATGCTTCTTCCACATTTCCACTTCTCATTAATGATTCACCAACTAAAACGCCGCGAGCGCCAACACGTGCCACGCGTCTAGCATCTTCACTAGTCCAAATGCCACTTTCACTTATAAAGGCTATATCAGAGTAGACATTCATTTTTTCAGCAAGTTTTTCTGTTTGAATTAAATCAAGGTTAAATGTTTTTAAATCACGGTTGTTAACACCGAGAATTTTTGGATGAATTGCTAGCGCACGATCAAGTTCTTCTTCGTTATGAACTTCAACCAAAACATCCAGTCCTAAATTAGTTGCATAGTCGTAGAATGCTTTTAGCTTTTCATCTGAAAGAGCAGCAACGATTAATAAAATAACGGAAGCACCTGCTGCTTTTGCATAGTCGATTTGTACTTCGTGAATGATGAAGTCTTTATTCAAAATAGGGATATCTACGGTATTCGCAATATCCGTTAAATCTTGGTAAGATCCTTTGAAGAATTTATCTTCAGTTAAGACAGAAATACAAACGGCACCTGCGGATTCATATTTTTTCGCTTGTTCAATTGGGTTTGCTCCTTCATTAATTAATCCTTTTGAAGGAGAAGCACGCTTCATTTCAGAGATTACCTGAAGTGTGTCAGATTTACGCAATTCGTTATATAAAGAGGGACGAACCTTTTCTACTACGTCAAACTGGGGTTTATTCGCTAGTAATGTAGGAATTAACGATTCTTTGTAATCAATAATTTTTTGTAGAATGGTCATTGTGCTACTCGCTCCTTTAAGATTGCTTCGCTGTATTCTATAATCGATTGTAATTTTGTTAATGCACGACCGGAAAGGATTGATTCTCGTGCTAATTCAACGCCGTCTTCAATGCGATCAACAGTACCGTACGCAAAGAAGCCAATAGCTGAATTGAGTAGAACCGCATCAAAATAAGCACTTTGTTTACCATTTAATAAGTCTTTTAAAATCACTGCATTCTCATCGGGCGTACCACCACGTAAAGCAGTTACTGGAACGGGGGAGAGCCCTAAATCTTCTATACGAAGTTGAAACGGTGTAACTTCGCCGTTTTCTAGTAACGCAAATTGATTGTCGTTACTTAAAGAAGCTTCATCCATACCTTGAGTTCCTGAAACAACAACTGCACGCTCACGTCCTAAAATATTTAATACTTCGGCATACTCTGTAACAAACTCAGGTCGGTTTATACCTACAAGCTGAGTTTTTAAATCTACTGGATTTGTTAGGGGACCAGTCATGTTAAAAATAGTAGGCTTCCCAATTGCACGGCGAATTTCTCCAATACGTTTTAGTTTTGGATGAACATTCGGAGCGTAAAGGAAAGTGATTCCTTCTCGTTGTAAAAGGTCGGCTGTATCATTGATCGTAAAATCAGTATGAATGCCTAATGCCTGTAAAACATCTGAACTTCCTGATGCACTCGATATTTTTCGATTCCCATGTTTTGCAATAGTAACTCCAGCTGAAGCCAATACAAAGGCTGAAGTTGTGCTAATATTAAAGCTTTTTAAACCATCTCCACCTGTACCGCAATTATCAATATACTTACCTGCAGGGATAGGGAGTTGTAATGCATTGGATTTCATCACAGTTGCAAGTGCAGCAATTTCCTGTGCAGTTTCACCCTTCATACTTAACGAAATAAGGAAATCTGCAATTTCATCTTTTGGCGTTTCTTCATTCAATAGAAGTTCAACTGCCTGAATCATCTCTACATATGGTAGGTTTTCACCTTTACTTACTCGATTTGTAAATTCTTGAATTGGCATATCGTACATCCTCCTAAAGTTTGATAAGGAGTTTAGATGAAAATAAAAAAAGTCCACTACAAAAGGAAAACCCTTTTGCAGAGGACGATTGATATCGCGTTGCCACCTCTGTTGAAGTAAAATCATTACTTCCACCTTGGCGTGTTACTTAGCTTCAAGCTAAACCAACACTTCCTGATAACGTAGGAAAAACGTCAGCGACTTCCGCCAGCTGCTCTCATAAGACCCATTCACGAAAGGTATGCACTAGTTCACACCACCCACTAGCTCTCTAAACCATACGAATTTCGTTACTATTCTTATTCATCAATTTTACTCGGCTATTCTCATCTAAACTCGAAGTCTTAGCTCTGCTCAAACGGTGGTTGCGCTACCGCAACCTTTCTCCGTATCCGAACAATTAGTTAAGTAGTATTGTAGTCTTAAAACAATTCTTTGTCAATGTATTCTGAAAAGTCGGAGTATATGAATAAGTGGTTAAACAAAAAACCGATAGGACCCGAGCCTACCGGTTAAAACATTATATGAAGTCTTTTAACTTTAAACGTTTATTTAAGAGGTACATAATTGGTGCCCCTACTGCTAATACAACAAATTCACCAACTGCACAAGTAAACCAAGTCCATATAAATAAAGTCCAAGGTATATCAAATGCTAAATGTAACTCAAACGCAATGATGGACATTGTAAATGTGAATAAGAATGAATTAATGATTAAGCGTGCCCAAATGTTCTTCACAAACTTACAAATTAAAATAAAGATTGTAAGAGTGATAATTGAATGCGCGACACCGAACACTAAATCGTACACGCCAAGTGGGGAAAATAAATTCGCTATAAATACACCAATGACAATACTCGGCATAAAGCTTGGGCTAAAAGCAACCAAATGGTTAAACATCTCAGAAACGCGGAATTGAATTTCTGTAAATCCGAATGGAGCAACTAAAAGGGTAACGGCAACATAAAGAGCTGCAATAATTCCTGTTTTTGCAATAAATTTAACTTTCATATACATCTCTCCTTAGTTTTTTTTCGTGGGATGGTTTCGAACCACGGTGCGCGTATTGATGATGTATTTTAACGATAACGATTCTCCGTTGAAGGTTGTAATAGGTACTAAATTTACCTAAGAAAGAAAACGCACAATTTAGTATATTAACAGGAAAGTATAGTTAGTTCAATTTAGTTAAAATAATCAATGTCGGATGTTAAATTTTTACATTTATCTGTGACTAATTTAATAAAAAATTAAATTATTTTCGAAAAGTAATTTTTTAGTTGAAAACGCGTTAATTCAGCACTTTAAAGCGTTGAATTAGTAAAAAAAGTGTAATATTGAGATAATAAGCGGACGCTGAGCATTCTGAATGTTATTGACTATCAATCTATGGGGTTGTAAGATATCGATAAACTCACAAGTTTAGAATTTTCGAAAAAATATAATTTATTAAAATAATGTGAGGAATAATTGAAACAAACGGGGGAACAGAAATGAAGAAATTATCATTTTTATTATTCGGACTAATCTTACTTCTTGCTGCTTGTGGTACTGGGAATAGTAATGGCTCTTCAAACGAACCAGCAGATAATACAACGGGTTCGAATGCGGGAGAAACATCAGAGGAAAAAACTTCTTATAAAATTGGTATTACACAAATAGTAGAACACCCATCTTTAGATGCTGCTACGCAAGGATTTAAAGATGCAATTAAAGATTCAGGATTGGACGTTCAGTTTGAAGATAACAACGCACAAAACGATCAAACGATGAATGTAACAATTGCTCAAAACTTAGTAGGTCAAAATGTGGATTTAATTTTTGCCAACTCAACACCATCTGCTCAAGCTGCAAAAAGTGCAACAGAGGAAATTCCAATTATATTTACTTCAGTAACTGATCCGATGGCTGCTGAGTTAATCGATTCAATGGAAGCTCCTGGCGGAAATGTTACTGGGACAGTTGACTTACATCCGGAAACTATTGCAAGTACTATTAATTTTATTGTTGATGAATTAGGGGTAACAAGAGTAGGTACAGTTTATAATACGGGTGAACAGAACTCTGTCGTTCAAGTAGAGCAAGTAAAATCGTTACTTGAGGAAAAAGGTGGCGAACTAGTTGAGGCTTCGGTTTCTACTTCTGCAGAAGTAAAACAAGCAGCAGAATCTTTACTAGGAAAAGTCGATGCAATCTATATTATTACTGATAACACAGTTGTATCAGCACTAGCTTCTGTAATTGACGTTGCGAATACGAACAAACTTCCATTAATAGTTGGTGAATTAGATTCTGTAGCTGGTGGCGGTTTAGCTGCATACGGTTTCTCTTACTATGATATTGGTTATGAAGCAGGTGAAATGGCTGTAAAGATTTTAAAAGGTGAAGCAAAACCTTCTGATATTCCGGCAGCATATCCAGCAAACTTAAAGTTAGTTGTTAATAAGACAACAGCTGAAACAATTGGTCTTGAAATTAAAGATTCATGGAATGCAGAAGTAATTGAGTAATAAAACATTGGTGATTCACGCCATTTGGTTAACGGAAAAGAACATAACAACTAGAAAAAACCATAATTAATAAGCAAGGAGATGATTCAACATGTTTATATCAATCTTCGGTTCAGTCGAGCAAGGAATCATCTATGCAATTATGGCACTCGGAGTGTATTTAACATTCCGAGTGTTAGATTTTCCAGATTTAACGGTTGACGGAAGCTTTGTAACGGGAGCAGCAACAGCAGCAATGATGGTTGTTTTAGGCTACCACCCGATTCTAGCTACATTAACAGCAATCGTTGCTGGATTTATTGCTGGATGTTTGACGGGTCTATTACACACTAAGGGGAAAATCAATCCACTACTCTCGGGGATTTTAATGATGATTGCATTGTATTCGATTAATCTTCGAATAATGGGGTTATCTGCAGAAAATGCAATTGTTAAACCAAATATTCAATTATTAAGTCAAGAAACAATCTTTTCACAATTCCAAAGTTTTTGGAGTTCACTAGGAATTGATGATACATTATCAAACTTTGTGCTATCTTTGGGTTCCGATACAGCTCCTAATACATGGGGCACGATTCTTATTGTATTACTCATTACATTTATCATTAAGATGATTGCAGATTGGTTCTTAAAAACAGAAGTTGGATTAGCGATTCGCGCAACAGGTGATAACAAAAGGATGATTCGAAGCTTCTCTGCCAATACAGATACATATATCATACTAGGACTTGGCTTATCCAACGCATTAGTTGCATTTTCTGGAGCTTTAATCGCTCAATACTCTAAGTTTGCTGATGTAAATATGGGTATTGGTATGATTGTGGTCGGTTTAGCATCAGTAATAATAGGTGAAGCAATTTTTGGTACAAAAACAATCTTCCGAGCTACTCTGGCTGTTGTCTTTGGTGCAATCATTTATCGAATCATTTACGCACTATCTTTACGTGTTCCTTGGTTAGATTCACATGATATGAAGTTAATTACAGCAATCATTGTCATTTTAGCCCTTGTCATTCCTCAAGTAATTAGTAAGCAACGTGAGAAAAAGCGAAAAGAAAAGCGTCGCATTGAACGGTTAGCACAACAAAGAGAGTTAGCTACACAGGGAGGGAATGACCTTGCTTAAATTAGAAGGAATTAATAAAATTTTTAATGAAGGTACTTCCGATGAAAAAGTAGCGTTAGAGAATATTAATTTACATCTTGCACCTGGAGATTTTGTTACCGTGATTGGTAGTAACGGTGCAGGAAAGTCAACAATGTTGAACATGATTTCAGGTGCGTTAACACCAGATTTCGGCGCTATTACAATTGATGGCAATGAAGTAACAAAGTACCCTGAATTTAAACGTTCTCATTTTATCGGCCGTGTTTTCCAAGATCCAATGGCAGGAACAGCACCAACCATGACAATTGAAGAAAACTTAGCGATTGCCTATTCTCGTAATAAAAAGCGAGGATTACGTTTCGGCGTTAATCGTGAACGAAAGGATTTCTTCCGCACATCATTAGAAAAATTGCATTTAAATTTAG
>JAPSJC010000079.1 GCA_031178355.1 Ureibacillus sp.
AGAAATGGTGTTACCCAATACATTGATAAACTTATTCTTCGTAAATCAATTGAAAATGAAAATGGGAATCCTGTTGTTATTGATTTTTCAGATAGTCCCCAAGATTCGAATATTATTGCAGATGAAATTACAGCTGAGATTCAAGTGGATGCACTTAGCCAAATGGTACAAGAACCATTAACGATTGCTACTCCAGAAGGGTCAATTTCACTGTCAGAACAATCATTACAGGAAGCCGTTCGTAGGGGAATCGATCTATTCTACAGGATTGTACCGTTAAGAACAGAATCTGCTAAACAAAGAGTCATTAACGAACATGAAAATCTAATGGCGCAAGAAGCAGGGAATAAAACCTATCGAATTATTGGTTTCCCAAGGGAAATTGTGACCAATTACACAGAGATATCAACGGACGTAATTTTACCTTTAAATGGATTAAATATTCCGGTAGACCAGGTGAATAATCTTCGTGTTTTAATTGAGCATTCCGATGAGGAACGCATTGTTAGAATAGGAAATGATCCATTAGATGGTGAAATTATATATACGAATGGTCAACCAGTCGGAATAAAATTCACAGTCTCAAAATTTAGTACGTTTACAATTTTCCAGGTAGTTGACCAACCGAATACAGATGGTGGCGCACCAGTTCCAATACCATCACTACCTCCAGAACCAAAAGTTGATTTCCATAAAGGTTATATGAGAGGTTATCCTGATGGAATGTTTAAACCAGAAAATAATGTTACACGTGGACAGATGGCGGCTATGCTAGCTAGAAATTTAGGATATGATGAGTCAGTTAAAGTATTAACAAACCCATACCTAGATGTAAAAGTAAGCAATTGGGCAGCTAATGCAATTCAGTTTATAGAAGATGAAGGGCTAATGGTGGGATATCCAGATGGCACATTTAGACCTGATGCACCAATTACGCGCGCTGAGATGGCTACGATTGTTACTAGAATTAAAAAAATTGAGGTAACGGAAACATCAATCGGAACATTTAAAGATAATAGTAACCACTGGGCAACTAGTGTAATCGAAGCAAACAAAAAGATTGGTATTCTAGTTGGATATCCAGATGGTACATTTAAACCTAATGATAACTTGTCTAGAGCAGAGGCTACAAAAGTGGTAAATCGGATTTTTGAAAGAGGTCCGCTATATGGTATAACTAAACCTAATTGGCCAGACGTATCAACAACTCACTGGGCATATCATGAAATTGAAGAAGCATCCCAGGACCACTTTTTCACTATTTGGCCTGAAGTTGGAGAAAATATTGTAAAATAAATTTTAAGACAAGGAGAGGAGTAATTCTCTCACTTGTCTTTTTTTATTTTTCAAAACATAATAGGTTATTTTGAAGAATACCTATTCGGCATTAGGATAGATCATTTTGCTTGGATCGATATATTGGTCAAATTGTTCTTCTGTAAGTAAACTTAATGCTAGCGCAGCTTCTTTTAAAGTAGTTCCCTCTTTATGCGCTTTTTTTGCAATTTTAGCAGCATTTTCGTAGCCGATATAGGGGTTTAATGCTGTCACAAGCATTAATGAGTTTTCTAAATTACGCTCTAATACCTCAGTATTTGGTTCAATGCCTACCGCACAATGATCATTAAATGATTTCATTGCATCAGCAAGTAATCTAGCTGATTGTAGGAAGTTATAAATAATAACTGGTTTAAATACGTTTAATTCAAAGTTACCTTGGCTTGCTGCAAATGCAATTGTTGCATCATTCCCGATAACTTGAGTCACGACCATCGTCAGAGCTTCAGATTGAGTAGGGTTCACTTTACCTGGCATGATGGAACTTCCAGGTTCATTTTCAGGAATAGTAATCTCACCAATCCCACTGCGCGGACCGCTAGCTAACCAACGTACGTCGTTTGCAATTTTCATTAAGTCTGCTGCAAGAGCTTTCAATGCTCCATGAGAAGTGACAATTTCATCGTGACTAGTTAGTGCATGAAATTTGTTTTCAGCAGAAACAAAAGGTTTACCTGTAATCTTGCTGATTTCTTCTGCTACCATGTCACCAAATTTCGGGTGAGCATTGATCCCAGTACCGACAGCTGTACCACCAATGGCAAGTTCTCTTAAAAATTCTGTCGTTACTTTAATCATTTTTTCAGATTTGACAAGCATATGATGCCAACCACTGATTTCTTGACCAAGAGTTAATGGTGTTGCATCTTGCAAGTGAGTACGACCAATTTTTATAATATCTTTAAACGCTTCTGATTTTTCTTTTAATGTATCTTTCAATAATAGAAGTCTAGGTAGTAAATAATCTTCAATAGCCTCAACTGCTGCTATATGGAGAGCAGTTGGGAATGTATCGTTTGAGCTTTGGGATTTGTTTACATCATCATTTGGATGGATGCGTTCTTGGGATCCTTGTTCTTCAAGAAGTTGATTTGCGCGGTGAGCAATTACCTCGTTAACATTCATATTAGATTGAGTACCGCTACCAGTTTGCCATACAACTAAAGGGAATTCATCATCCCATTTACCACTTAGGATTTCATCCGCCGCTGCTGCAATAGCGTTAGTTTTTGTCTCAGATAATTTTCCTAATTTGTTATTTGTAATTGCGGCTGCCTTTTTTAGAATGGTAAATGCACGAATAATTTCAATAGGCATTTTTTCTTGACCGATTTGGAAATTCTCTTTACTTCGTTGAGTTTGAGCGCCCCAAATTTTATGTGCAGGTACACGAACTTCACCCAATGTATCTTTTTCAATACGATAATCCATTCTTTCAACCCCTCTATATTGTTATATTTTAGTTATACATCAAAAATGAACACAATATCTAGTAATAAGGCTGTAGCAATACAATTGCTACAGCCATTTATGCGTTATATAACGCCACTATTCATTTAAGGAGACGCTGTAAGAAAAAGTGTAATAAGACTCCCTTTTATTGAGAATAAAAAGACCGAATACTTGATAGGGGGGTACAGATCTAAATCCATTCTCATAGATAATGATAATCATTATCAATTGTATTGTCAAATAAATCCTAAAAAATAAACACCACTTATTCAAGAAAGCAAATGGCTTTACAGGAACAAGTGATGTTCAAAGCGAGTATCCAATTTAGAGCACCTCATAATTTAAATAATTTTAACATAAAAATCTTGACCATTATTAATCATCGGAATAACACTAGAATTCTTATTTTCGTAGAAACTTTCGATTGATCTTGCTAAACCAGAATAGCCATTTAAGAAAGTACCTCGTTGTAGAGGTTTCCCTGGATTATGAAATTCAAAATATAATTTCACATCATGTGACATCAATTCTAAAATTTCATAAAAGTCATTTAATGGGATGTGGATCCCTCGAGTATAACGGCATTCTCTCTTGTACGTTTCATGGGATACATGAACAGGCTCTAATTCTGAAACAATTAATATTTCTTCCATAACACCAACTCCTTTTACATATGTAGAATAGCCTACGTTTCAAATATTATAACAAATCCACCTTCATATTGTCAGAATATTTTGTAAAAATTGTTGTACTATTATTTATCAGATATTAAAATTGTTAATTCACCAATCGGATTGAGCTAGTTCCTCCGCTATTATTTGTAAGTCATAAGCATTAACAATAATAATTTCATAGGCATGATTTTCGGCAAATTTATCTGCTAATCGCTTCAAATATTTTGGTGAACCTTCATTTTCTTCATCATAGATTAATAAAAGTGCATCTGTATTTTGGATAATAAATTTATCTTTTTCGGAAAATTGCCATGGGGCTTCATATGGCCTTTTGGTAACGCTAGTTACAAAATCAGCTTTACTTATGATGTATGAATAGTATTGTTGTTTCACTTCATTCCAATTTTTCTCCTGTTCTAAGAATGGGGTGATAATTGAGTATTTTAAATGTGGGAATTCATTTTTTAACTCAATAACAACTTCCGCTGCCCACGTTTCTACACCTTGACCACCACTGATCACAATCCATTCAAGACCATCGTCTATTAATTTTCTTAATTCACTTTCAATGGCTTTTTTTATGATTGGGACCCCTGGATGTTTATCATTAAAAATGCCTAATTCATGAGGGCGATAACCAGAAACATAGAGAGATTTAATCATTTTAATACTCCTTTTATTAATACATTACTTTTATTATATAGTATTTTAGTGAAAAACGAAGAAAGAGGTTAAACGGCAAATGACCGAATAACCTCTCTAATTTTATGAGAAAACTTTATTAATTCTTTCTATTGCCCAGTCAATTTCTTCTTTAGAGATAATTAATGGAGGCGCAAAACGGATAACGAAATCATGAGTTTCTTTACACAATAAGCCAAGGCCCATTAGTTCTTCACAATATTTACGTGCTGGTTCAGTTAATTCAATCCCGATAAATAATCCTTTGCCTCGAATTTCTTTAATCAACGGATTGTTAATAGTCCGTAATTGTTCTTGGAAATAGTTACCTAGTTCTAATGATCGCTCAGTCAAATTTTCATCTTCTAGCACTTCTAAAGATGCTAGAGAAACTGCACAAGCAAGTGGATTACCACCGAAAGTCGAACCGTGAGAACCTGGGTTTAATACACCTAGAATTTCACTATTTGCACACACTGCTGAAATCGGCATTACACCACCGCCAAGAGCTTTACCTAATATAATGACATCTGGCGTAACGTCTTCCCATTGATGTGCAAACATTTTACCTGTACGTGAAAGACCTGTTTGTATTTCATCTATTATGAATAATACGTTATTTTCTTTACAAAGCTGTTCTGCCTGTTTTAAAAATCCTTCTGGAGGAATCACGATACCAGCTTCACCTTGTATTGGCTCAATTATAAATGCTGCAGTGTTTGGAGTAATCGTAGCTTTTAGAGCTTCAATGTCACCATAAGGGATTAATTTAAACCCTTCTAACATTGGTCCGAACCCACGTTTATAATCTTCTTCAGAAGATAAAGAAACAGCACCCATTGTACGACCATGAAAGTTTCCATTACAACCAATTATTACAGCTTTATTATCTTCAACACCTTTTATTTCATAAGCCCAACGGCGTGACACTTTAATTGCAGACTCAACAGCTTCTGCACCTGTATTCATCGGTAAAATCATATTTTTACCAGTCAATTCTGTTAACTTTTCGTACCAAGGTCCAAGTTGATCATTATGAAAAGCACGAGAAGTTAATGTAACACGATCAGCCTGATCTTTTAAAGCTTGAATAATTTTTGGATGACGGTGGCCTTGGTTAACAGCGGAGTATGCAGAAAGCATATCCATGTATTTGTTACCTTCGGGATCTTTTACCCAAACACCTTCCGCTTCAGATACTACAATTGGAAGTGGATGATAATTGTGTGCACCGTATTTTTTAGTTTTTTCAATAATGATTTCAGTCTTGTTAGACATGATAAATTCCTCCCACTATTTAAATATGTGATAGCGAACAAAAAACCTGGCCCCTCTATAGTTCCACAATATAATGTGAAATAATTAAAACATAAATAAAATTCGCTTAAATTCAATCATGTTTTGTTTTACATAAATATAAATAGCAATTTCCATGCCAAGTATATAATCAAGTATTAACCATTTTGAGAACAGGGGAGACGAAATATTTTGCGCAAAAAAATTTAAATTTTCTGATATACCGCCAAAAAATTTTGCGATATGATAAGTCTGAGGTGTTAAGTATGAGTATGAATTATAAAGAAATTATGAATAAGCTTTATGAAGAAATCATTGAAAAAGTAAGCGTAGGAATTCATGCAGTGGACTATGAAGGAAAAACGATTATTTATAATAATAAAATGCGTGATATGGAGGCAATGGACAAAGAAGATGTGTTGCATAAGAATGTGCGAGATGTTTTTAAGTTTCAGGATAACCAAAGTAGTACATTGCTTCAATCACTAGAATCAGGTACTGAAATTGTTAATGTAAAACAAACATATTTTAATAATCGTGGCATTGAAATTACTACTGTAAATAATACATTTCCATTAGTGGTTAACGAGAGGATATTAGCTGCTGTAGAAATAGCAACAGATGTAACAAAAATAGAACGATTAATGCGTCATAAAGTTAGGCAGTCCAAAACTGATTTTACTTTCCAGCAAATCATAGGTGAGAGTAACGAGCTTATAGAAGTGATTAGCTTAGCTAAGCGAGCAACTAGAACAAACTCAAATGTACTTATAATCGGTGAAACTGGTACTGGGAAAGAATTATTTGCTCAAAGTATTCATGCAGATAGTGACCGAGTACATGGACCATACATATCACAGAACTGTGCTGCCTTACCCGATTCTTTAATTGAGGGAATATTATTTGGCACAACAAAAGGAGCATTTACAGGTTCAATAGATAGCCCTGGTTTATTTGAACAGGCTCAAGGTGGAACGCTATTACTGGATGAATTAAACTCTTTAAATTTAGCATTACAGGCCAAATTATTACGTGTTTTACAAGAAAGAAAGGTTCGAAGAATTGGGGGTTCCAAAGAAATATCTATAGATGTTCGGGTAATTGCAACTGTTAATGAGGATCCCATTGATGCAGTTGCTAACAATCGGTTAAGAAAGGATTTATACTATCGACTAGCTGTAGTGAACTTATTAATCCCGCCGTTACGTGAGCGTATGGAGGATATTTCACTTTTAGTTAAAGAATTCATAAAAAAATATAATGAATTATTTAATTTGAATGTAGCAGGAATATCAGAAGAGGTTTTAGCGTTGTTCCAATCACATAATTGGCCAGGAAATGTTCGTGAGTTGGAACATGTAATTGAAGCATCTATGAATCTCATAAACCATGAGCAATTTATTGAGTTGCATCACTTACCTTACCAATATAGACAGAAGAGGAAAAATGAAGCTACCCCAATAAACCATGCGTTAATGGAATCTGTATTAACTCATCTTGATTCAAATTTACACAACCAACTTGAGCTGTTCGAAAAGCAATATATTGAACTAGCGTTAAAGAAAAATGGTCAACATATTACGAACACGGCACAAGCATTAGGAATTAGTAGACAAAGCCTCCAATATCGAATGAAAAGATTAGGAATTAAAGCACAAAAGTAAAACATATAAGGTAGTTTGAATAAAGTAAATAAAGGGGGTGTATTTGTGAAGCAAATAATGAATCTACAACAAAAACTAGAAGCAAAGTATTTATTAACACCAGTTTTAAAACAGTCGCTAGATATCTTAAAATATTCAATGCAAGAACTAGAAGACTATGTAAAAGAAGTTTCAACTAGTAATCCGCTAATTGAAATTACAACTAGTCATCATAGTGAAGCAATTGAATTGGCACGACTTCATTACGACAAAGGAGTTGCAGACTCTTTTACTAAGGGGACCACCGAATCTTTTGATGTGGTGAATCAATTTGCCAGCATCAATGAATCTATAGAAACCTATTTAATGGAACAACTATCGTTAGTAAAGGAATTATCGATGGCCGATAGAGAAGTGATTATGTATTACATTCGTAGTATAAACAATAGGGGTTATTTAGAATGTGATATGAAAGTAGTTTCTGACTATTTTCAATTACCAATAACGACATGTGAAAGCTTACTTAAAGTGCTTCAATCATTAGAGCCGGTAGGAATCGGTGCTAGGGACTTAAGAGAATGTTTAGTGTTACAGTTAGTTAGAATGAAAGATGTACCAAAGTTAACGATTACATTTGTAGAACGTCATTTAGAGGAGTTAGCAGATCGTAAATTTCAGCAACTTGCCCACAAATATCATATAACAATAGAAGATGTACAACGGATTTTTTCTATCATACAAACGTTGCAACCCTATCCTATTATTGAAATCGAAACTACGAATACAGAATATATTATTCCAGATATAATTGTTGAGGAGTTTCAAGGTGAATACATTGTTCGAATAAATGATATTTATATACCTAAAGTGTCGATTAATTCCTTTTATAAGGAATTACTGATGGCAAATAAAGAAACGCACCCCTACTATAAAGAAATGTTATCGGATGCGCTCCTTCTAATGAAGGGACTTGAGCAGCGTCATGAAACTTTATATAAAGTAACAAAACTAATCATTAACTATCAAACTGAATTTATTCATAGGGGAATAATAGCATTAAAACCACTAAGGCTGAAAGATATCTCTAGTATTTTAGGACTTCATGAGTCAACAGTAAGTAGAGCGATAAGTAATAAATTTATTCAGACCCCTAAAGGAACTTTCCCATTAAAAAGTTTATTTATGCGTGGACTTAAAATGAATAATGGGACCGTAGAATCAACAATACAAATTAAAGCTAAAATTAAATCCATTATCCAACAAGAAAATCCTAAGAAGCCTATTTCTGATCAAAAGATTGCGAATGTACTATTATCAGAAGGGATTCAAATTGCACGGCGCACTGTAGCGAAATATCGTGAGGAATTAGGGATACTACAATCTACAAAAAGAGTACAAAAGTAATCGAGCATCTCATTGGAAAATAGAGATGCTCATTTTTGGGACTGTATATTTTAACCTACCGTTGTAGGTTTATTTAATCACTATAAATAGTTCGGTGTCTTATTAGAGTTTCAATAAAGTTTAGATATGTATATGTCTAATAATCGTCAAACAATGAAAATGATGATTATTTTGGATGTAAATCGAACTCAAAAGAAGCAATGTCAATCATTGAAGAAATCGACAATCAAATCCAGTCAGGTACCGAAGATTTAATTCCTTCTGGCATTTTAACTCTAATGCAGGGCTGTGTTTGTTATTGTAGGGTGGTTCTACTAAACTATTAAAAAATAAAAAAAAAAGTGGTACCTATTAGTTCGCTTGAAACTCTAGGTACCGCTTTTAACTTTTCTTTTTAAGGATAAGGATACCTAAGCGGAGGTGGACTATTAAGTACCCTCAAGAGGTGAAATTTTATGAGAATAA
>JAPSJC010000018.1 GCA_031178355.1 Ureibacillus sp.
TCTTCAATCATTTCATTTACAACTTGTTCTAAACGAAAGCTATTCATCAACCCAGTTTCTGGGTCAACATATGCAATTTTCTCAAGATTATCCTTTAATATTTTGTCATTTGTTATATCTCTCGAAAGCAACGTATATTGAAAACACTTTTCTTCGGATGAATATGTAGGGATAGCAGTCAAATGTACCCAATAAGGTATACCATCTTTGGATATCTTTTCAACCTCCCCTTGCCAAATGTTACCTAATGTAAGAGTCTTCCAAATTTGCTCAGACACTTCGTTATTTTCATTAGTGTCAGGGAATAGTTGCCAAAATGTTTTCCCAATCACTCTTTTAGGCGTCCAATGACTTGTCGTTAAGAACTTCTGATTGCAATTAATAATAAAACCTTCACTATCAATTGTAACGAGCATAAATGTAGAAGCTATACCCTCTTTTAAGTCGATTAACTCTTGCATAGAATTAGAAGTGTTCACTATTTTCACTTGGTCGTTTACTAAACAAATAACGAAAGTACAAACTTCTCCCTTATAACGAGTAGGAATAGTAATAATTGTGGAATCTAGAAAATGTTCATTCTGATCTAATAGTTTTGTATTTTCAAATCTTAGCGTATCTTGTCCATCCATAATTAGATGCCAAGATTGCTCTGATAATGTAGATAGTAAAGTAGATTGTATATTATTGTTATTTTTAAATTCATTGAATGAATATTGAAATACATCCTCACATAAATGATTCCACATCAGTACGCGATTTTGCTTGTTTAGTAGAAATGAAGGGAATGGAGAATTTAATATTAGTTGTTCATCGATATAATGATTATTTATATTTACAAGGTCCATTACTTTATGTCTCCCTTGAGAAGAATTATTTATTTTTATTATAAATTTAATTCGATATATAGTCATTATGATTCTTTTAAAATATAATTGGTTGCCTATAAAAACAAGACATTAGTACTAATGCGAGTGTAAAAATTTTAATATATATTAAAAAATTGATTCTTTGAGCTAATAATCTTTTAGTGTAACTTTTGTGAAAAGAAAAGGAAGAAACGCCGACTAAGAATCGGTATATAGAAAAGTGTGAATATTTTGTCACATTGTTTTATACTAATAGAACAATTATTTTTTAATTTTTATAGATAGATATTAAGGTAAGAACTAGGGGCTTCTTACGGGGTGTTTAGGGGGTAAGTGTGAAGACAGTATATTCTTATGTAAAGCCTTATTGGTTACCTGCATTAATTGCCTTTATATTAATGCTGATAGAATTAACTGTTGAGATTGTTCAACCGCTAATTATAGCCAAGGTAATTGATGATGGAATTGTTGTCAATGATTTTAATACGATTGTTTTTTGGGGGATAGTGTTAGTTGTTTTAGCAATTATAGCTCTTATATGCGGGGTTACAAATTCTTATTTCTCCTCACATGTTGCCTATAGTTTTGCTTACGATTTGAGGAATGTCTTATTTACAAAAATTCAAGCGTTTACGATGGCTACTTATTTAAAGTTTCCTACATCTGGGTTGATTACAAGATTAACCAATGATGTAACACAAGTGCAGAACGTTCTGTTTATGAGCTTGCGAATTATGATTAGAGCGCCATTAGCGTCATTTTTAAGCTTGCTGATGGCTTTTTTAATTAATCCAAAAGTTGCTCTATTTTTACTCGTTGGAGCCCCCATCGTAATTGGCTTTTTGTACTTTATGGTCAAAAAAGGGATCACTTATTTCTCTCAAGTACAATGGCGACTTGATCGAGTGAATCGTGTTTTACAAGAATGTTTACAAGCCATTCGATTAGTAAAGGCATATATGCGAAATGAATATGAGTCTAGTCGATTCCAACAAGTGGCAGACTCTTTGAAACTAGATACAACAAAAGCGCTTAGAATAATGGAAATTATTATGCCAGCACTTCTATTAATTATGAATTTAAGTTTACTAGCAGTAATTTGGTTTGGGTCAAATGAAGTTAGTATGGGAAATGCGCAAGTAGGAGAATTAGTAGCCATAATTAACTATGCAATGCGTATTACAGGGAACTTTACAATGTTTGCCTTTATTATCATTGCATTTGCTCGTGCAAAGTCTTCAGCAGAACGAATGAAAGAAATATTAATCGTCAATGAAGATGGACTTGAGGTTGCAACTAGTGAAAGGGAAGAGGTCAAAAAACCGCCTATTGAGAAAATAGGTACAATTCGCTTTGAACAAGTTTCATTTACATACCCAGCTTCAAGTTTACAAGTGTTGTCAGATATTTCATTTGAAATAAACCCAGGTGAGAAGCTTGCTATTATGGGGGAAACTGGATCAGGTAAAACGACATTATTAAATTTAATTCCTAGGTTTTATGAACCGACTGCAGGGAGGATTTTCGTAAATGGGCGTAATATTATCGACTGGAACATGGGCGAATTAAGGGCTATGATTGGCTTTGTTCCACAAAAATCCTTGTTATTTACGGGTTCTATTAACGAAAATTTAAAATGGGGAAAGCAAAATGCATTAGTTTCTGAGGTTCGTTTAGCGGCAGAACACGCCCAAATACACGAGACCGTGGAGAGTTTCCCGAATAAATACGAAACTAGAGTAGGTCAAAAGGGTGTTAACTTATCTGGGGGACAAAAACAACGTCTTTCCATTGCAAGAGCACTTATAAGTAAATCTCGTATTTTATTATTTGATGATAGCACTAGTGCGTTAGATGTAAAAACGGAATCAGCTTTATGGGCTGCATTAGAAAGTGAAAACGCCACTATGTTAGTGGTTACGCAAAAAGTTAGAACAGCGAAAACATTAGATAAAATTTTATTGTTACATGAAGGTAAAGTAGATGCATATGGTACCCATGATGAACTACTAAAAACAAGCAACCGGTATCAACAGATTGTAAGATCTCAAGAAGAAGAACAGGTAGGTGAAGAAGGGTGAATTTCTTAAGAAAACCATTCGGATACGAACCTATCTTAAAAAAAGAAGATTTACAACGAACGCCTAGTAAGAAAAAAGGTCCACGAGCTAGCGATTGGAAAAGTACTTTATCAAGAATATGGAAAATTGTCGATGAACAACGATTCTTGCTAATTACCGTATTCTTTATGGTTGTCATCAGTTCGGCTTTATCGCTAATTGGACCACTTTTAATAGGAACCATCATTGATCAGTATATATTAAAAGGTCAATTTCAAAATATGGCTCCAATAATTATAAGTTTAATCGGAGTATATATTTTCTTATCTCTTTCTTTGTTTTTTCAAAACTATTGGATGATTGGTATAGCGCAGTCAACAATATATAAGATGAGAACGGGTCTGTTTAATCATTTAATGAAATTACCCGTTTCATTTTTTGACAAAAGACAGCATGGAGAGTTGATGAGTCGGGCAACAAATGATATCGAAACGGTTAGCGCGACCTTAAATACTTCTTTCATTCAAGTGTTTTCAAGCTTACTCACTTTAATTGGTACGGTTATCGTAATGCTGTACTTAAGTCCGCTATTAACAGTCTTAACGATGCTAATTATCCCACTTATGTTTACCGCAATGCGTTGGATTACTAATCGAACAGGAAAATTGTTTAAAGAACAACAAGCAGCGGTTGGAGCATTAAACGGAATGATAGAAGAAACAATCTCTGGTCAGGCCATTATCAAAGCTTTTTCTCAAGAAGATCGCGTAATTGAGGATTTCCGGGAAAAGAATGCTAGACTGCGCAGAACGGGATTTTGGGCACTAACATATTCGGGTTATATTCCTAAAGTGATGAACTTCTTAAATAATATTAGTTTTGCAATTGTGGCTGGTATTGGTGGAATTTTAGCATTTAACGGACTCTTGTCAATTGGGATTATTGTAATCTTTACAGAATATGCTAGACAATTTACAAGACCACTAAATGATTTAGCAAATCAAATTAATACGGTATTATCTGCTATTGCAGGTGCTGAGCGTGTATTTTCTATCATGGATGAAACAAAAGAAATAGACGAAGGTAAACTGCCTGAGCATACAAAGCTAAAAGGGGAAGTAGAATTTAAAGATGTTCATTTTAAATATGAAATGAGTGAAGAACAAGAAACGTTAAAAGGTGTTAGCTTCCATGTTAAACCTGGGCAAACGGTTGCGTTGGTAGGGGAAACTGGAGCTGGGAAAACAACAATTATGCAATTGATAGCACGCTTTTATGACATAGAAAACGGGGAAATACTTTTTGATGGTAAGGATATTCGTAATTTAAAACAAGCAACAATACGTAGTCAAATGGCGTTCGTTTTACAAGACCCATTTTTGTTTGAGGCGTCTGTATATGAAAATATCCGTTATGGTAAGTTAGATGCTACTGATGAAGAGATTATAGATGCATGTAAAAAGGCAAACGCCCACGAGTTTATTTCGAAATTACCAAACGGTTATGAAACCATACTCGCAAGTGATGGTAGTGAGATTTCCCATGGTCAAAAGCAATTACTTTCTATTGCAAGGGCACTTGTAGCAAATCCTGTTATTCTTTTGCTAGATGAGGCAACTAGTAGTATAGATACCGTTACTGAAGTGAAAATTCAACAAGCACTCGAATTGTTAATGAAAGGAAGAACGAGTTTTGTAATTGCCCATCGTTTAAATACAATACGCCACGCTGACCTTGTATTTGTTATGAATAACGGGCAGCTAGTTGAATCAGGTACCCAACAAGAGCTGATTCAACTTGGTGGGTTCTATGCGAAAATGTTGGAACAAACAGATAGTTTTAGGGAATAAGTGAATTTTATAGTAAACAAAACAAAAATTCGTGGTTGCACGAAAGTCTATGTAATTCTAAAATTGTAAATATCAATAGATAGATGAGGGTGTCTAGAAATATTGATTTCTAAGATACCCTAAAATCTTATTAAAAAATGCGCAAAAGCGTATATGATAATGAATTGGAGTTTAATCATGAATTTTTCTATTATCAAAGCATCATTTCCAATAGACATCGATACTTACGATGAAGTTAAGACTTTATGTGAAGAAGCAGGGAAAGTAGACGGGTGTAACTATAATGCCCTAATGAATCTCCGTGAGTCATCAGAGTTATATACGAATGGGTTTTTCATATTAGCGTATGATGACGTATTAAATCAGTTAGTTGGAGTTGCTAGCGCCATAGATGTGATGGGCTTAAATACATTTGAATGGTCTTTAGTAGTTTCGCCTATGTATCGACAAATCGGGATAGGAACAGCGCTTTTTAAAGTATTACATGAGGGTCTGTATGATCGTGAAGCAGAAGGAGAGTTAGCGCTTGTCCATGAAAACAGTACCTACGGAAGAAAATTTTTAGAACGTTTCGGTTTTAAATATAGTTTTTCAGAAGCAACATTTGAAGCTTCTGCAGAAGTAATCAATCTGGAAGAACATATACATATAAGGCAGTATTCGGAACAAGATAAAAATGCATTGGTTCGTATTTTTAGTGAAACCTTCGGTGATTTACGAGAAGAATCATTAGACTTAATCGAGCATAATACGACAACAGAAGGAAGTATTATGTGGATAGCAGAGTTAAAGGGCAAAGTAGTAGGGACAATGACGACTACTAAAGAAGGCGAAGTTCAGTGGGTAACAGCTCTTGCTGTACATCCTGAAGTGCAAGGCCAAGGTATTGGTACTGCCTTATTAAACTGGTCAAGGGATTTCGCATTACGACATGGTGAAAAGTTTGTCATGCTAGATGTCGAAATTGAAAATGAACGTGCTTTAGCAGTTTACGAAAAAGCAGGTTATCTGAAATCAACACAAATTGATTATTTTGTATATAGTAGTGAAAATGTATAAAACGAATGAAAAGAAGTCTACAAACTTTTGTAGGCTTTTTATATTAATCGTGTAAACATTTCAAACTACCACTTCGATTAGAATTTGTTATAATGTATGGATGGAATAAGAGAATGATATTAATAATGATTTAGAGTGATTGATTTCATTTCATTTCAAAACATAGTAGATTAAATAAATTTAATATAGGGAAGTTGAATAAATTAATGGAAAATCAAAAGGAATTGAGTGCTGTAAAATTAATGTGGAAAATGACACGACCGCATACATTAACTGCAACATTTGCGCCAGTTATACTAGGTACGGTCATAGCAATGTATGATACACAAATTGACTGGTTATTATTTGCAGCAATGATGATTGCTTGTCTCGCATTACAAATTGCTACAAATTTATTTAATGAATATTATGATTTCAAACGAGGCCTAGATACAGTAGATTCTGTCGGAATTGGCGGAGGAATTGTTCGACATGGTTTGAAGCCGAAAAATGTTATGACAGTCGCTATTTTATTATATATACTTGCTGCAATTATTGGTGTATATATTTGTGCTAATAGTAGCTGGTGGTTAGTAGCGGTAGGATTATTCGGTATGGCTATTGGTTATTTGTATACAGGTGGGCCACTTCCTATTGCGTATACACCATTTGGAGAGCTATTCGCTGGTGCTTTAATGGGTTCAGGTTTTGTCCTAATCTCATATTTTATCCAAACAAATACAGTAACACTTTTAAGTTTTATGATTTCGATTCCAGCTATGATTCTAGTTGGAGCAATTAATATGTCTAATAATATTCGTGATATACAAGAGGATACGAGGGGTGGAAGAAAAACGCTTGCTATTCTATTAGGTAGACATAACGCAATTATGGCGTTAGCGAATTCATTTTTCATTGCTTATTTATGGATACTTATTTTGATCATGTTAGGTGATTTAAGTCCTTGGACATTAATTGTACTATTAAGTATACCGAAACCAATTTCGGCGATTAGAGCATTCCAAAAAGGTGCCAAGGAACCTCAACTTATGCGAGTAGCGATGAAATCAACAGCAATTACTAATACATTATTCAGTTTCTTACTATCGATTGGGTTAATAATAAACTATTTAATTATGAATATAAAATAATAAAGAAGGAAACTTTTCAAGTTAAGAAATTGAAAAGTTTCCTTCTTTTATGTTTAAGCTTACGAGCAGCTTTAATTGATTACTAGAATTGTTCGTTTAAACATTCTTCAACACGGTTGTAGATATCATCACTAGATGTTTCTAGTGAAATTGCAAGTTCTGAGAACAGTATGTTTTGAATAGTTGTTAATAACTTCATGTCTTGAGAACCATATTTTTTACCAATTAAGTCATCCTGATGTTGTTTAAACATTAAAGTGTTTACGATTTTTGCTATTTCAAATCGGTCACCTTTTTTGATAGCTTCTGAGTATATATGAATACGATGGTTATTCTTTTCGATCCATTCCACACCGGGTTGTTTAAAGGAGTTGATAATTCTTTGAGCGGTTTCCTTATTAACAACGTCTTGAATATTAATTTTTTCACTGTGAATTGGAACATTGATTACTAGCTGATTGTTATTCAAAGGATGCATCACATAATACGTTTTTGATTGGTTTGAAAAATTCTTTTCTGTAATATCGTCAATCTCACATATTCCATGCGAAGCATACATTATTAAATCCCCAACATTATACATACGGTCGCCACCTATTCAATATTATCGTCAACCAAGTTTACAATACAAATATATCACGAAAAAGCTATTTTGTCAATTTGGTTGACAATGACGGTAAGCTCTTCTATATTAAAATTAAAAAATAGTGGTAGAAGAGGGTGCCGTGTTGAGTGATCTAAATAGCCTTGGATTAGTTAATTTAATGAATGAAAAACACCGACATTTGCGTCAAGTCACTGAAATGATGTGGGATGAACAAAGCGATATAAAAATCTCCCAAACGGAATGGTACATTATGTACAAAATATATGGCCAAAAACCAACTATATCAGATGTCTCTAAGAACGTTACTATTACACGACAAGCAACTCATAAAAATATTAAAAGTTTACAAGCAAAAGGTTTAGTGGAAGTTAGTAATTCAGATCATAGTAAAAGAGACAAATGTATATGTTTAACTAAGTTAGGTAAGCAATGTTGCGATAAAAACGAGGAGCTAGTGCTTCAATTAGAAAACAGAATCTCCCTGACCATTGGCTATGAAAACTTAAAGCACATTAAAGGTATTTTACAGAGTGATTGGGGTATATAAAAAGCGAGAGGAAAGTTATTGTTCCTCTCGCTTTTATATTTAAAAGAATGCCGTATTGAAAAGATAGATTATTTTCTGTGTCAAAGCTATATGATTGTACGGGTAGATATCTTACTTCTCATAACCTAAGTTGACAAACTCACTGATTAAAGATAATAGAATGGATAAACTTTATTTTGTCGAAAGGTATAAACCTTGAATTATGAACACAGTGAAGAAACATTAAGTCAGTATAGTGGAAATGGCATTGAATAGTTCGTTACAATAGATTGAATTCGAGAATAACTCGTATCAATTGTTTTAGATAAATGGTGGATAATTATATAAAGGGGGAGTTCATATCATGAAATTAAGTGTGTTAGATCAAGCACCGATTACAAAAGGGAACAATGCTCAAGATGCATTAGCGAAAGCGGTGGAATTAGCTGTTGAGACAGAACGTCTTGGATATGAACGAATATGGATGGCGGAACACCATAATACAAATGGTTATGCTAGTTCAGCACCTGAGATAACAGCAGCTTATATTGCGGCGAAAACAAATCGTATTCGTGTGGGTACTGGTGGCACGATGATTATGCACTATTCCCCATATAAAGTAGCTGAGAACTTTAAAACATTAAGTGCTCTTGCTCCAGGTAGAATTGATTACGGAATTGGCCGCGCTCCTGGTGGTGACCACTATGCCATGTATGCATTAGCAGATGGACGTAGACCAGAAGTGGATAATATATATGAAAAAATTGACGCTTCTTTAAAATTCATTAAAGAAGAGCATCCTGAGGAACCGTATTTCAGAAGTGTGATAGCAAATCCAACTGACATTGTATTGCCAGAAGCATGGTTGTTAGGTTCTAGTGGGAATAGCGCTATACAAACTGGGAGAAGAGGGCTAGGATATTCTTATGCACAATTTTTTAACGGTCAAATGAATAAATCTGTGTTTGATGCGTATCGTCAAAGTTTTGTACCATCATCATTTATGGAAAAGCCAGAAATTATAGTTTCCTATTTTGTGACAGTGGGGGAGACTAGAGAGGAAGCTGAGTACGAAGCATTACCTGCAAATATTTCACGTATGTTATTTATGCGCGGGCAAGCAAATCCACCTCGACTAACACCTGAAGAGGCGCAAGATTATCCATTGACTGAGATGGATAAAATGTGGCTAGAAGAAAATCGACAATTAAATATTATAGGTACAGCGAAAGAAGTAGGCGATTACCTAAGACAGGAACAAGAAATCTATGGTTTTGATGAAGCCATGATATGTACAATTCCGCATTCACAAGAAATGCGTCTTAATGTCTACCGACTACTGGCTGAAGAATTTAAGTTAAGTAAATAAACTGGTTTAAGTTGTTTACGTGCGGAATAGATTTATTTACGTGCGAGTTTTTCAATTTTATGTGCGGTATTGCCCAAAATACGTGCGATTTCATATAATTTACGTGCGAATCCCTGAATATAAAGGTAACAACCCATCTAAAAAGAGTACGTCGTAAATTTGTCGACGTACTCTTTTCTACTTATTTAATATAATCAAAATCATCCAATTTCTCATGGACTAAATCTATTGGAACAAACAATCCTACATGCCCAAATTTTTGATCTTCAATTGTGGCAAAGACTACACCGATTACTTCACCACTCTTAGTAATTACTGGACTACCACTATTGCCTTTATAGACAGGCGCGTCCATCATATAGACGTCATCTTCCCACTCTGAAAGCAACTTAGGTCCGAGGATAAGGCCTTCATTTGCAATCCCTGTAAAAAATAAAGGGTTACCAATAAAATAAACTGCTTCATTAGAAGTGAAAGTATAAGATTCGGCTAAATCCAAATATGGAAGGTCAATCCCGTCTACTTTTAAAAAAGCAGTATCTATTTCAGGATAACTTTCAATTACTTCTGCTTCGTATATACCTGCCTCAGGAAAATAAACAGTAAGCGATAAAGCATCTTCTATTACATGAGCATTCGTGATAATCAGTCCATCTTCCGTGATTGAAAATCCTGTTCCTTTACTGTCATGTGTTGATATTTGAACAACCGATTGTTTATAGGATTGAATATCACTCTGGAAAGAGAGGGTTGTAGATTTCTTAATAAACTCCACAGCTGGAATCGAAAAGATCTCAAAAAATACTGCGATTGTGCTGAAAGCTAACATAAGTGATATTAGCCAAGCAATAAATCTTGTGAAAGGAGGTTTTCGTTTAGGTTTTGTTGGCTTTCCTTCAAGTCTTGCTAATCGTTCTTGTCTTGCCTTTTCTAATGCTTCTTGTTGTGCTTCGAGTACAAGTTCAACTAATTCTTCTTCACTAATTGGGTCCTGTTCATGTGGCTCCTTATCTTTTGCCATACTATCACCTCCAAGAAAGTGCATTCTATATCTATCATATCGAATCCTCGTATGATTTGAAATCAATCGCTTTGCGGTTTTAGTCGTTGTAATGCAAATACATAAAATTGCAACCTTCCCTGAACTTTTGTATAATATGAGTCAACTAAAGTACTAAAAGTTTTCTAGGGTTCCGCTCAATTTTGAGGTCTGGTCCGAGAGAAAACGCACGTTATCGTGTAACACGGAAGGATAAAAGCCTGGGAGATACTATTAAATAGTAATCTTCTTGGCTTTTTTATTTGAAACTTATAGGAGGGAACAACATGAACAAACACTGGATTAAACTGCTTATTGCAGTCGTTTTAGAAGTGATTTGGGTCGTTGGACTTGCTCATTCATACGATATTTGGACTTGGTCAGGAACAATAATCGCAATCATTTTTTGTAATTATTTTTTAATCACTGCTACACAATACCTTCCAACCGGAACCGCTTATGCCGTTTTTGTTGGGTTAGGAGCAGCGGGTGCCATTATTTCTGAGATTCTATTTTTCGGAGAGCCAATTCATTTCTTAAAGATTTTTTTTATTATTCTATTACTTGTTGGGGTTATTGGTTTGAAATTAGTTACCGATAAGGAAGAGGGAAAAGAAAATGATGAGGAGGTAGAAGTGTAATGGCTTGGGTTGCATTAATCTTTGCTGGATTAGTTGAAACGTTTTTTGTTGCAATGATGAATCAGTATAGCGTTAGTCGAAACTGGAAACCTCTTGCATTCATGCTATTAGGATTTGGATTTAGTTTATTCTTGTTACAGTATTCAATGAAGACAATTCCAATGGGAACAGCCTACGCGATTTGGACAGGAATTGGAGTAGTTGGTGGAACAATTATCGGTATGCTTTTTTATGGTGAGTCGAAAAATTGGAAACGAATCTTCTTTATCGCACTTATTCTATCGTCTGCAATTGGTTTAAAACTTGTGAATGGATAAAACATTCGAAAGATGAGAATGATTAGTAAAGGTCAAATTCATTAGTAATTCAGAAAAGGATTGAAAACATGGCTGAAAAACATCATTATTTCTTTGCAGTAAAATTACCTAAAGAAGTAAAAATATATTTAAATAAATGGGTTCAAATGAATGAAATCGAGTACCCTTTTGCAAGATGGGTCCATCCCGAAGATTACCATATTACTTTAGCCTTTTTAGGGTTTGCTGACACCGAAATGTTAAATCATGCAATTGAACAAGTGAAGGAAACCTTGACTCATGCGAATGCTTTTAATCTGACTTTAAATGAGTTTGGAACCTTTGGACCTGAAAAGTTTCCGCGTATCTTTTGGGCTGATGTAAACGGCTCTGATGATTTAAAGTCTCTTCAGAAAAAAGTTTTTAATCTATGCGAACAAATAGGATTTAAGTTAGATAAAAAGCCATTTAAACCGCATATTACTTTAGCTAGAAAATGGAAAGCTGATGAACCATTTAATCGTGATAAGTTATCACAATTACATTCAAAAGGAGGTTTGGATTTTACTTTTACTGTAAATGAAGTTGTATTATATGAAACACATTTAGACAAAACTCCAAAATATAGAGAATATGAAATATTTCCATTAAAAATTGAATGAACTACTACACCCTAAGAAGTATTGTTATTGTATCTTGAGAAGATGGTTCCCGTTCAAGTTATTCAAAGAATCGTTGGAAACCCGTCAGGTATGAGAGGTGAAATGCTTTTTAGGGTCGTCTTTTAATAATGTCTCTACAGGAAGGAATATCTTACATATTGTAGTAATATAATATAAAAAAAGGGGGCTATAGTATGAGAATGCCTGCACTACCACAAGCCAAAGTTGATACAGAAAAGAAAGGTAAATCATCATTTTTTAAGTCTATTCGTGCATTCTTTTCAAAAAAAATTTCTAAGAAGCAAAAATCATTCCGTTTACCACCAAGAGAGTGAAGCTGTTCTAGCTAAATGAGTAGAACAGCTTTTTTATTTTTATTAACCGGTTGAGAAAATATCATATTGAGTAAAAACTACTTTGCGAGTTCCTATAGCAAAAATGAATGTTCACTTGGTCCTACTAAATATAACTCATGCATCGCTCTGGTTAAGGCGACATACAAGAGTTTTCGGTCTATTGAGGTGTCGTTATAAGGAAATGAGAATGCAGCTACAATAACAGCGTCAAACTCTAATCCTTTTGCTAAATGACTTGGTAATACTAAGAGCTTTGTTTGACCTAGTACTGATGTTTCGGTTAGAAGTTCTGCTTCCACTTCATTTTCGAGTAACATTTCTGCATAATAATTAGCCTCATCGGTTGTTTTGCAAATCAACGCAACGGAACGATGCCCATTGGTTTTGATAGCATCGTAGATTTCACGGATTTGACTTGGGCTAAATTTATCACTTTGTAAAAAGGTTGGTGGGTTTCCATGGCGAACGACAGGCTCAACCAAAGGTAAATCATCATCCATTTTTAATAATATTTTATTGGCAATCTCCATAATTTCAATCGTTGTACGATAGCTTTTTTGAAGGGTGAAATAATTAGCACGAGGGAATAGTTTTTGTACTGATTCCCATTCCGTCAATGAACGATAACTATGAATTCCTTGGGCTAAGTCACCAACCATAGTAAACATATCTGTTTCTAGACCTGCTTTTAGTGCGGCAAGCTGGAATAAACTATAGTCTTGTACTTCGTCAATAAAGACTACGCGCATTTTCCACTCCTCTTTAATTCCCTTTATTTTTGCATGTAAATAATAAAGTGCTGCCAAATCTTCTAAAACCCATTTTTCTTTTGCGTGTGATCGGATAAAAAGCTCCTGTTCTTCATAGGACCATTCCGGTGCAATTTCACGAATCAATACGCGATCTGTTAGTAATTCACGATACATTGTTTTAATTTTTGCTTTTTCAAATCTACGTGTATAGCTAGAAACTGTTGTTTTAATCTCCTCTTTTATTTTGGGAATACGGGCATCACGTTCATCAATAAACTTCGTAACATTCCGTTTACGCTTTTCTGGATCTCTAAACCCATTCAAAGCTTTTCCAATCATTTCATCGTAACGAGCATTCAATGATGTTAGAACTGCTTTAGATTTACGTTTTACTTCTGTTTGTATGATTTTCTTTATACGCTCAATTCGTTTTTCAATTGGCATATAAGCAAACTCTTCTAAGAAAAGCTTTTTTAAGTGACTACCATGCATAATTTTGTACTTTTCAATATAAACATCCTCGTCAAAGAGGGAAGCAAGCTTTAGCTCGTGACGTCGAATTAGACGGTCCAAAATTTCTTTATACTGTAAGGATCCCTTTAATTTAGGAATGTTGAAGGGGGGGAGAGATAGATTCCCTTCAATAATTTGTTCAAGATGTTCATTTGGGTTTTGTAACTTTAACTTAATCCCAATTGTATTTTGAACATAATCAGCATAAGTCGTTTGGCAGATTCGATCGACACCCAGTTCAGGTAAAACATCAGCTATATATTCTATAAACAAACGGTTCGGGGCTAATATCATGAGTTGTTCAGGGTTGAAATGTTCGCCCATTGTATAGAGAAAGTAAGAAATTCTGTGCAAAGCAATAGTTGTTTTCCCACTTCCAGCAGCGCCTTGAACTAAAATTGGTTGACGTAGATGAGCGCGGATAATCTCATTTTGCTCTTGTTGGATGGTTGCAACGATTTCTGTTAGTCTGACGTCTGCTTTCCCAGAAAGCGCATCTTGGAGAAGTTCATCGTTAGTAGTTAAATCAATATCTTGGAAGCCTAGAAGCTCACCATGTTCGATTTTGTATTGTCGTTTGGAGTACAAGTGGCCAGAATATTCTTCGTCACGTACACGGTATGTCACATCTCCAAGTCGTCCATCATAATAGACATTAGCAACTGGAGAGCGCCAATCTACAATAATTGGTTCGAATGTTTCACTATGAATAAGAGAGGTTTTGCCGATATACAATAACTCTTCTGCTTCGTCTGGACGTTGGAAATGGATTCGTGCAAAGTAAGGCTTTTGTCTAACTGCTTCTAAACTTTCTTTTTGTGTTCGGGCTAGTTCAAAAAAACGAGAGTTCGTCAAAATGTTCATGAAGCTATCACTCGAATCTAAATATTCAACGTTCGCCATTGATTCTTTAATTTTTGAATTTGCTGATAAGAGGTCTTCCTGAGATTTTCTTAAGATATCTTCCATATATTCTTTCGTGTAGTTCAATCTTTCCACTTCTTTTTGAAAGTCTGGATGTTGTGAAAGTGAAACTTGTGCATCTTGTTTCGTCCTAGACATTTGCGAATCCTCCAATCTTGACTTGAGAATTATTTCGAATCTTAATCTTACTAAAAATTCCATTCGAAGTGAAGTTTTTACGTGTTATAAACGATTACTATTAAAGAGGTTTTTATAATGAAAAATAAAAAAACCCTATCTTCACACTTTTTGCGGAAAGATAGGGGAACCTCATTATTTTTTTATAAACATCTGTGTCCAATAGTTTCCTTCGCGATAGAATCCAACGCCGATTTCAGTGTAAGTACCATTTAATATATTTGCTCTGTGTCCGCTACTGTTCATCCATGCATTGACAACTTCAGCAGCTGTACGTTGACCTTGAGCAATATTTTCAGCAGATGCACTGTAGCTAATACCGAAGCTTTTAATCATTTCAAAAGGAGAACCGTAAGTAGGCGATGTATGAGAGAAATAGTTTTTATCACTCATATCCTGTGATTTATATCGAGCTACTCGAGATAATTCCCAATTTTGCTTTAACGGAGGTAATCCATGCTTTGCACGCTCTTTATTCGTTAAAGCGATTACTTCATTTTCAATGGCTTTAATGTCATCGATATTTGGGATTTTAATCTTTTGACCTGGGTAAATTAAGTTTTGATTTGGTAATGGGTTCGCATCTAAAATATTTTGAAATCCGATTTGGTACTTTACTGCAATCTTCCAAAGACTATCTCCCTTTTGAACAACATATTCATCATATCCTTGAGCAAATGTTACAACGGGGAAACTTAATAGAAAAACTACAGCAATCATAATCTTCTTAATCATGTTATTCACCACCTTTAATAATAAGATGAGTTTAGTAAATCAATATTATCCTTCGGAGGTCATAGTAAATGGTGTACTAAAAGTAAAAACCCTCCAAAATACTTAGATTTTGGAGGGGAATAAGTTTATTGAACACTATACATTAAAGTTAAATAAGTTGAAATTGCGAAACAAATACTCATGACAAATGAAAAGATAGCAGGTGCTTTTCTTATAAATGTAAAGATACTCAATGCTAAGAAAAGAATCGCCAAAACAAGTAAACACAGACTTGTCATGTTCAAACTCAAACCTACAGTCATATCAGGATATATTTGCCCTTGATATACAGTACTAAATAAAGAGGAGACATTAGCTTCATTAATAGCTGTTTTATTTGGAGGAGATTGTTCGCTTAATGCAGCTGTTGCTGAAAAAATGAGTAAGATTATGATACTTTCAACTTTTGTCCAAGGCCTAGGATTAAAGCTTGCGTCTCTTTTTAATCTCGATTTGATAAAGATCCCATTAATTAGTGCGTAAACAAGTAGTGGAATAATGAGAATATGCTTCCACAACAAAGCCTGTCCATAAGGTATTAACCAAGAACTTGTATATACTTCCCAGTTCACCATGAAACTCATAAGAAGGATTCCACTAAAAGTTGTTAGTAACAAACAAATGATTGCTACGGGTGTATACCATTTTAGGAATTTTATCCAGTTCGAGTAATTTATGGAGAACCAACTCACTAGGAATAATATCCCTACCCAAATACTAACTGAAAGTAAATGTAATGAATCTGATATGAATCCCCAAAATCTGTCAATTGAGCTTGCATGACTAGACCATCCCAATGTCAAAATTAATACAATAGAAAAGACTAGTCCAAAAAAGCCATGCAATCGATTCTTATTTTCGAAAAGAAGTACAAATAAGAAAGTAACGGTGCATACGATAAATGTAAGCAACCAAGATTTACCTGTCTCGAATGAATATAAAACAGTTCTAACTGCTTCAAAAAAGCCGATTCTGGTAGAGAGGAATAAGATATTCTGTAATATCGGCATAAAAGAAAATATAGTAATTCCAACAATAACCATGACGACAATATTCAATCGAACTTGGATCTTTGGTTGAATTGTTCTTGGGACAATTAATAAGATAAAATACCCTATTAATATGGAAACGCATAGGTATAACAACGCTTGACTAATAACGGTTATAACTAACATCACTTATTTCTTTCGTTTCAGTAAAAACACGAAGCTAACCATCATGATTAAAATTAAGACACCAATAATAATTATGAAGATAAATGAAGTTTCTTCATCTGACTCAGCTACTGTTTCTGTTTGGTTTGCTGTATTTTCTTCATAATCTTCAGTGTTTGTTTGAGTATGGACTTCTGTTTCAGTGTTTTCTTCAGTTGTTTCGGCAACAGGAGCATCTACAGAAAACGTAAAACTCTCTTCAATAAGATGACCGTCCTCACCAATGATGCTCCAATCTACTGTATAATCCCCATTTTCTAGTGGAGTTGAAAGGTCTCCAGTTAGTATATTTTCCATGATGGTCATGTTATCTACTGTGATTGTTTCACCATTTGCATTTAGAAGTGTAAATGTACTGCCTTGTTCAATTGTTCCTTCAAAAGTTAATGTAATTTGTTTTAACTCTTCATTAATCACTTCTCCATTTTGTGGATTTGAGCTTTCCAATCCAGTATGAGCTAATGTTGCACTAACAAAAGTGAAAAAAAGGATAAATGTAAATAAAGATAATTTTTTAAACATAATAACCTCCAATAATATTTCAGTTTATTCATTCGTTAATATCTATTGAATATATGTGTTTGAATAAACTTTCTTAAGTTTCTATCATAAGAAAATATAATTAACAGAACAACTATTCTGTAGTGACAAATCATGAACAATCTTGTGAAGTTAAGTTTCACAATTTTCTTTAATAGAACTGTTCATTATAAAAAGTCATATTTTTAACATTTTATACCAAGTTGTAAGGTTTCATTCATGAGGTATTGGTGAAAAGACATTGAACTAAAAAAGGCAGATCCGATTGTGTAGGGATCTGCCATTTCTTATACTGTTTTCTTAGGAAATAGAATATATGAGAAGCTAATTGCTCCATCAATAAGTAATACTATTGACCAGATCCTCCAAATATTTAATAGAGCTTCTGTGTTTTGTTCTCCAACATAAAAAATCATAAGCCATAATAAAGCACATCCGATTACATAGGCAATAAAGTGTCTTGCCCACATCTTCATTTCATAAAAACCTTTTTCTCTACCCACAAGAGGCTTTTTTGTTGATGGTTTCTTTAAGAACCATATTTGGAATTTTTCATCAGCCCAATTTATCATGGACTTCCCATATGCTATTGAAATGCCAATATAGATTGCGGCAATACCGTGTGCGGTTGATGCATTAGCTCCATTTTTTAAATCTACAGTTGTTAAAACAATTAATGCTAAGTCGATTAAGGGGGTCAGTAAAAAGAAAAGTAAACTAAGTTTCTCTAATTTAAACACATACCGGGAGAAAAGTCCGGCAAGTATAGCAATCCAAAACGCAATTTCTGCAACGATAATCCAAAGAACCATTGTGATGCTCCTGTTTTCTAAAAAATAAACTACATTTATATTAATCTATACAATCCCAATGTATTGCATTGATTAATATTACTTATCATCTTCACTCATATACTTCGCAATTTTTCGTTCTTCCCAATTTTTCCCGAACAATTTGTTTTGGCCAAAGATTGAAAAAGCATGTGAAACTAATCCAATTCCCCAACCAAGTAGAGGCCAGAAAAACCAAATGTGCCCTTTATAAGTTACTATGTTGAGAATGATTAACCCTATGTTAACAAGAATATAAACTAGTAAATGTACATAAAAATCTTTTAAGTTTTGAACTTTCTTTTTTGCCGCTAGATAGCGATCGTCTTTTGTCATAGAAATCACACCTCTTTAAGTAGTATTTCGTCGAGCAAGAACTTCGCAATGTTTTCATTACTTCAAATATAGCATGAAAAGTATTCACCTACTGTAAATGTATGGTAAAAGGTAAGTAAATACATCTAAATTATAATTTAACATAAAATGGATTGAAACAAGAGGGTAGTACTGAAATAATGAAGTTAGAATTAGGTAGTGTATTGCAGTAATTGAAGGGGTGGTTAGTGTGAAAATTTTTGCACACAGAGGGTATTCAGCAAAGTATCCAGAAAATACGTTGGCAGCATTCCGTGCAACGGCGGAATTACCTGTAGATGGGGTAGAGTTTGATGTTCATCTAACATTGGATCGTCAGGTCGTAGTCATTCATGATGAAAGAATTGACCGTACTTCAAATGGGACAGGATATGTAAAAGATCTGACTTTAGCAGAGCTACGTCAGTTTGACTATGGGTCTTGGTTTGGTGAGGAATTTGCTGGTGAAGTAATTCCAACACTTAAGGAAGTGCTCGAGGTTTTTAAAGGTACAAATCACCATATTAATATCGAATTAAAGTCAGATATTTTTGTTTATGTAGGATTGGAAGAATGTGTTCTAAGGGAAGTAGAAGCATTAGGAATGACAAATCGAATTGTCATCTCATCATTTGATCACGAGGCGGTAAAGCGCGTTGCGGACCTTGCTCCGGCTGTAGAAAATGCTGCATTGTTTGTAAATATGATTTTAGATGTAGTTGACTACCAAGAAAAATTACCTGCAAAAGCATTACATGTGTTCTTACCAACTGCGGTACGTAAGCCTGTATTAGAAGCAATATCGAAAGGTTCGGTTGTCCGTGTTTGGACTGTGAATGATATTCAATATGCAGAGGTTCTACTGAATATTGGAGTAGATGCGATTTTTACCGATGAGCCGGAGAAGATGTTGGATTTTTTAACCAAAAGCCGTTAAAAAGCATAAGGAAGAAAAATTTTTAATATGTGATAGTCGCAAGTTATTAACATAAATAAAAAAAAGAGCCTTTTTCCAGTATGTGATAAGTGGAGAAAGGTTCTTTTAAATTATACAGCTTTGTTAGTTTCCGCCTTAGTTTTTAATTTACTCCAAAAAATGAGCGGAATGAGTAATAGAGACATAAATGTACCGATGTATCCCAATGTAGTGAAACTCGTATACGCCACAATGACTCCTGACAAAAGTCCAGCGATTGAACCAGTGATTGCCACGACTACATCAACAGAACCTTGGATTTTAGCTCTAGTTTCGATTGTCGTAGAATCAATAATAATAGTTGTTGCACTGATTAAACCAAAGTTCCAACCTAAACCAAGTAATATAAGGGCTATCGTAACCATGAAAATGGAATTACCTGGTGATATTGCAGCTATAATTCCGGAAAGTGCGAGTGTAATACCAGATGCAGTAACCATTACCGTTCGGCCATATTTATCAGTTAAGTACCCTGTAAGAGGGGATGTAAGGAACATGGCTGCGACGTGAAAACCGATCACCATACCTACAGCACTTAAATTACTATGATCATGACCACTCGACATATGGACTGGGGTCATCGTCATAATGGATGTCATGGTAAATTGAGTTAAGATTAGAATTGTAGCTCCTGTTAAAATACCAATCTTGTTAATAGCGGAGAAGTTTTTCGTACTCTCGCTATTGCCAGTTATATTTTTTTCATTTCTAGAAATTGCCTTCGCAACAAGTAGTGGATCGGGTTTTAAGAAAATAAAGAATATGAGTCCCGCCAATATAAATGCCACTGCAGCTAACATAAAAGGTCCAGTTAAAGGATGCATGCCCATTGATTCAGCTAATATTCCTGTAGGTGTGACTAAATTTGGTCCTGCAACAGCCCCAAATGTTGTAGCCACTAATGCAATACTAACTGCAGTTGCACGTTGCCTCGCGTTGGCTAAATCACTACCTGCATAGCGTGCTTGCAAATTTGTGGATGTGCCTGCCCCATAAATGAAGAGTGCTAGAAATAGAAGGGAAATATTATTTATATTTGCTGCAAAAATGACTCCTAATGCACCAATTCCACCTGTTATAAATCCAGCCGATAATCCATAACGTCTTCCGAATTTTTGTGAAAAATGCCCTACTAAGAAAGAGGAAAGGGCAGAGCCTAATGTAAATAAGAAGACCGGTAAACCAGCTACTGAATTTGTGCCCATTAAATCTTGTGCGAGTAATGCACCAACTGTAATTCCCGCTGCCAAACCAGCCCCACCAAATGTTTGAGATAAAATAACGATGAATAGTGTCCGTTTATAAATTCTTTGAATATCTTCTGTTGAATAAATTGGATTATCTTTCTGTATTGAAGGGGGATTAGTAGTCCTTGTTTTAAGTTTACCCATGACATGCTCCTTACATAATTTTGTATATCATAACATGTGAAAATGACTAATAATAGAAAAACCTGGTGACATAATGTATGTAGGAATATGAACGGACATGCTAAATATAAATAGGAAATAAAAAAGACCGATTGCATATGCTTTCGGTCTACTTCATTAAAATATCATATCTGTGAAAAGGAAAAGTACTGTTGGAACTAATAAGCAGCCTAAGCCAGTATAGAAAGTGGCCGTAACAGCACCATACGGTACTAATTTCGGATCTGTTGCTGCTAAACCACCAGTTACACCGGAAGTTGTCCCCATTAAACCTCCATAAACCATTGCAGACATTGGATTGTTTAAGCCGATGTACTTCGCAGCAAATGGAGTTCCGACCATAACTAGAACGGATTTAACAAGTCCAGCAGCAATACTAATAGCAATAACCTCTGAGCTTGCCCCAAGTGCTGCACCAGTTACAGGTCCTACAATATAAGTAACTGTTCCAGCACCAATTGTAGTAAGGCTTACTGCATCTGTATAACCGAACATAAGGGCAAAAACTATACCAACAACAAAAGATAAGATAACACCTATAAATAAGGAGATTGCTCCACGGAACCCAGCTTTCTTAATTTCATCAAAATTAGCACCAAAGGAAGTTGCAACAATGGCAAAATCACGAAGCATACTTCCACCAAGGAAACCAATTCCCGCTAGGAAACTTACATCAGAAAGCCCTTTCGTACCATCTGTTACGACACCTCCAAAGTAAGCCAATACTAAACCTATTACAATAGCTATTGCAGAGCCATGTATTAAACCTTTTGTTAATTTATTTGAGATAAGATAAGAAAGCCACATTGTAATACCGACTATTACAAAAGCGGTAATTAATCCATTGGAACTTAGAACATCTTGTATAATATCAAGCATCCGCTTCACCTCCAATTGTACTAGCAATTACTGGCGCTTGTTCTTCCACTTTTTGTTTACCGCTTAGTAGAGGAACACAAGCCCAACTGATAAGTACAACAGCAACTCCGGCAACGATCGCAAGTGGGCCTCCCGTTAGAGCACCTAAAACGTTTTGACTTGCTGCCATCGCAATTACTACAGGAATATACATTTGGTTCCAGAAACTTAGCCCATCTAGTGCTGGTTTACTAATTTTCCCAGCCTTTATAAGTTTGTCTACAATGATGATTAAAAGTAGCATCGCAATACCTACTCCACCAACATTCGAATCTACACCCATTAAAGAACCAATGAATTCCCCTAATATCGAACCTACTAAAAAACACCCTGCTAAAATTGCAACCCCGTAAATCACCATATTCCTGACACCCCTTTGTCAAGTTCATAATAAGAATATTCAGTCGACTGTATTCTGAAATTAATCATAATTTAGAAAATTCTATAAAGCAACTAAAATTTTGTATGAAGTAGAAAAAAATGAAAAATTCGATTGAATTTTACTTTTCAATAACTTATCATCATAGTATACAGTCGACCAATTATATGGTTGGTGGGATTAGGAAGTGAATATCATATGGAATTATTAAATTACCCATTAGATAATGCTTTATCAAAGACGATTGCGGAGAAAATTTTAGATCAAATTTTAAAAGGTGATTTAAAGCCAGGGGATAAAATAGTCGAAAGTGCCTATGCTGAGCTATTCCATACAAGTCGTTCTCCAATAAGAGAGGCGATTTACTTATTAGCCCAGGAAGGACTTATTGAAAGGATTCCTAGAAAAGGTGCTTTTATAAGGGGGTATACAATATCGGAAATTCAAGATTTACTGGATGTTCGTAATAATATTGAGAATTTAGCGGCGAAAAAAATAACAGATCCACATAAAAATAAAGAGCTTCTAAATGAAATGAAGTCTATCTTAAAAAATATGGATAAATGTACTAGTCAAATAGAGTATACGCACCTTAACTATGCTTTTCACTTCACGTTAATAAAATTTAGTAAAAGTACAATCTTTGAAGATATTTATAGTAAAATTGCACTTCCATTGTTGAGAATTCAAGGAATGCATTTCGATATTGATGACACAATTGAGAAGTCCAAAAGAGAACATAAGAAAATTTATGAATTCCTTAAAGATAATCAAATGGAAGAATTACTATCTCTTTTAAGAAAGCATACAGAAGATGTAATACTTAACGTACGAAAAAGAGTGCTTTAGGGGGGATTCAATGCAAAGTGCGTTTCTTTTTCCGGGGCAAGGATCTCAGTTTGAGGGGATGTTGCACTATTTACCAAAGGATCCAATTATAAAGGAACTATTAGATGAAAGTTGCGAGGTTTTAAACACGACCATTGAGAATCTGCATAGTAAAGAGTCACTATCAACAACAAAAGCTGTACAACAATGTTTATTAATAGCCTCAGTAAGTACCTATAAAGTCTTCGAAAAAGAGGGAGTGGTACCAAATTATGTTGCGGGTCATTCTGTAGGTGCTTTCGGTGCTGCAACTGCTGCAGGTGTATTAACTTTCAAAGATGCTCTGAGGTTAGTTTCTTTACGTGGTGAACTAATGCAAAGTAGTTATAACGATGGTTATGGGATGGCTGTAGTCTTAGGGATGGATGAGGATCGGTTAACAGAGATTGTTAAGAATTTTTATACTGATGAACATCCTATTTATGTATCCAATAGAAATTCACCAACCCAAATAACTTTATCAGGCTCTAAAAAGGGGTTAGAACATGTACTTAACTATGTAAAGCATCACGGAGCAATAAATGCATCTCTGTTAAACGTATCAACACCTTCACATTGTCCTTTGTTTAATGATATTGGCGATACTTTATTATATGAATTAAATAAGCTTGATCTCAAAAGACCGAATATTCCGATATCCAGCAATCGTAATTCTAGACTATTAAGAAACGTGGATGACGTGAAGGAAGATTTAGCAAAGAGTATCTGCTACCCGGTTCGTTGGTATGATGCCGTTAACTTGCTTTATGAAAAAGGGGCAAGATTATTGATTGAGATGCCACCAGGTGAAGTACTAACAAAATTAGCGAACCAAACTTTTCAAGATGTTCGAGCATTGTCGATATCCAAAACCGGAATCGATGATTGTTTATATCTACTGTCTAATTAATTTAAAGGGGTGTATGGAATGGTATTAACAAATACTGAAAGTTTAGAGAGAAAAATGAGATCGTGGACAACTAGATTAGATGCGAAAAAGGAAAGAGTTTCTAGTGTAAGAGATATTGTTGATGGCGTAGTAATTCCGACTAACCGAATTGTGGAAGCTTTAGAAAGGCTAATTAAACCAGGAGATCGTGTTGTTTTAGAGGGGAATAACCAAAAACAAGCATCTTTCTTATCTCAATCATTAGTTCAAGTTAATCCGAAAAAAGTCCATGATCTACATATGATTATGTCGAGTATTTCTAGGCCGGAGCATTTAGATATCTTCGAAGAAGGCATTGCTAGAAAAATAGATTTCTCCTATGCTGGACCACAAAGTTTGAGAATAGCCCAAATGATTGAAGATGGGAAAGTGGAGTTAGGGGATTTACACACATATGTGGAGTTATATGGACGCTTATTTATAGACCTTATCCCTTCAGTAGCTCTAGTTGCTGCAGACAAGGCAGATCGCCACGGAAATTTATATACAGGACCAAATACAGAGGAAACACCGACACTGGTTGAGGCGGCGGCATTTAGAGACGGTATAGTTATAGTGCAGGTAAATGAACTAGTGGATGAACTTCCACGTGTAGACATTCCAAGCTCATGGATTGACTTTGTTGTTGTAGCAGACAAACCATATGAACTTGAGCCATTATTCACAAGAGATCCAAGACATATTACGGATATTCAAATTTTACAAGCAATGATGGTAATCCGTGGAATCTATGAAAAGCATGGAGTGAAATCGTTAAATCATGGTATCGGTTTCAATACGGCAGCAATTGAGTTATTACTTCCTACGTATGGAGAATCATTAGGTTTAAAAGGTAAAATTTGCACAAACTGGGTACTAAATCCACACCCGACACTTATTCCTGCGATTGAATCAGGATGGGTAGAAAGTGTTCATTGTTTTGGTGGAGAGCTTGGAATGGAACAATATGTTGCGGCTAGAAGAGATATCTTCTTTACGGGTAAAGATGGTAGCTTGCGTTCAAACCGTACATTGGCTCAATTAGCTGGCCAATACGCTGTAGATTTATTTATTGGCTCAACTTTACAGATGGACGCATATGGAAATTCCTCGACAGTTACGAAGGGTCGTGTAGCTGGTTATGGTGGTGCACCGAATATGGGACATGACCCAGGAGGAAGACGACATTCAACAGAAGCCTGGTATAACATGATGACTTCTGATGATCCACTTGCTAGAGGTAAAAAATTGGTTGTTCAAGTAGCTGAAACGTTCCAAGAGGCAAATAAGCCAGTATTTGTTGAATCTCTAGACGCTATTAGCGTAAAAGATAAAGCAAACTTAGCTGTTGCCCCTGTCATGATTTACGGAGAAGATGTGACGCACGTTGTAACAGAGGAAGGTATTGCTTACTTATATAAAACGGACAGTTCATCAGAAAAGCGTGAAATGATTGCTTCCATTGCAGGTGTTACACCAATTGGTATGGAACACAATCCAAAATCTACTGAACGTTTACGTGAAAAGGGATTAATTGCCCTTCCGGAAGATTTAGGAATTCGAAGAGCAGATGCAAAACGCTCATTATTAGCTGCAAAAAATATTGACGAACTTGTTCAATGGTCAGGTGGATTATATACACCTCCAGCAAAATTCCGTAGTTGGTAAATAAAAGGGGGATAAGTATGGAAAAGGCACATACTTTATCAACTCAATTAGCTAATTTAGCTGTTGAATCTCTTGTAGAGGAATTATCTCTTACACCCAAGCCAGGACTCGTTGATAAGCTAGATCAAGGATCCCATCATGATTTAACATTTTCTATCATGATGGAATCGGCGAAAAGTTTACACAACACATTTTATGAAATGTCTATGGCTGCATATGGTAAGCAACCTTCTCAAGAATTACGTGAAAAAATCGGTGAGATTGGTCGAGCTGGTGAGGCGGAAATGTTTCGAGTAACAAGTGGCGTAAATACGCATAAAGGTGCGATTTGGTCACTTGGATTAATTACTGCAGCGGCGGCAATTCACTTAGGACGTTGTACTGAAAACCAACTATGTTTTACTGCTGGAGCTATTGCAAAATATGAGGATCGTTTCATACCACCACAATTAACAAATGGTATTAAAGTTGTTCAAAAATATGGTGTACATGGGGCTAAGATAGAGGCTCAGTTGGGATTTCCTCATCTACGTAATTATGGATTGCCTATGTTTAAAGAGGCTTTAAGTAAATATGACTATGAAACTGCTAAATTCTATTCATTTTTGACCTTAGTAGCGAATTTAGATGATACATGTATACTGCACAGAGGGGGAATGGAAGGCCTAGTTTATGCTAAAAAATGTGCAAACAACGTACTGAAATCTAATAGATTACAGGAGTTACATGCTATGAATGAAAACTTCATAGAAAGAAATCTTTCTCCAGGAGGTAGTGCGGACTTATTGGCATCAACGATTTACGTATATAAAATAAGCCAACTTCCATCGATACTAGAACAAGAGAGTGTGCAAGTTCAAGCAATTTTAAATTAATCATAGGGGTGTGATTTTTATGCAGAAATTAACTTATACTTTTCCAGCTTCTAAATCAATAAACCGACCTGCTCATGTTGGGGTTGTCGGCTCAGGAGATCTAGAAGTTTTAGTTGAACCATCTAATAATAACGAAGCGAGTTTTGAAGTACGAACAGGTATTACCGGTTTTCAGGAAACTTGGAAAAAGGTGATTGAGCGCTTTATGAGTCAAAATGATATAGCTGCCAATATTACAATTAATGATTTTGGGGCAACACCTGGAGTTGTATCAATCCGTTTAGCACAAGCAGTGGAGGTGAGCACAAATGACGCTACTAATAACTGATAGTTTAGTTGAAAGCCTAGCAAGAGAAAGAGCTTTTAAATTGTTAGACAAGGACAGTGCATATGAGATTTTAGGACCATTTGACCGATTTGAATCGCCTCATTTAGTGGCTCAACACATAGTACCTCAATACGACGATGGTGTAATTATCGTAAAAGGAACCCTAAATGGAAAGCCAACAGTTGTGATTTCAATTGAAGGGAATTTCCAAGGTGGTGGAATCGGTGAAGTATCAGGAGCTAAAATTGCTGGCACTTTAGAGAAAGTTTTAAAAGAATGTAAAGACGGTCAATTAATCTATCCAGTCATTATTTATGATACTGGAGGAGTACGACTTCAAGAAGCGAATTATGGTCTACTATCTATCGCTGAAATTGGAGCAGCTATTGTTGAATTGCGTGATTATGTTCCTGTTGTTGGTATTATCCCAGGGAAGATTGGATCGTTTGGTGGGATGTCTCTGACTGCTGGTTTATGTAGCGCTCTTATTATGACTCGAGAAGGGCGATTAGGAATGAATGGCCCAGAAGTTGTGGAACAAGAAGCAGGGATTCGTGAACTTGATTCACGAAACAAACAACTAATTTGGAAAATGATCGGTGGCGCTGTACGGAAAAATATGGGTCTAGCAGACATCGTGATAGAAGATGATGTTCCAAACTATCAATCTGCAATTTTAGATATTTGGAATGGCGAAGTTGAATTGAAAAACCGCACAAAACAAGTTAATCAATTTTTATCATTCTTTAAATCATTAGAATTGGATCAAAAAATCACACCGGATCAAGCGATAGAGAAATTTAAAAACATTGAAATAGTTGAAAATGAGGTTGTCCTAGCGGCTCAAGAGCTTGTGAATAGTCGAGGGAAAAAGTGGTTTGACGCATTAACAAATGGAAAACAGTCGATTTCTGAAATTCCTTCAGTTTTAGTGGCGGATACTGAGGTTGAGGGGAAATTGGCGCGTGTCATTGCTGTTGTACCGAATTTGGAGAATAAGTTTTATCGAGCAAGGAATGGTGAAGTAGGGTTACTTGAAGGATGGGCAATCGCAAAATATGTTCGCGAAGTGATTGAGGAAGATAAAAATTTGGATGAAAAGAGATTAATTATTCCTGTTGTAGATGTACCTAGCCAGGCTTTTGGATATCATGAAGAGTTATTTGGTATATATCTCTCTTGTTCGGCAGCACTTGACGCATATGCTACGGCTAGAATTAAGGGACATCCAATTGTAGCTGCTATTGTAGGGAATGCGATTTCTGGTGCCTTTTTATCTCATGGTATGCAAGCAAATCGATTAATTGCACTAAATGATGAAGGTGTAAATGTTCATGTAATGTCTAAAAAATCAGCTGCAATTATTACACAACGAACAATTGAAGAGCTCGATGAAGCTGCTAAAGGTGTTCCATCCATGGCATATGATATTAAATCTTTCGAAAAACTAGGTGCACTATATCAATTAATTGATGGTGTAAACGCTGATGAACCGAATGAACGAGACATTGAAGTATTAGTTACTGCTATAGATAGTGCATTACAAGATATTAAAACTGATGATGTTCGAAATTTATCATATCGCTTAAAGACAGATATTGCGATTTCAAGTGGACGAGTTGCTTCGATTAAGATACGTGAAATGATTGGTCAGCAATGGAAGTAAAAGTACATGACATCGTAAAATTCCAAGGAGTGGAGTCACTTGAAAAAAGTGCTCCTATCCCTGAGTGGTTAGGTGAAACAGCTTCCTCCAAAAATTTTGGCGTTGTAAGAAGAATGGCTATTTCAAATCAAATCGTCCCAATTGGTCTTCGCGGTACAACAAGGGATCAGCGGGTTGGTTCATTTATTAAAAAAGATAATATTCTTGATGTAATTAAACCTACAGAGCTAGTTGAACGAATTGACCTCTATAAGGAACAGTCTTACTATTCTTCGTTAAAAAAAATACGAGATGAGTTTAATGGAATGGGCTTACTTTGGGGACCTACAGGTAGTGTGGGCTTCGAATTGGCAACTTCTATCATAGTAACATCTGAGAAAAGTGATATTGATTTATCTCTATTTTTGAATCATGTAGACTATGATTTACTAAAAGAAGTTGACGGTGTACTAGATTGTCTTGATAGGAGAATTGATGTACAAATAGAATTGCCTGAGATTGGCGCAATTTTACTGAAAGATTATTTAAACAACGCTAGTTCAGGGTTTATTGTAAGAACACAATATGGTCCACAGCTATGTAAAGTCGATTCAGGAAAGATTAAGCCAGTTGAGATGGTAATATAAACTCAAATAAAAAGATAAAAGCAACCAACTTAACGTTGGTTGCTTTTATAATTGTAAATGATAACAGAGTTAGTTTAATTAAATCAATAATCGGAATGTCTCAAGGAATCTACCATTTTGCTACATGTTCCTCAATACAACCTAACATTTGTTGGATTAAAATAGTCTTCCCATCTTCTAATTTTACTTGACCACTGTAGTATCCAACTAGTTGATGTACTTCGGTTTCAACAACCTTCATCTCATTCTTTGCAACACGTTCAAAGAATGGGTGAAAAGTGAGCATGACTTGATCTGAAAACTTCGTTGTTACGTACCATGGTTTCATAAAATTAGTCTGATCATAAGTAAAGATAACATCTTCATGAATTTTAGTCATTTTACCATCAAAGAAAATTGCGTTTTCTGTCATCCCTGTACCATCAGTCCATTGGCCACCAAAGTTAAGGCCGATACGGTGATTTCTTACTCTTTGTGAAGCCATAGCCCAATTCCATATAACTTCACGTGGCCAAATTCCACGACCAAAATCTAAAACCGCAAAACATTCTTCTTCGTTAAATTTATAAGTACGACTACCAATTTTCACAAAACCAGTAGTAGGTAATGTATGGTGTTTCGCAGTGAATTGGAATACTTGGCGATTCCTTGGGATGACTACATTTAACGATTCGTCTTCTACAGGATGTTGGATGAGTAACTCTGCTAAAAGGGGTTCATTTTCAAAGTTATTTGAAGAGACGGATAAATAAGTAGTCGATTGCATATTTGTGATACTTATCGTTACTTCGGAATTGGTGAACTGAACGGGTTCAAGCACCTTAGTAGGCATCTTTAACTTACCACCAAGTGGGATAGTGATTGTTTTTTCAATGAACCTTTGTGTTTCATACTCTAAGAAATAGACAAGACAAACCGCAGCATAATCTAAATGACTAACTGTGACAGAGAATAAAACTTCCTCGCCGAAAATGCACCAGTAGTTCCATTTCTTCTTCCGCATAAAATGGCCTGTTAAATTACTTTCAATTAATGGTTTTCGAGCATAGCCGATCGCTGCCGGATTTAAATTCCCCTTGTTATCACATAAACGGGTGAGCTCCATAATTTCTCGTTCAGCGTGCTGCGCCAAATCAAAACACCCTCTCAAATCGATTCTTCCCCTTAATAATTGCAACTTAAAATATGATTTGTATTTAGTAAATATATCATCATTTTTACTTGTAAAGGTAAAATTTATATTAAAAAATATGTTTCAATTTGGTTACAGAGTGAACGTCAGAAAATTCATTTTGTGACGTTCACTCTGCGACGAGGATGGTGACATTTATGTGACCACCGCAGGAGCAAGAATTAGCATGTTAAATAAAAAATTACGATCGTAGTAATTTAGAAGCTTTGAGTGATTTCTCTGCGACGAGCAGCAACTGCA
>JAPSJC010000080.1 GCA_031178355.1 Ureibacillus sp.
CGGTAAATATCTTCTTGATATTGTTGGAAAATCTTTAGAAAGGCTTGATCGTCACCTTGTTGCGCTTCTTTCACTAAACGAATAATTAGTTTCACCCTCTTTTGTTCTTCTACTTATTAGACATAGGTAAGGTTCATTTGGCTTAAAAATTTATTAAGAAAGTTAAAAAGTTTATTTAAGGAATTTGCGTACCCTTGTTTTATATAGAATGCGTACCGACATCATACCATTTAGAAGTTTCTTCAACTAAAAGTAGAACGCAGAAAGCTTTTAAAGGGATTCCATACAGATCTATACATCTTCATTACCACCATATGTATATAGTTTTGCTCCAGCCTTTATTAGATGTTAATACCCCCTTCTCACTCCTCACTTTTAGCCAATACCTCCTATCGCAAAACCTATTCTCTTAATCTATAATTAAAATAGCAACCAATTTAAGGAAGAAATGGATGTGTATTCATGAAAGAACGGTATCTTTGGATTGGCCTCTTCATAATTATCTTAAGTTGGATTGGGAATGCCCTTTATTACCAATCAAAACAGCTAACACAGCCAATATTTTTAGAACATTACTACGAAACCTATCTACAGGAAGGAATGTATCTCGAATTTTTTTATTTAAGTAATAAACATGAACCTCTTGAAGTAAGTCATGTGAATATCGATAACGTTGCACTGTATCCGGTAGATTACGGTTACTCTCATATTATTAATGAGTTTCAGCATCATAATTTAATGTCCGTAAAACTGCAGATTCCTACACATGGTCTCCCTATTAAAGAAGGCTCCAATGATGTGTGGTCTTTTAATCAACTAGAAGTAACCTTTACAAATGGCCAAACAATCGTAACGGATATTGGTGAAGTGGCGTTATATGGGAAATATCGAAGTACAAATAAATTTGATTTCCGCTTTTCATCCGGGAATACAGACCATTTACATTCACAGATTAGCGCTGCAAAAGAGCCACTCCTAATAGAAACCATACAAATTCCTTTTGCTAAGGACATTGCAGATGATGTTTTTTTCAAGGTAGGGTTTTACAGTAAAAAGTTTAAAGAATTAAACGAGACAGAAAAGACGAATCATGTCTCGACAGTTGTTGTTGATGAATATAATTTACAATTGAACGAAGATGGTTTTGCGATAAACGATACTATACTCCCCCTAGAGCTCGATAAAAACGAATGGATTAAGTTTGTTACCCAATTAGATCCTAATCGAAGAACATATTTTCAGTTTAATATTAAGATTCAAGGTACTACCGTCGATGGAGAATCTTTTGAAGAATGGATTTTTGTAAACGACTACCCTTATATGACACAACAGAAAGTTAATGAGCTGATTGCCGAGAAGCAAGGAGGTAAACTGAATGAATGACGCTTTTACGAAAATCTTTTGGGGCTTCATAATCGTTTTTATTGATATTCGATTTATTTTGCCATTTGATATACTAGCGGATTCAATAGGTTATTTCTTCATCTACTTAGGTATTAATCTAGTACGACATGAGTTTCCAATCGATAAAAAAGCGAGTTATTCGGCCATAGTCCTCGCCATTTTATCAATTCCTACTTTCTTTTATCAAACAGAAACTGGAGCTGGACAATTTACTGACCATTTTAACTGGTACCTGACTGTGTTAACGTTAGGTCACTTTATTCTAATTTTCTATGTATTTCAACTTATTGTGGAAATTGCAAAAACATCAGGAGATGATTCCTTTGTTCGAAGGTCATCCAACACATTTATCACCTATTTTATCGTCACATTTGTTGTCTATATATGGACCTCCTTCTCGATGAATTTTCCAATAAACTCGGAGTGGGCCACTATTACAACGGTATTATTGGTCATTAGTTTTATTATGGGTATTGTGTTTCTTTCCCTTCTTTGGTCGACGAGAAATATCCGTATATAGCCAAAAAATATAGACATGACGTGAATATAAAAAAGTGCCTATGAGCTTAGGCACTTTTTCTGTATTTAATAGTTATTTAGTTGGTTATGATCCTTAACTATTTTTATCCTAATTGCTTTTCCCTTTTTCCATACAGGAAAAAATATAGAATGGTAGATAATAATACGACTCCACTAAGGATACCGTATAGAGTGCCATAGGTCATGAATGGAATCATGGAGCCGAGTATATATGGTCCAAAGCCAAGTCCAGCGTCTAGGAAGATGAAGAACGTTGATGTGGCTAGCCCCATTCGATGTGGTGGTGTCATCTTCACTGCAATTGCCTGTGTACACGATTGCATATTTCCAAAACCTAAACCAATTAATGCACCAGCGGCTAAAAGAAGAATTCCATTGTTTGCTATATATAAAAGGAACAATCCAATAGTAAAGAGGATAAATGCTGGGTACATCACATAGTTTGCACCTTTTATATCCATTAAACGACCAGTAAATGGTCGAGAGAATAGCACTGCGAGTGAATATACAAGGAAGAAGAAGCTTGCTGTGGCTACTTGGTCAATCTCAATTGCGTAGAAGCTAATATACGAAAGCACACTTGAATAACAGAATGCCGTCACGAGTGTAATGATGGCAATTGGTATTGCTTTTACTTCAATAAAGTTCGAGACGCTAAAACGATTCGATTCTTTTTCGGCAGATGGAATTATTTCTAATTTCGGAACATATAAGAAAAATGCCGTCACAAGACTAATGATGGCGAATATAAGACAAAGTGCAAAAATCATTTCATAGCTTGTATGTTGACTCATCAGTATTCCGATGAAAGGTCCTATAGCTGTAGCGAGCGTTGAACTCATACTAAAGTAGCCAATACCCTCTCCCTTTCTAGTTTTCGGAATAATTTGGGCAACAATTGTACCTGTTGCTGTAGATGCGATCCCCAACATAATCCCATGTAGTAAACGGTTCACGAGCAAGAAGTTAGTATCTATTTGGATAAAATACATTGCCGTTGTGATCACATATAAAGATACTCCAATATATAGCGTCTTCTTACGTCCGATTTTTTCAATTTGACTACCTACAAAAACTCGTCCGATAAGAGCTCCTATGATGAAAATCCCTGTTATTAGTCCCGCTTGACTTGTAGAGGCATTGAAATGATCTACGGCATATACACCGATAATAACGACTAATAAATAAAACACGAGTGTTAAGAAAAAATTGACTGTGGATACAATGATAAAATCCTTACTCCACAACTTTGGTTTGTCCACGGTTTCCCCTTCTTTTCTTTAGTTTCGCTTATGATTTGTTAAACCTTAAGCATCATTACATAAATTCTTGAACAATAATATTCTAACCAACTATATTTTACAATTCCTCAATAAATGTATATATAGCATAGCGCTATTTTCATAGATGTCAATGTGAAAAAATAGCTATTTGGGACACAGGGACAGGTTTCCATATCCTACAAGTTCACTCGCTGTCTAGATTATGATCAAGGTTCAAGGAAATCAACGATCTCTATTTTTGTTGTGACATAAAAATGGGACACTTACATGTTCGTGTACATGTAAATGTCCCACATATTAAAGTTCACCATCATATAACTTTAAAAAACCAAGTGAGTATGACGTATACACTGCCACTGCGTAAAGTGTAAGCATAATTACGAGGAATAGCCAATCTTTACCACTAACTGTAAATTGTTTTAAGAAGGTTCGGCTCCTATCACCTGTAAAGCCTTTTGATTCCATAGCTATGGCGGTTCTTTCTGCTTTCCTTATAGCACTTGCAAGAAGAGGGATAGCATAGCGCTTATACTGACTCCATTTCCCTCTAATTGTAGACACTTGGTTAACTCCTCGAATACGGTGTGCTTCCCTAATGACTTTTAATTCGTCTTTCATCATCGGGAGAAATCGATATCCAGCTAGTACACCGTATGCGATCTTTGGAGATAACTTAAGTTGCTGAATCAAACTTAAAATAAAATGGACAATATTCGTCGTAAAAATAAACAGTAATGATAGTGCTGCAACACTTAAAACACGTACAGCTAACGCTAATGCTACAATGAATGATTCACGAGGAAAATCAAAGGTTAAAATGGTGATCGTTTGACCCGGAAGATCTGGTTGTTTTGCAAAAATTAACGTTGTCCAAAACATGCCAAATGCAAACAGGAGAAAAGGTAGAAGATAAAGAAAATACCTTTTCCAATTAACCTTTCCCCCAACAAACATCAATATGATTGTGGTTAAGAACAGAATTGATGGGGTAATCGGGTCGAATATCAACGCTAACAGTATTACTATAATGACGATCGTAAAAGCTTTCATCGTTGGATTAAGTTGATGTAGGAACATGGTACTGATCTTCCTTTTTGCATAGTCGTTGCATTTTCACTTGTATCGGCAGGTCAAGCCCCCACTCTCGCAGTAATCGATCAGGCTGTTGCCAAAGTTTTGCGGGTCTACAATCTGCCACAACTTCACCTTCATGTAATACAATGATACGGTCTGCGTAATTATGAACAAGTTCCATGTCATGAGTAATCATCACAATCCCTGTTCCCCTTTGATAGCGCTCTTCTAACATAAGCATCATCTCATAGTTTGTTGCCGCATCTTGACCGAAAGTGGGTTCGTCTAAAATAAGCATTTTTTGTTCATCGACAATCATTGTGGCAATACTTAATCTTCTCTTTTGCCCTTGGCTAAGAGTGAAGGGATGATTTTTGGTGTATGAAGTTAATCCAAGAAGTTTAAGTATTCGACCCACACGTTCTTGAATTTCGCTTTCATGTACACCCTTCATTTGAAGACTAAACGCGATTTCGTCGTAGACGGTATTCATAACAAATTGGTGTTCCGGATTTTGGAAAACGTAACCGATTTCCTTTCGTAGTTCTCCTTCATTCCATTCAGTTAATGGTTTACCACCCAGAAAGACCGTTCCACTAACAGGTCTTTGAAGGCCAGCCAGAATACGTGACAATGTTGTCTTACCGCTTCCGTTTGCTCCTGCGATGGCAACAAACTCATGTTCTCTGATGGTTATTGAAATATCCTTCAAAATGGTTTTGTCGTTGGCAATATAAGAAACTTGATTACATTCTAAAAATATGTCTTGCGTTTCTAGCTCTATATTTTCAACGTTTTCGTCCCATTGAATTCCAGACCACAAGTGAGCTTCACGTGAGAAATCTTCTAATGTTAAAGGAACATCATGGGTTTTATCATTTACATATGGCAGAACTTGCTGAGTTACCTTAGGAAGCCAAATCCCCTCTCCTTCGATTTCCTTTCGATGAGAACGTATCGCTTGTTGCATTGAGCCATCAAAAAAGACCGAACCATTTTTATCAAACATAAGGCACCGATTAGCGAGATCAGTCCATTGGTCTAGCTGATGCTCAATAATAATCAATGAAAACCCGAGCTCACTTTTCAATCGTTTGATTGTTTGAATTAGGTCTATTCTTGCGATCGGATCGAGATTTGCAGTTGGTTCATCTAGAATAAGTAAATTTGGCCTCATCGCAAGAATACATGCTAATGCCAACTTTTGTTTCTGACCGCCTGACAAAGTTGAAATCGTTGATTGTTTGAAATGCTCCATATCTACTAATCTTAGTGCATCGTCAATTCGCTCTTCTATTTCTTCGCGAGGCACCGCTATATTCTCTAAGCCAAATGCAATCTCATCTTCAACAGTCAACATACAAAATTGCGTTTCCGGGTCTTGAAATACAACGCCTACAATTCGGCTTAGCTGACCAGGTTTATAAGATAGTGTAGGTTTTCCATTAATTATAATATCTCCTGATAAAGCCCCATCCAATTCACGAGGATATAGTCCGTTAAGACAAAGGGTGAGCGTACTTTTCCCACATCCGCTTGGGCCAAGTACTAGTATGCTTTCTCCTTGTTCCAACGAAAAGGAGATACCTGATAGAGTATCTCTTTCTACAAATTCAAAGCGTAAAGAAAGATCTTGAACCGTTACATGTGGCGTCATGCAACTTTCCCCTTCCGAACCTCTTTTCCAAGTGCATAGCTTGAAAGTACACCTGTCTTAGCAAGCCCATCACTAATTGCTTTTCCGAGAAGCCCTGCAATTAAGGCACCACTTATAACACGTACAACGAACATCGCAATCACGTACCCCGTATCAAGGGCAGCAAAACCTCCCATAAAATACCCGTAGATAAAGCTTGTGATAGACGATCCAACGCCTGCTAACATTAGTACCCATATTGAATAATTCTTCCATCTTGTCGCTGCAAAGACTGCTTCCGCGCCAGCCCCTTGGATCATACCAGATATGATTAACATAGGACCAACCGCATTCCCTATCAACACCTCAATCGTAGCGGCAATCGTCTCAGATAAGAAAGCAGCTCCTGGTTTACGGATAATATAAGCAGCGATAATTGACACGATAAACCAAATACCAAAAATAAGATCATATCCAATTGGACCAAGGATACCGAAGAGCAACTTACCAACAGGTAAAAACGCTAAATATACAACTGCAAATACTACTGACAGTGCGGAAAGAACTACAATTTCTTTAAAACGCCAATTAGTCAAGTTGATCACCTCGATGGGATGGACTATTTGCTGAGATAGTCACTGTCATAACAGTGTGACTTGAGCCGGCGTTAACCACTTCATTAAATACCGTATGAAGACCGTTAAAGATTTTAGATGCATCTCCTTCTAATTTTGTAGAATAATGAGCCGGAGTTACTGTTGCATATTCCTTAATGGCTTCTATTTGTTGATAAATAACATCCATATATGAACCATGTCCTAAAGGATAAAGTGAAAACTTTGCAGCGATGTGTTGGTTGATTGTTTCGTTTAAAAACGCATTAGCAGGTTGATCGTCTTCAGCTAAATAAACATCACCTTGTGAATCACCTGGACATCCTAGTGAGTATGTAGCTTGAAATGCAATATGTTTTCCTGATTTTGCTGCTTTTAGAAAAATAGCGCTTGTAACATCAAATACATGAACCATTTTTCCACGAACTGTTGTTGTCACATCATCTGTATTCATCCATACTTTTGTTGTATCTACTTCCTTAAGTGAACTTGTGATGATGTCGATAAAATCATCACTCATTGGATGTAGTGAAAAACTTGCCCCCGCAATGTTACTTGTTCCACAACTTAGATTTGTCATTTAATATCCCCCTAAAATTTTTATGGATTGTTCTTTGGCCAAAGACACAAAAAAAACTGCATCCGGAGAGGAATGCAGTTAGAATGGTAAATGAACTAAACCTAATGAAACAGACTCTAACCGCACTTCCCCACGCTGGTATTATCCAGATCGGGTGCAAAGAGTCAGAACGAAACAGTTCTTCTCAGCCATTACCATAGCTCCCCTAGTGCTTAATTCGATATGCAGTTTTCTAAACAGAATGTAACAAACAATTCCATAATTGTAAAGGGCTTTTCCAAGTTAATGTAAATTGGTTCTTTCGTGTTATCTTAAAAATAGATCAATGGACACTATAATTGGTCATTCTAACAACCATTTCGTTGAATTTAGAAAACACTTAATTTATAGTAATCCGATAGTTGCTGTAGAAAGTCCATGCCTTTTACACTGTTGCCAATCTCATCAATCATCGGACTGAATACAGCAATCCCCATATGTCCTTTCAAATGCTCCACTTGTCCATCTTGGACCGTGCATAATACGCCGCCGGATACTCCACTTTTCATTGGAATCCCAATTGTTGCGGCATATTTTCCAGATGTGTTATATAAGCCACATGTCATCATAAGTGCCTTAGAAAATTGAGCAGTCTTACGAGTTATAAGCTTTGTATTTTCATTTAACGGTAACCCGTCATTCGCTAAAAATAAGCCGAACTTTGCTAAGTCCACTGTTGAAACTTCAATTGAACATAATTGTAGATACGTCTCAAGGGCTTCATCAACTGTGCCTATTAGATAATCATTCGCTTTTAAGTAATTGGCAATGGCTCGATTTCGATACGCTGTTTCAATTTCCGACTGGTAAACTTCTTGGTTTACCGAGTGTTGCCGTCCTGTCACTTTTGAGATAAAATCAGTGACTGATTTCACCCTTGATTCAACACTATCACCAGGTAGCAGGGATGCGACCGTAATGGCACCAGCGTTTATCATTGGGTTAAATGGCTTCCCTTTTTCAGCAACTTCTAATCGAACGATCGAATTAAATGGGTCACCTGTTGGCTCAACATCCACTTTTTCGAGGACTCGGTCAAGCCCTAAATGGTCAGCAGCTACAATAAAGCTCATTACTTTTGAAATACTTTGTAATGTAAATAAATAATCAACATCGCCAAATGTTAAGATTTCACCTCTTTCATCCACTAAACATGCAGCGAATAGATCTTTTGATTGGTTCGCTAACGCTGGTATATAGGACGCTAAATGCCCTGAATGAGGAGCGTTTTTCACGTTTTTAATAATCGATTGAATCATTTCAACACCTCTATCATATCTGTATAACCACTTTTGCAAATTACTTTTGAGTTTTATGAGAGACATCGCCTATATGAAAGGCATTTCCCTGGATTTA
>JAPSJC010000019.1 GCA_031178355.1 Ureibacillus sp.
AATAAAAATGCCACCTCGCAAACTACGAAGTGGCATTTATTTTATTCATTTTCTTGGAACACTATTGACCATTCATTGCGCTTTTCTAACATTTCTTTTGCAAGTTCTTGAGCACCTTCTAAACTATGGTTAGCAGCCCAACCACATTGCACTTCATTACAAGCAGGAACTTCCGTTGCATTTAACACATCTGTTAACGTATTTTCTAATATAGTTAATACTTCATCATAATTATCATGATTAATCATTGTTAAATAAAACCCTGTTTGACAGCCCATGGGACTTAGATCCACTACATGCTCAGTATGGTTTCGAATATTTTCAGCCATTAAATGTTCAATTGAATGTAAGGCTGGCATTTCCATATATGCTTTGTTCGGTTGTTTGAAGCGTACATCGTATTTACGAACTACGTCACCATGAGCTCCTTCTTTAATTCCAGCTAAACGTACATATGGAGCGGCTACTTTTGTATGATCTAAGTTAAAACTTTCAACATTCATTTTTGTCATAACAAAACCTCTTTCAACGATTGTTTTTATTATTTTCTTCTTCTAGTACTTAAAAAACCAAAGAGTGCAGGTAAAACTGAAATAAAGATAATTAACAAAATTACCACGGAAAAATTCTCTTTAATAATGGGGATATTTCCAAAGAAGTATCCCGCTAATGTACAAATCATTACCCATAATACGGCACCAATTATATTATAAATTAGGAAATACCTATAATTCATCTGACTAGCACCAGCAACAAACGGGATAAACGTTCTTATAAAAGGCATGAACCGTGCTATAACAATCGTTTTTCCTCCATGCTTATTAAAAAACGCTTGTGCGGCATGCATTTTCTCCTCTTTAATAAATCGACCGATTAGTGTATTAGGTTTAATGGCTAAACCTACTTTATTTCCAATGGAGTAATTTAATGTATCACCAAGAATTGCTGCTACGATAAATCCAACTAGTAAAACAGGTAAACTAAATGCACCTAATGCTGCCAACGTTCCACTAGCGAAGAGAAGAGAATCTCCAGGCAGAAACGGCATAATGACAACACCCGTCTCTACAAAAATAATAGAGAATATGATTCCATATGCAAAACCACCAAATTGTTGAATAATATCGACAAGGTGTTCATCAATATGAAGAATAAAGTCAATTAACCCTTGTATAAATGACATGGATATACTCACTTTCAATTGTATTTCAGTATCTGATCAAACAAAAATTTAACAACCTTACGAATCCATTAAGGAACAATCGTTTAATAGATTACTAGATTTTAAAATATATCATATTAAATATATTTTTCAAACCATTGTACAATTTGATTTAAACGTTCAATTCGTAAATTTGGTGTTCCTGTACGTGACAAATTATGGTCATTATCAGGGAAACGAACAAATCCTACTTCTTTGTTCATCGATTTCAATGTGATATAAAGCTGTTCTGCTTGTTCTATTGGACAACGGAAATCTTTTTCACTGTGTAATATTAACAGTGGTGTTTCAATGTTTTTTGCATATTTTAAAGGGGAATGCTCCCAAAGTTTTTCCGGATCCAACATATCTTTACCAATTTGCCAGTCAGTAAAGTAATATCCAATATCCGATACACCAAAGAAGCTAACCCAGTTTGAAATACTTCGTTGTGTTACAGCTGCTTTAAATCGGTTCGTATGTCCGACAATCCAGTTTGTCATAAAGCCACCATAACTACCACCAGTAACTCCTAAACGCGTTTCATCAATCCAATCATATTGGCTTAAACAATAGTCTAGTCCATCCATGATGTCAGTATAATCCCCTCCACCATAATCACCGCGCACAGCGTTAACAAACTTTTGACTATAGCCATGACTACCACGAGGGTTAACATACAATACTCCATACCCTTTTGCTGCGAGTAATTGTAACTCATGGAAAAATGTATTTGCATACATTGCATGTGGTCCACCATGTATTTCAACTAACAGTGGATACTTCTTGCCTTCTTCGTATCCTGCTGGTTTCATTAACCATCCATAAACTTCTAAACCATTTTTACCTTGATAGGAAATATTCGTTGGTTGAACGAGTTCAACCTCTTGGGTAAATTGACTATTAAATTGTGTTAATTGGTTTCTTTCTCCTGTAGCAATTTCATAATAGAATAATTCCCCAGGGAATACTGGATTAGAAACTGCTAGTAATGCGAATTTCCCATCTCTTGAAATAGCATAATCATAAATATGCTCCCCTTCAGGAGATGCTGGATAAATTGCCCCATCTAATGTTGCATAATATAAACGTACGTCACCCATGGTTGAAAGTTGGAAGTATAGATCGTTTGTGTCCGTCCAAACAACAGATGGAGCTGATGCACCTTGTTGTGTATCACCAACCGCACAATCGCCTACTGGACTATCAATACTTTCTGTAAGTTGTACTGTCGATTTCGAATCCATATTATAAACGTAAACGTTCGGATGAGTTGCATTCTTATAAGAATGGTCACTACCAACATACGCTATATATTTACCATCCATTGAAAAGGCAGTACCACCATAATAACCATCTTGATCGACAATAATTGTTTCCTCTTTTGTTGCAACATCTATTAAAATAATTGGTGCTTTAAATTCAAAATCTTGATTTTCTGAACGATTCACACCAATCACTAGTTTTTGTCCATCAGGAGAGATAGCCTGTAATGAATGATTATAATCACCCGTTGTTACTTGTTCCAAAGACTCGTCTTCTAAATTTAAAACAGCAATTTGCGAAAAGAGATTTTGTTCAATTAATCCCGCGCCGCTTACTCCATCCATTTTATATTTCATTCGATCGACAACGTAAGCTTTTGGAAATTGATTTTCATCCTTCTCTTCTTTATCAGTAAACTTCTTGTCCTTTTTTAGTTTACTAGAAAGCCATATTTTTTCCCCTGAAGGATCCCATAAGAATGAGCTAATTCCAGCTTCATAAGAAGTTACCTTTTTCGCTTCTCCACCATTTCTATTAATTACATATAGCTGGTTCTTTTCTTCACGATTTGATAGAAAGGCAACTGATCTGCCATCAGGAGACCATTTAGGAGCAGAAATTCTTTCTTTTCCATAAGTCCACTGTGTAATTACACCCGTTTGTAATTGTAGATGAAATAATCGAGCGTAATATTTATTATCTTTAGAATCTATTTCTGTACTTAAAAATACAGCTTCTTCACCATTTGGAGAAATTTGAGGATTTGAAACCGATTTGATATTAAATAAATCTTCAGATACTAAGCGTCTTTTCATTCACCATTCCACCTTCATCAGTTAATATAGCTATTTTATCATTCTATAAAGCTATTTTTTATTAAAAATTGCGAATAAAATGTTTTTTGAGAATATCCCAAAAAACATTCTATGCATCTTATCTGTCCTTTAGAGCTCGACGTAATATTTTTCCCGTTGAATTTTTCGGTAAACTACTTACAATTCTAATATCCGTTGGTACTTTATATTTTGCTAGATGTTTCGAACAATAGTTTTTCAATTCAACCTCTTTAGTAAGTTTCTCCTTTAAAACCACGTATGCACAAACTGCCTCACCGAAGTTTTCATCTGGTATTCCCACTACTGCAGCTTCAACGATATCCTCATGCTGATATAAAACTTCTTCTACTTCCCTAGGATAAACTTTATAGCCCCCAACAATAATCATATCTTTTTTACGATCGACGATATAAAAATAGTCCTCTTCGTCCTTTTTGGCTAAATCTCCTGTATATAACCATCCATTTTGAATCGCTTTCGCTGATTCATCCGGCATTTTATAATAACCCTTCATTACATTCGGACCACGTACGATCAACTCACCGACTTCATGTGGTGGGAGTTCAACTCCATTATTATCTACAATCTTATTTTCAACGTTTGTGATTGATGTACCAATGGAACCTATTTTTCTTTGTCGATCTTGCGGGTTAAAACAAGTTACAGGAGAGGCTTCCGATAAACCATAGCCTTCTGAAATGGATACATGAAACTTTCCTTCAAAGTTAAGCAATACTTGAGCAGGTAATGGTGCTCCACCTGAAATAGCTAATCGCAATGATGCTAAATCTTCGACATTACCTTCACTAAATTGATACATAAAATTGTACATCGTAGGGACACCGGCAAAGACAGTTGCTTGTTGTGTTTTTGCTAGTTCAAAAATTTCACTTGGACTAAAACGTGGTGCTATTAACACTGAAGCCCCAACAAATAATGGTGCATTAGCTACTACAGTTAGAGCAAACACATGGAATAATGGCAAAGTTGCTATGACACGGTCAGCAGATGTGAATCTCATAAAATGTGATACATCCCTAGCGTTTGCAAACAAGTTACGATGCGATAATTCTGCACCTTTTGGATTCCCGGTTGTACCAGAAGTGTATAAAATAATTGCCGTTTCTTCTTCATTAATGGAGTTAGGAACTAACATTTCCTTATTGGAGTCCATTAACTCTGAGAAATAGTAGATTCTTTCATTGATATCCTTTGAAAGTTTTCGTCTCTCAATTGTTGTTTCACATATAATAAACTTCTCTATCTTTGGAAAGTTGGACTTACCTTCATCTAATAATGGTAATAAAGTATCGACAGCTATTACATACTTTACATCTCCATTTAGTAAAATGTACGTTATTTCATCTAACGTGTAGACAGGATTTACAGGTACCGCTGTTGCCCCGATCCGCATACATGCATATAATGACACTAAAAATTCAGGTGAATTTCCCAATAAAAACGCTATATGATCGCCCTTTTCCACTCCTATTTTTTTAAGTGAATACGCAAGTGTTCCTACCTTTTCTTCAAACTCAAAATAGGTTGTGTCATTCCCTTGGTAATGGTAAGCAATCTTGTCTGGTGTGTTAATAGATATTTGTCTTACATGTTCAACTAAATTCAAGAGTCAAATCCACCTTTCACTACGTTCATCATCTTTTAGTCTCTAACATGGGTTATATAACGCCAACGAATTAAATAGAAATAGATGATTTGTATGATGACTAAAAATCCAAATGCTAATATTAGTTCTTTAACTATTGAGATATTGGCAATATGTTTCAATAAGTTCTGCAACGCTACAAATGCGAAGAGACTATGGAGTAACGCAACTCCCCAAGGTAAAAAGAATTGTGGCATTAAATGCGCATTGACGATTTTTTTCAGTTCTAAGTCTGTTAACCCCATTCTTTTCAGAACATCAAATTTCTTCTTTTCAAACTCTAGACTCGTATGCAATCTAAAATAGATAAAGCTACCTGCTGCTAGTAGAAAGACCGCTGCTACTAATATTCCAACGAGTGTGAAAAGTGAATAGGTAGACAATATAAATGAATAGCTTAACCCTGCATTTTCGAAATAAAATGGCAAGTTATATTCCTCTTTTAAATATTCTTTTGATACGCGATAGTAAATTCCGAGACCAACATCCGTTGTTTCAAACCATTGTGGGATATCAAAAGTAAATAAATGATAACCTGGTTCTACCTCTGGATAACCGAAATACGGATTTTTCAAAAGCATAAAATCTTCATCACTAATGATAATTGAATTTAAACTAATGATCGAACTTGGGAAAATTAGCTTCGGATAAACTTTGTCAATTATGACCTCAACATTGTTCTCTATTAAGACCGTTTCAACAGTTCGCTGTGATAACTCATTAATCGATTCTTCCGAATAAGGAATAAACATCGATTCACCCGAATCTAGTCGTACTAAAGGATAACCATATGAGAAAAGTAAGTTGTTAATATCAGATTCACGGAATACTTCTACTTCATATTGAGTAAAAGAGGACGTTTGTTTCTTTACTTCAAATCTTGCCATATGATAGGACAATCCTTGTTCTTCTAATTCTCTTATTAGAGCATTTATATGTAGGTTTTCATACGGATTGTCAGTATGTCCTTTATAGATAAGTCCAAGAGGATTCATCTTATCGTATTGTGATGTGTAGGATGATAGTGCAGCGAGCAGGCCGACACATAGAAAAGCAAGTGTTGAAACGATTGTCACGACAAAGAACATTTTTGAATTACTTTTCATAATAAGGGACTGTTCAGCAACTGAAAGCATTCGATTCCTTTTCCAATAAATGCTTTTCCGACTTCGAACTCTATCCAACAGGAATAATGTTGTATGTGAAAAGAACAAATATGTTCCCATGGTTATGAGAATGACTATAAGAATGCCGAAGCTATATAAGGTCACCCTCGATGTTAAAATAGCCAAGACATATCCCGTTAAAATAAAAATTACGCCGATTATTGCTTTTTGGAAAGAGTAGAACTCTTGTGAATATAATTTGGAATAGCCTTTAAAGTAATCTAAAAGATTTCTTTCAGGTGTAAAATAGACACTTAAAATTGAAATTAATATAAACGCACTCAAATAAACAGTTATTGTTAATAAAAATGGTTCCCATGAAAAATAAAACGGTAATTCCTCAAGCATGAGTATTTCTCTTACAATCATAAAGAAAAACCGAGAAAAGGCAAAACCAAAAAGAATTCCTACAACAATTGAAACAGTTCCAATTAGAAAGGTTTCTAAGAAAATTAATTTACTTAACTGTTTCTTTTCCATTCCTAAATGTAGTAGTATGGCAAACTCTTTGGATCTAGCTTCTAGAAACGCCTTCATCGAATAGAAGATAAAAAACCACGAAAACAAAACTAACGTAATTTCTGCTACAATCATTCCAACTATTGAGACGTTTCCTAAAAATCCATCTTCAATACTTGGATGAAACATTAACATCGAGTAGATAAAGAACACAAATACCGAAAAAAGGCTGGCTAAGAAAAATGCCGCATATATTCGAGCGTTACGAATAACGTTACGGTAAGCGAATTGATGAAAGGTCACCTACATTGCCCCCTCCTAATAAGCTTAGCACATTTAAAATTCGTTGGAAGAATGTCTGACGTCTCTCATCTCTATAAATTTCATTAAAAAATTCTCCATCTTTTATAAACAAAACCCGATCACAAAAACTTGCAGCAATTGGATCGTGAGTCACCATAACAATGGTTGCATTTCTTTCTTTATTGATAGAACTTAACAATTCTAGAACTTCACGTGAATTATTTGAATCTAAATTCCCTGTCGGTTCATCCGCTAATATAACGGTAGGTTCATGAATCAACGCTCTAGCGATTGCTGTTCGTTGTGCTTGTCCACCTGAAATTTCACTAGGCTTTTTATGGAGAAAAGAAGTTAAATCTAATATTTTAGCTAATTTGGCAACTCTCTCCTCCATAAGAGAAACAGGTTTTCCATCTAGCGTCAAAGGTAAGATAATGTTTTCTTCAACAGTTAGCATTGGTAGTAAATTAAAGTCTTGAAATACAAAACCTAATTCCCTTCTCCTAAATAACGCAAGCTCTTGTTTATTTAATTTAGAAGGTTTTACGTCATTTAAAATGATTTCACCAGAGGTTGGTTTATCAATAGTTGAGATTAAATTGAGCAGAGTAGTTTTCCCACTTCCGGAAGGTCCCATTACCGCTAAAAACTCTCCCTGCATCACTTCCAAACTTAATTGATTCAAAGCTCTATGTGTTACTTTACCTTCGTATACTTTTGTTACATCTTGGATTCGTAAAATTGGCATAACAATCTCCCTCATTTTTCTACAGATGTCTTAAAACGTAAGTGTAACTGTTGTTCCTACATTGACCTCAGATTTAATGGATAATTGATGACCAAGTTTTTGGCATATTTCATTTGCTAAATAAAGTCCCATACCTGTCGATTCTCCCGTTTTACGGCCATTTTCTCCAGTAAAAAAAGCTTTTGTTACACGAGATAAATCTGATTTAGGAATACCAATTCCCTCATCTTGAATATGTAGCAATATAGATCCATCTGTAACTTCTGATGAAATGATGATTTTTTTATTGCCTTCAAATGTGTACTTCACAGCATTTGTAATAAATTGACCGAGAACAAAGTTTAACCATTTTGAATCACTGGCAACCGTTAATTCATCATTGATTCGAATAACTGGAAATACATGATTTGTAATAAATAAACGTTTATTCTCATTGATTGTTTCAGTTACAATGGCTTTCAAATTCACCTGTTCTACTTGCATATCTTCTTCAAATCTCTCGATTCTAGCATTGACGAGCACCATGTCTAGTCCTTTTCTAATTCGATCTACTTCTTCTTGAACATTTTTCTTATTTAGTGGCCCCTCTTCTTGCAGAAGTAATTCTAATACAGAAATGGGTGTTTTCATTTGATGAATCCATTGATTCAAAAACTTTTCTTGACGACTTTGATTGGCATATAATGCTTGTACTTCTTTTTGATATACATGATACAGTTCATGCATGTAAGTCTCAGTTTGCATATATTCAGTTGTTTTAGCATTCTTTTGAAGTGCATCTTCCATCACTTCTGGTAATTGGCTGATTTTGTTTAAGTAATTACGTCTAGTAAAATACCGAATTAACAGAAAAGAAAAGAGTAAAATTAGACTAATAATTAATGAATAAATGGCTGTATTCAAATTTCGAAATCCATCCAACCAATATAAAGATAATATGAAAAGTACAACGAATATTTCAAAGATAAAAAAAGAAATATGCTCCCTTATAAACAATCGCAATCCCATTATGTTTCCTCCGTACTTAGTACAAAACGATACCCTGCACCTCGAACTGTTTCTATAACAGATGTGACACCATATTCCGTTAGTTTTTTCCTTACGCGGGTCATATTCACGTTCAAAGTATTTTCATCTACAAATGCTTGATCATCCCATAGTTCTTCTAACAAGAGTTCACGCGAAACTACTTTTGGGGATTGTCCCATTAATAATTCTAAAATAATACACTCTTTTTTCTGTAATGGTATAACAATGTCTTTTACAGTCAGTTCCATTCTTTCTAGATATAAAGTAAGTTGTCCGAGTTTAATTGTTCGCTCTTCTTGTCTAGCGGAATACTCCCCGTATGTCCTTCTTAAATGACTTTTAATTTTGGCTAGAACAATTTCATAATTGAAAGGCTTGGTGATAAAATCATCTCCACCATTTTCCAATGCAAATATTTGATCCATTTCACCTGACCTAGCAGAAATAAATAAAATAGGACAGGTTGTATGTTGTCGTAATTGACGGCACCAATAATATCCGTCATATGATGGTAAATTTATATCCAGCAAAACGATATGCGGACTAAAGGCAAGGCATTCTTCAATGATTTCCTCAAAGTTTTCTACTATTGCAACTTGATATTGGTATTTTCTTAATTTGTCGGCTAATAGTGTTGCAATTTTTATATCATCTTCAACAATGAAAATACGATGGTTTTCCATACGTTGATGTACCCCTTTTAATAAAATTTAATATTGAATAGTTGTTTTAACTTTATTGTAAACCTTCTTCAAAGTCTTTCCAAACGTAAACATATAGATGGAGAATTCCTTTGTAATAATTTTTTAAAAAAACTTTTAATTTTTCCTATTTTGCTTATTGACGTATTTAAACTGTTATAATACAATATTCAGTAATAAGACGTTATAATATAACAGTTACCGAAAGGGGGTACATTGCAGATGTTAGATAATGTTGTTGAGTTTTTCAAAAACTTACCTGATAAAGTATGTGTTCAATGTGGAGATAAAATCGAAGAGCAATGTGAATGCTACGATAACGCTTGCGAAAAATGTAACTCCCTTTAATAAAAGTTTTACTAGTTCTCGCTTACACCCTTGAACTTGGAATGAAACTATAAGTAAATCTCTTACAAAAGAAAAAACCTCAAAGCTCGCTCAAGCTTTGAGGTTTTTTCTTTCATTTAATGATTATGTTCAGTTTCTTTTTCAGTCGAACTAAGATCTTCTTCAGTTTCCGTCGTATCGTGATCACCATGATCACCCATATCAACCATCGTATCACTACTATTGTCATCTTTTACTTGAGTCATATCCGGATTGCCGACAACAATTTTTTGTTTAGGCATTACATGCATTCCACGTGCTGTAGCATGAGCACGCATGTAATAAACACCATCATGGTCAAATGTAATTTCAGCTTTATAGACACCATCCGTATCTAATTCTCCATCAATCATTTGTCCTTGATCTTGATAACCAGATTCCCAAATTTCAAATTTTACCGAACCCGCGTCATTTACATGTTCCCCGTTTTGTTGTACATGTGCAGCTAATTCTACCGGTTCATTAACTGCTACTTTTTCAGGAGTTAATATGTTTACCTTTACTTCTAAGGCCGCCACATCTATTTCATTTGGTTGTTCGGCTTCATTACCAGATGAACATCCAACCAGTAATAAGGGGACTGCTATAAAGCTTACTAACCATTTCTTCATTTATAATTCCTCCATTATTGGTAGTTCAATCATTACGGTTGTTCCTGTTCCAAGTATACTTTGAATGACCAACTTGCCATTATGTTGTTTTACTATGTCTTCAACTATAGATAACCCTAAGCCACTTCCACCATCCGCTCGACTTCTGGCTTTGTTCACTCGATAAAACGGTTCTGTTATATGAGGTAAATCTTCTTCAGGAATGCCAATTCCGTTATCAGTAATCTTGATTAAAGCATTTCCTTCGATTATCTTCGTTAGTACACATATGGAAGCTTTTTCAGATGAGTAATGAATTGCATTTTCAATAAGATTGATCATTACTTGTTTTAGCTTTTCTTCATTTCCTAATACGATAATACTTTCATCAACTATAATCTCGATCTGAATACCTTTTTGTTCAGCTTGATTTCTTAATAAGTTTACACTTTCGCGAATTGTTTCGGACAATACTATAGGATACATTTCAAAAGGCTCATTTTCTTTGTTCGAACGAGCCAATTGTAAAAGCTCATTTGTAAGACGTTCCATCCGATTCGCTTCTCGATATATTAACTGGATTGCTTCGTCCTTTTCTTTACCATCTATAAAACGATTTTTTATCGCTTCACTATATCCTTTTACATAACTAATTGGGGTCCTTAATTCATGTGATACAGTTGCTAAAAAGGTTTTCTTCTCTTCATCTTCTTTTTGAATTGCTGCTGCCATTTTATTAAATGCTTCAGTCAAATTACCTATTTCATCATTGGAAGATACTTGTACTCTCGTACCATAGTTACCAGCAGACATTTTTTCAACAGCTGTTTGTAACTCATTTAGAGGTCTCATTATATGACATAACCCCTTATGTACGAAATAAGCTATAACCAAAGAAAAGAGCACAACACTACCAATCAATAACATTACTTCGCTATTTGCTAATTCCGTAATTCGAGCTAAAGGATAATAAAGATAGATGATTCCCTCTAATCGATTTTGGTCGGTTAAAGGCAATATAACAGAAATAATTTCACGTTCAAACCGTTCTTCATATCCTATTTTCGTTACAGTTTCACCTTTTAAAAGTAGACGTCTTTCATCTGGACCAATTAATGTATTGTAGTCAATATCAAACGGAACACAGGCACTTAATTCTCTTGGGTTTCGAACAGCAAACACATTAAATATGGAATACATATTATAATCTTCAACTTTTTCAACCATTTCGTCAGTTACTTTACCGCCTTTATATATAGACTGAAGTCTTTCGCCGATTTCAATCATGGATTGTTCTGAATCCTTCACATACAATTGGTCATATAAAAAATTTGTAAAAAAGGACATGAAAATGACTGTGATAGTTAAAAAGATTATAATTAAGGACCATATTTTAATCGATAGCTTTCTCATAGACATTTTTCAAAGCGATACCCAACGCCCCAGACCGTCTGTATATATTCGCTTGCTTCCTTCGATTCTTTAGCTAATTTCAACCTTAAAGTTTTTATATGTGTATCAACCGTTCTAGTTCCACCTGCATAATCAATGTCCCAAATTTTCTCTAGCAATTGTTCCCTTGAATAAACAATATCGGGATTCTTCATAAATAAATGCAATATTTCAAACTCTTTTAAAGTTAAAGGAATCGTCGCATTGTTTACATATACTTTTCGAGAAACTTCATCTACTTTAACCTTTCCACATTGTAAATAATTATGGTGGGGTTGTTGTGAGTCATTGGTCATTGTTGTTCTTCTCAGTACTGCGTTTATTCTTGCAACAAGTTCACTAACTGTAAACGGTTTTACGAGATAATCATCCCCACCAATCGTCAATCCTTTGACCTTATCTTCATTGGCATCTCTAGCTGTCAAAAAGATAATTGGAACGTTTGATATATTCCTAATGTTTTGACACACCGTAAACCCATCTTCACCAGGCATCATGATATCTAACAAAACTAAGTCAATGCCACCTTTTAAAATTTCTAGGTATGCATCAATTCCACTATCCACAGAAATGGTGTCCATATTCGATTTGGAAAGCATTACTTTAACGAGATTACGCATATCTCGCTCATCATCAATGATCAATACTGTAGGCACTACTTAACCTCCCTTACTAATAATTGAAAAGGTCCATTACCTGTATCAACCGTCTTACGAATTTCTTTTCGATCGATGAAATAGAGTTTATTATCATCAAATCCTGCCACTACAATTTTTTCTTGAAATGAAGCAACTGCAAACGGATTGGCACCTACCTCATTTGCCCACAATGTTTCTCCGTCAGAGTTCGTTACGTATAATTCATTTGCACCATGGTTAATAATATAAATTTCTTGGCCATTTCTCGCAAATTCGACAGGCATGATTGAAACATTAATTTGATCTATTAATTCGCCTGTTTTTAGTTGGTGAACATCAACGGTTTGGTTCGGTTTGCTCCCCTCTCCATGTCCACCTATCCACAGTTCACCTTCCTCAGGTAAAACAAGAATGCCGTTTGATGACTTTTCAATGGACCACTCATTTTGAAGGGTCATCGTATCTATATTAACTACTGATAATTTTGTATCTTTATAATTGACGACATATAGTAAACCATTGTAAGAATCCATTGACATAGGATATTCCCCTAATTGACATTCCCCAAATTTTTCACCATGTTGATTATAACTAGTAACCGTGTTCGTTTCGCTATTTGTCATAAATATCAGTTTAGATTCCTCATCATAATAAGAATTTGTTATACCTAGACCAGTATCGATTGTCGCAAGATGCTTGCCAGAGGATAATTCATAAATATCCGCTTCAGGTAATTGTTTTCCATATAAGAGGACGCGATCATGGGGGATCAATAAAGCCCCTGTATAAGATTTTTCAAATTTCCATTCGGCTATTTCATCACCTAAGTCATCGTAAAAAGTCATAGAAGGCTCTAATATATTCATAGACGCTACAAATGATTGATGATGATTAATAGAAGGGAATTTTTCGTCCGAGCACCCTACCATCAAAAGTAAGTATATTGGTAGTATATAAATTAGGAATCTCTTCATTCTAATCATCACCTCGTACTCAATCTTACTCCAAATTTGTGAAGTTTAAATGAAATAAAAACGACAACATTAATACAAAAATTGGTGAAATCGTCTGAAATAAAAAACGTAGACAAGAGTTTACGAAACCTTGTCTACATTGTCATCATTCCATTATTGAATCTTTGAAAATATTTTCTAACATTTCCGTTGCAGCTTTTTTACCTTGGGTCACACAATCAGGAACACTAATCCCTTCATAAGAGCTACCAACTAAACGAACGTTAGGAAGTTGATTTTTTATATTTTTTTTTAATTTCTCCATACGTGATTCATGTCCAACTGTATATTGGGGCATCGATTGTTTCCAACGAGAGACCACTGTGAACTCTGGAGATCCCTTCATACCAATTGATTTTTTCAAATCACTTAATACCGTTTTTTCAATGGCACTATCCGATAATTCAACGATAGCTTCATCACCAACGCGACCAATATATGCACGGAATAAATCATAACCTTCAGGAGCAACGTTATTCCATTTATGATTACACCATGAACATGTTGTTATTGCATAATCACTATTTCTAGAAACGTAGAAAGTCATCGCATCATTTTTATCCATCATACTTTGATCTTTTTTAAAAGCCATTGTCACGGTTGCAATCGTTGCATAGTTCATGTCTGGCATTTCTCTAATGATATCGAGATTTTTGCATAGTATTTCTTTTGTAACATTAAAAGGTGTAGTAAGGATAACTGCATCACATTTAATTGGTGATATATTGTTCAATGTGATTTTTAACTGAGCTTCCTCTTTTTCAATCTTTTCAACTCTAACCCCTTTAAACACTTGTTTCGTATCTATGTTAGACTCAAGCGATTCTATTAAAGTTTCAAGTCCATTATGAAATGTTTGATAGGTTTTAGTTTCAACACTACTATTATTTGATTTTGCATTTCTCATACCAAGTATCAAACTTCGATAGTCTCTTTCTAATTGAGAAAATTGTGGAAACATAGCTTTTAAGCTAAGGTGATTAATATCACCAGCAAATGTTCCCGCAAGCAATGGTTCCACAATGTTCTCTACCACTTCTTTCCCAAAACGACGACGGAAGAAATCGCCTACAGGTTCATCCTCTATATAACTTTTCGGTAGTAGCAAGTCACCTGCAGCACGAAGTTTTCCAGATAATGAAATAATCCCGGATGTGATGAAAGAGGAGACTTTAAGCCGCTCACCAAAAATAAAGTTAGTTGGTATAGGATATAACCCATTACCAACTGCTACGTATGTTTTACCTTCGTTGTTCTGTACCAGTTGGTCTTCAATTCCTAAATCACGGGCTAAATGTCGCACACTATTTGAATGGTCTAAGAAGGATTCTGGCCCTCTTTCTATTATAAAGCCATCTTTTCTTAAGGTCTGAATTTTTCCACCAAGACGTAAAGATGATTCTATTAAAATAATATCAAGAGGAAGATTGTTCTTCTCGGCCATTCTTTGCATATAGAATGCTGCCGCTAAGCCAGTGATTCCACCACCTATAACGGCAACTTTTTTTCTACTTAAAGTCACCTTCATCACGCTTCCTAAAAAGAGTTATAACTTCTTGTGAATTGCGTCTACCATCGCATCAATGAACAACGGGTGTGTATTTGGCATAGGTGGACGTCGGTAATTTGCACCTAATTCATCACATACGACTTTACACTCAAGGTCATTGTCATAAAGTACTTCTAAATGTTCTGTTACAAATCCAACTGGAGTATAAACAAATGAACGGAATCCTTTTGTTTCATATAGTTCACGAGTTAAATCTTGAACATCTGGTCCTAACCACGGTTCTGGTGTTTGACCAGCAGATTGCCAACCTACTTCTACATTTTTCACACCAGTTGCTTCTTGGATTAAACGAGCTGTTTCAACTAATTGCTCTTCATAAGGGTCACCAGTTTGTTTAATTTTTTCTGGTAGTGAATGATTTGAAACGATTAAGCATGCACTTTCACGTTCTTCCTCATCCATTTCAGCAAATGCAGCATTAACTGCTTGTTTCCAATACTCTATAAATTTAGGTTCATCGTACCAAGCTTCAACAGATGTTAACTTCATAGTGCTTCCTAATTTATTGATTGCTTCTTGTGCACGGCCATTGTATGTTTTAATTGAAAACGTTGAAAAGTGTGGTGCAAGAACGATTGAAACCGCTTCTTCAATACCTTCATTTACCATCGCTTCAACCGCATCTTCAATAAATGGCTCAATATGTTTTAAACCAATAAATACCTTATATTCTACCTCGTCTTGTACTTCATTTAAACGGTCACGTAACGTTTCCGCTTGTTTTTGTGTCATTTTTGCAAGAGGTGAGATTCCTCCAATTGCTTTATAGCGACTCTTTAGATCTTCTAAATGTTCTTCAGATGGTTTTCGACCATGACGAATATGTGTATAGTATCTTTCGATATCTTCTTCTTTATATGGTGTTCCATATGCCATTACTAATAATCCACGGACTGGTTTCATGATTTCACCTCTATAATTTTATTGCTCTAATTGTGCAATTTTTTCTCTACTATAGTCATGTATAAATGTTGTTAGACGTTTTAAAACTGCAGGGTCCACTTCCGGGAAGACACCATGGCCTAAATTAAAGATATGACCTGGTACTTCTAGTCCTTGGTCAATAATATCTTTCGTACGTTGTTCAATAACAGACCAATTTGCTAAAAGTAATGTTGGATCTAAATTTCCTTGAACTGCTTTCATAACACCTTTCTCACGAGCTTTTCGGATTGGTAAACGCCAATCTAATCCGACTACGTCTACATCAAGATCATTCCATTCATTTACTAAATGACTTGCTCCAACTCCAAATAATATTAATGGTACATTTTCTTTTTGAAGTTCTGCAAAAATTCTAGTCATTACAGGTTTTATGAAGATACGGTAATCATCAACATTTAAAGCACCTACCCAAGAATCAAAGATCTGGATAGCTTTTGCACCTGCTTCCACTTGAGCAGTAATATCTGCGATGATCATATCAGCAAGTTTGTCCATTAAAGCAAACCAAGCTACAGGTTCTGATACCATTAAAGACTTTGTTTTAGCATAGTTTCTTGAAGGTCCCCCTTCAATCATATAGCTTGCTAATGTAAATGGTGCCCCAGCAAAACCAATTAATGGCACATTTAGTTGCTCTTCTGTTAATAACTTAATTGTTTCTAAAACGAATGGTGTATGCGCTTTCGCATTAAATTCGCCTAAATTTTCTATATCTTTTATAGTACGTATTGGATTTGAAATAACTGGTCCAACACCAGCTTTAATCTTCACATCTACACCTATCCCAGGTAGAGGTGTAACGATATCTTTATATAAAATTGCAGCATCAACATCATAATTTTCTACAGGTAGACGTGTAACGTAAGCACAAAGCTCAGGTTGATGAGTAATTTCCTCTAACGAATATTTTTCTTTAATCGCTCTATATTCTGGTTGCGACCGACCTGCTTGTCTCATGTACCATACTGGCGTATACTCAGTTCTTTCCCCTTTTGCAGCACGCAGTAATGTATCATTAAATAGTTTCATTAAATTTGTACCTGCCCCTCAAGATATTCAGTAAGTTTTAGTTAGCTGTGATTCTGTAATACATAATTTTACTACATTTTGTCTAAATTTAACTATTATATTGGTTAACTTCTCTAAATGAAGTAACACTTTATCATTGTTATCCGTTTTCCAATATAAACTTTTACTATAAAATTGTATAGTTTTATTGGACATTTGTCATAAATTTGTCCTTCTCTCTCCTATTTTTTAGTCGCTTTCTTTGACAAGAATCCTCCCTTTTGCATAAATAAAGTTAATAATAATTAGGGGGATTTGTATTATGTATATTTACCTAACTTCCGGTACGAGTGATTATATGGAGAAAATGCTGCAAAAATATGAGAAAGAACAGTTAATTATCTTATATGGTTCAGAAAGTACAGTGTTATTACATGAAACAGATAGCAAAAAATCCGTTTTTGCTACTCCTCGTAAATTTGAAGTCATTGATTCAGTAAATAATCTTGAACAAAAAGGGTATTTCGTTTTTAATAACATTCCAGTTTCAGACGAAGGACGACCAATATTTGAACAGCGTTTCTTAAACCGTTCACGTGATATCGAGCAGATGTATGGTTTTATCGCTTTTCGTTTATTAAGACCCATCAAGTCTGAGACATATATTGTTTTAACTCAATGGGCGAGTAAAAACGCATTTGACTCATGGAAAGAATCCGATGCTTTTGCTAAAGCTCATTCAAAACCGGGGCCAGAACCGGGAGTGAAAAAACAAAATATATTTAATGCTGCAAGTTACGTTTCAACCTATTCAGGGAAAGTTCCTGAAAAAAAATAAAGCAGGATTATCTTGGAAGTCAGACTTTCAAGATAACCCCGCCTTTTTACCTCATGCAGTTTTTAATTTTGTGGTGGTACAGTAATGACGTTCTGTTGCCCTTTAGATTCCTTTACACTTCAATATTTAGTCCAAGTTGATTACTCTTCGCTTTTTCATAAACCCCTTTAGCGACGGCTAAATCATAAAAGGAAGCTCCAACTGACTTAAAGAATGTAATTTCCTCTTCATTTTCTCTACCTTCGATCTGACCGCTAACAAGTGAATCTAATTCCCCATACACATCATCAAAAGACCATACTCCCCTTTGGTCTGCATCAATCAGTTCCCCTGCTTCATCCTTCGCCCCTTGTAAATCGTCCACAACGATTTTAGAGGATCTAGTAATGGTTGTATGATCAACTTCTTGCATGTGGGGCAAATAAGAGCCTACCCCGTTAACATGTGTTCCAGGTTTTAAATAATCTCCATTAAATACTGGCGTATTCGATTTTGTTGCACAACAAACTATATCAGCTTTACTAATTGCATGATTGACGTCAGTTGCTAGTTCAATGGATATGTTAACTCCATCGTTTTTAAGTTTCTCCGAAAATAGTAATGCTTTTTCTTTTGTTCTATTAAATAAGTAGATTTTATTTATATCGCGAACAGCTAATACTCCAATTACTTGCTCAAATGCCATGCCGCCAGTACCAACAACAGTTAATACAGATGCATCCTCTTTTGCTAAGGCATCAGTAGCTAATCCAGTCATTGCCCCAGTTCTTAGTCTTGTAAGATAAGACGCATTCATCACAGACAAATGCTCACCATTTTCAGTACTCGTTAAAACAATAATCCCTTGAGTAGTTGGCAGACCTTTTGATGGATTTTCCGGAAAAATCGTTACAACTTTAACAGCTGCAACTTTACTTTCCAAATCACTACTTGGCATATAAAGAGATGATGCACTATTTTCGGGGAATTCTAGTACAGTTCGATGTGGTGATTGAACTTTCCCCTCAATTTTTGCAATTAGTGTTTCTCGAACATCTTTTATAGCATCTTCGATTTTATAAAACCTTATAATCTCTTCTTGATTTAGTACAATCAACTACTACACTCTCCGTAAGTTAATTTCTTTTTTCTCTAATTTACAGTTGTTGTTTCACGCTTTTCAACTTGGTTTTCTTGCGTTTCATTTACAAACTCGTCTAATTCTTGATTACTTTTCTCTTTAACCGCCAACACAGCAATTAACGAGATAACAGAAGTTAACATAATATATATAGCAACAGGTACATAAGAATTATTAAATTGCACTAGTAAAGCTGTTGCAATTAAAGGAGCCGTCCCACCAGCAACTGCCGCCCCTATTTGATAGCCTAAAGAAACCCCTGTATAACGTACTTTTGCATCAAAAATCTCAGAAAACATCGTACCTAACACTGCAGTAATTGGAGCCCAAATAATCCCTAGACCCAAAATAGTCGCTATTAGAAGTGTAGCAAATGTTCTTTGTTCCAATAACCAGAAGTAAGGAAAGGCATATAATAACATTCCAACAGTTCCAAAAATATAAACTTTCTTACGTCCAAATTTATCTGATAATCCACCCATAAACGGCATAAGGATTGTCGTAATAATGGTCGCTATCATTACCGATACAAGAACTTGTGTATTAGTAAACCCTAATTGCGTTGTCCCATAAGAAACGATAAATGTACCAAAAATATAGAAAGGAGCTGTTTCTACAACTTTACCACCAACCGCTATTAATACTTCTTTCCATTGCGTCTTAAATATGTCGACAAAAGGTAATTTTGCCGTTTCACCTGATGCTTTCACCTTTTTGAACGAAGGTGTTTCATCAATCCCTTTACGAATCCAAAGACCAAATATAACTAATAGCGCACTTGCCACGAATGGAATTCGCCATCCCCATGCAACAAATGCTTCAGGAGATACTACAGTTGTTATAAATGTTAGTGCCCCTGATCCTAAGAACATCCCAATCGTCACACCCATTTGTGGGAAAGCACCATAAAAACCTCTTTTGTTTTTCGGAGCATACTCAACTGCGAGTAACACGGAACCTCCCCATTCTCCACCAATTCCAAGACCTTGAACTAAACGTAACGTTATTAAAATGATGGGTGCAGCAACACCTATTGCTTGATACGTAGGGAGTAGTCCCATTAAAACAGTAGCAACTCCCATAATGGTTAAGGTTAAAACGAGTGTTTTTTTACGACCAATTCGGTCTCCAATATAACCGAAAATAACCCCACCTAAAGGACGTATAAAGAAAGCTAATGCAAACGAAGCATACGCTAACATTAACCCTATTGTAGCATCTGTAGCAGCAAAAAAGACTTGATTAAATACTAACGCCGCAACAGTTCCATATAAGAAGTAATCAAACCACTCAATGGAACTTCCTACTAAACTAGCAATCCAAACTTTTCTCATTTGACCTTTGCTCATAAATTATCCCCCATTTACTAATCATCTAGGCGTCACTTAAATGAATAAGCAGAAAGATAAATCCAATGAACGTTAATAAAGTGACACCACAATAACAATTATTACACTCTTTGGAATTTTCGGTCAATATATCATTAGTAGTAAGATAAAAAAGAAAAATCCCAACAATAAGGAAGGTCCTTATCATCGGGATACATTTTTAAGCATTATTTGGATTTTTGGATAAATGGAATGTTAATTCGCTTACTAATAAGATTAATACCGGTGGTAAGTAGAACAATGCATCTCCCATCGAGCACAGTAATACGAATACCGCTTGTAAAAATACAAATGTTCGAATTAATTTTTGCACCGCTTTTGTTCTCATAGATGAATCTACCGGAAACAACATGTCCATTCGAAACTCTTTTGACGATAGTAATGCATATTTTAACTGAATGGTAGTTGCAAATGATATTGCAGCTGATACTATTAGAATTACAATTGGCATATCAACAAATGCAGCTACTAGTGCGGAGATAGCTGTTAACCTTACCCATAGATAGAAATGATCGTCTGTACGGATAAATGTCCGGAAAATCAGATACCCTTGCGTATTGTTTTTCGTATATGGAACTAATGCGTATAAAAAGTTAAGCCAAACTCTTCTTCGAACTGCTCCTCTAAGATGTGGTACATCCGTAAAGTAATTAGCAAAACGGTAAAATGCCATCATACGATTTTGTTCTAACTTAACAAAATGTTCATACGGAATTGGTTGTTCTTTTACACTTTTTCTCCATGTAAAATGAAATAACAAAAGTAACACTACATAAACCATAGTAAATAAAAACTGTTCAGTTAGAATCGTTTGGATTGCTAATATGGAGAGTATCATACGCATGAATCGATCAATGCTGACAAACTTCCCTCTTAGAGCGTACCGGTAATTGAATTCTATGAACACATTTATATATTTTAAAACGATAACTAGAGCTAATCCAAGCCAAATTTGACCGGATGACAGTTCAGTTACTTTATTTAATAAAGGAATTCCAACAATATAAAGTACTGATACAATTCCAACTTGCGACCAAAAAGTCCAATCCAATGCTTTTTTAAAGTAGTAACCCATTTGAGTTTCTAATGGTAACAAGTAGACTTGATCTGGTTCGCGAAGCAGTGTCGTTGGTCGACTAAATGCTAACATAATTCCTACGATAATAGCCACTAGCCATTCTGCAGGAAAACTACGATCCACTACTTTCAACCATTCACTATACTGGTAACCAACTGCTCCAGTAACAAATACTAAAACAAGTGCTAAATGCCCCGTGAATACAAAACGCATATACTTTTGAACTTCACTTAAGTAATGATTAAACCGTTTCGACCATACTTGTGACAAATTATTCATTGTCTTGCTCCTTTGTCATAGCAATGTACAAATCATCAAGAGTCGCACTTGGCATGTTAAAGGACTTTCTTAAATCATCCATTGTTCCTTGGGCACGTACACGGCCATCATGAAGCAAAATAATACGATCACAATGTTTTTCTGCAGTCGATAAAATATGCGTAGACATTAATATAGAAGAACCTTCTTTTTTCTGTTCATCCATCTGATCGAGTAAAGACTGTATACCTAATGGATCAAGGCCAACGAAAGGCTCGTCAATGATATATAGATGTGGATTTACTAAAAAGGCACACATAATCATTACCTTCTGTCTCATTCCTTTTGAAAAATGGGAAGGAAACCAATTTAGTCTTTTTTCCATACGGAATTCACTCAGTAACTGACTTGCTCTTTCCTTCATTGTTTTTTCATCGATTCCATATGCCATGGCAGTTAGTTCTAAGTGCTCTTTTAACGTTAACTCATCGTATAAAACAGGTGTTTCTGGTATATATGAAAACGAGGAACGGTACGCATCAATATCTTGTTTTAGAGTAACTCCATTAATTTTTATTTCTCCTTGTTGAGGAATAAGCGTACCAATAATATGTTTTATTGTTGTACTTTTACCTGCTCCATTTAGGCCAATTAATCCTACTAGTTCCCCTTGTCCAATTGTAAAATTTAAGTCTTTGATGACTGGTTTTCTTGTATAACCACCAGTTACATTGATTAATTCTAAAACTGCCATAGATTCGTCACTCCTATTCTTAGATATAGTTTAGCAAAAATTGTGAATGGAATCAGTTTTTATATGCTAAAATGAATACAAAACTTGTCATGAAAGGATGTTTATAATGTCTGATTGTATTTTTTGTAAAATCGTTGATGGATCAATTCCAAGCACAAAAATTTATGAAGATGAAAATGTGTATGCTTTTATGGATGTAGCACCGTTAACAAAAGGACATACATTACTAGTACCTAAACAACATGTAAAAGATCTTTTTGAAATGCCAGAAGATGTAGCACGAAACTTATATGCAGCAGCACCAAAAATTGCAAATGCTATTAGATCTGCATTTAATCCTCAAGGGATGAACACAGTGAATAATAACGGTTCATTTGCTGGACAAACCGTGTTCCATTATCATCTTCACTTTATCCCGCGTTACGATGAAACGGATGGTCTAAAAATAAAATGGGATACAAAACAAAGTGAATTTACTAATGACGTGTTACAAACTGTAGCGGAACAAATTCGAGCAAATCTAAATTAATAGATATTTCTATACTATTCTATTAAATTAGGTTGCAATTTATTTCTATTATGTATAAAATCATGAATATATTTCGCTAACGGTTATGAGAACACGTTAGGAAATAATGAGCTTAGAAAAGTAGAGGAGAGAAAGAAAAATGAATACGAAAAACCTTGTTTTAATGGCACTACTTATAGGAGTAGGTACTGTTTTGTACCTAGTAATTCCTGGCTATGGTAATGGAATGAAGCCTGACTTTATGTTAACGATGATGTTTATCGGGATATTTTTATTTCCAACATTCAAAGAAGCATTCTTATTGTCAATGTTAACTGGTTTACTTTCTGGTTTATTTACAACTTTTCCAGGAGGCTTAGTACCAAATATAATTGATAAAGCTATTACAGGTCTATTATTTTTAGTAGTTGTGCTTGCATTAAATCATTTAACGAAACACGTTATTATGGGTGTTGTACTTGTTGGTTTAGGTACACTATTATCAGGAGCAATTTTCCTAACATCAGCTTTATTACTTGGTGGATTACCTGATGCATTTAATGTATTATATTCAATTGTTGTACTTCCAGCAGTAGCAATGAATGCTGTTGCTTTCATCATTATCTATCCTATAATTACAAACATATTAAAACGTTCAAAATTCAAAACGGCTGTTACACCAGCTTAATATAGTCATTTATGTTAAAAACTATCTAATTTTTTGGATAGTTTTTTTTTATTTTCTACACATAAATAGTATATGATTAAATTATTCGTTATCATAATTTTCGAAACGTTACACAAATTAACATCGTAAGGAGATGAGAAAATGAAAGCAAAAACGTTTTTTCTTGGGGTAACAGCAGGTTTAATAGGAGGATTAGTAACATCAATTGTTGCAGCACCACAGTCCGGAGAACAACTTCGATCAACTATTGCAAATAATGCTAAAACAACGAAAGAGAGTCTTACCGAACTAAAACATCAAGTGACAACTGTAAAGAACTCTGTTATGCAGCTAAGAAATGAAGTGAAGAATAATATACCAAAAGTAATTTCCGACTTAAAGACTAGTATTTCAAATTTTAGCGAAGAAATTGAACCAGATACAACAAAACTAAAACAAGAATTAGACCATTTACAGAATTCCATTGCCGAAATCGAGAATAATTTGAACGATTTAAGTAAAAAATAGTATTTTCTCAGTAATCTGAATTTCCCACTTCAAATATAAAAATTATTATTTTTCTGATAATATTTATATTTTCATAATATTTTTTAATCTATTTTCAATTGTTTAATAATTCTAACTTTAAACTCTTTTCTTTTATTGGTATAATATTTTAAAATGCCATGGAAGAAGAAGGTGATTTCTTTGTCTGAAGAATCCTACACAATGAAAGAAGCTATGCTCTATAGCCAAAGAATTGGACATTTATCAAAAGCTTTATGGAAAGCTGTAGAAAAAGATTGGCAACAATGGATTAAACCTTTTGACTTAAACATTAATGAACATCATATTTTGTGGATTTCCTATCATCTAAAAGGAGCATCTATTTCAGATGTTGCAAGATTTGGAGTAATGCATGTGTCTACTGCATTTAATTTCTCTAAGAAATTGGAAGAGCGTGGATTTTTAAGGTTTTCAAAACGTGATGACGATAAACGTAATACGTACATCGAGTTAACGGAAGCAGGATCGGACCTAATTTTAGAAATGAACAGACATTATCTAGATACTCCTCATCATATCATAGATGGTTCTTTACCTTTAAAAGAGCTATATGGTAGATTCCCAGAGTTTTTGGATGTGATGGCAGTAATCCGGAATATTTATGGTGATGATTTTGTTGAGATTTTTGAACGCTCACATAAAAATTACCAAGAAGAATTTGAAGAGATGCACAAAAAAGAAATGGTTACTAAATAGAAAAAATTAAGAGTGTTGTCAAACACTCTTTTTTATTTGTTTTTCATTCTTAAACAGTAGTATTTTTAGATAGTGGCATTAACTCACTCTTTCATATAAAATGACTTTACGTTATAAAAAAGGAGTCTACTGAATGCATTGTTGGAAAACAATAAACATAAAACATCAGTATGGGACAACTCGCTTAACTCTTTGGGCTGCGATTATCTTTATACTAGTATTTACTTTTGCATATATTATATTTGGATATCTTGATCCTATTATCTATACAGATGATTATTTTTGGTTATTTTCCTTAATATTTATCTCTTTGTACCCTATCCATAAATTTATACACTTTTTAGGGTTATTTAAATTTCGTAAAAAAGTTCATCTAAAAATTAAAATTGATTATCTATTTATACCGATTATCAACTTGCGGTTAAAAGAAATGGTCCCAAAAAATCATTATATTTTTGTATTACTATTACCTTTTTTACTAATCAATTCAATTTTACTATTTGTAGCCTATTCCTTACCGTATTACACGCATTATGCAAGTATACTACTTGCTTATCATTGTAGTATGTGTTTAATGGACATTTTGTACATTAAACATTTAATTGTGGCGCCAAAAAACTCTATCATTGAGGAAACTCCTAAAGGTTATGAGATTCTTGTACCACCAAACACCAATAATCTCTAACTTGTAACTGCAACCAACCTTTGATATGCTAAAATGAAGCGAAAGAGGGGAGGAATAGACTTGCTATTTTTAGTATTAGTACTATTCTCATTATTTTATTTATTCCAAATAAATCGGATGACTTATGCGCTTGTGATGCAAAAAGAAATTCCTGAAGAAAAACATCCTAAAATTTTCCGTACAATTAACGTACTTATCACAATTTTATTAGTATCATTTTATTTAGAGGTTACGTTAGCAATGTAGCATATTTAATCAACAAAAAAGAGCTAAAGACGATTGCCTTTAGCTCTTCCTTGAGTTTGCATACCCTATTTGGTTTTATTCAGCTTAGTAGATAAACGCTGCACCAACGATAATTAATAGAATGAATAAAACAACTAATAGCGCGAAACCAGAACCGTTACCGTAACCACCGCTATAAGAACTGCCCATTCATGAACACCTCCTTTCTAGGTCTATATTATGCAGGAGGTTACCTAAATCCTAGGCATTGTTCATGGAACCGTTTTGTTTTTTATTCGTTTATGTTATAGTATCAATTGCATTTAATTTGAATTTAGAGGGGTAAATTACACATGAAAAAAACATTATTAGCACTTGGACTAGCTTCTTCTGTATTCGCTTTATCGGCTTGTAGCGATCAGGCAGCAGATGACATCGTTGCAACTACATCATATGGCGATATCTCAAAAGAAGACTTTTACAATGAATTAAAAACAACTGCTGGACAACAAGCGTTAGAAAAAGTAATTGTTATGCAAGTTTTAGAAAACAATTACGAAGTATCTGACGATGAAGTAAATAAAGAGTGGGATGCATTTAAAGAATCATATGGCGATTCTTATGAGTCTATGTTAGGGATGTATGGTTATACTGAAGCGTCATATAAAGAAGAGTTAAAACTTGGCATGCTTAGCCAAAAGCTAACTGAAGAAGTAGATGCAACTATAACAGATGAAGAAATTAACGAACAATATGAACAAGCTAAATATGAGTTAAACGCTCGTCATATCCTGGTAGAAGATAAAGCAACTGCTGATGAAGTATATGAAAAGCTTACTAATGGTGGAGATTTTGCAACATTAGCAGCTGAGTATGGTACTGACGGAACTGCAACTAGTGGTGGCGATCTTGGATGGTTTTCAGTTGGTCAAATGGTAGACGAATTTAATGATGCTGCTTACGCTTTAGAATTAAATACAATCAGTGAACCGGTACAAAGTGAATTCGGATATCATATCATTGAAGTTATGGACAAACGTGAAGTAGAGGGTTATGGCACTTTAGAAGAAAAAGAAGCTGAAATTCGTCAAACAATCGTTGGACAAAGAGCAAATGAAAAGCTAATTGAATTAGTACGTGCTGCTAAAGTAGATATTAAAGACGAAGATTTAAAAGATGCTCTAGCGAAATACCTTCCAGCTGAAAAAGAAGAAGCTACTGAAGAAGAAAAATAATTAGAGTTACACAACTCCCTTCCTAAACGGTGAGTAAAGCCGTCGCCACATCTTGTGACGACGGCTTTTTAGCATACATTATGTCGGCCAAAGTGATGTATTTCGTTGCGGATATATTATATTCTCCGCAATATTAAACGCACATACAAAATTATTTTGTTTGCACGTTTTTTTTGTCCTTAGATTTTTTTAACAAACTCAGATTTAAGCTGCATTGCACCAAATCCATCAATTTTACAATCAATATTATGATCACCTTCAACAAGGCGGATGTTTTTTACCTTCGTTCCCTGTTTCAAAGCTTGAGAGCTACCTTTTACTTTTAAATCTTTAATAACTGTTACAGTATCACCGTCAGTTAATTGGTTTCCATTTGCATCCCTCACAACAAGTTCGTCTGCATCATTTTGCTCTTCTTCCCTAGACCATTCATGTGCACAGGCTGGACAAACTAACATCAAGCCATCCTCATAAGTATATTCGGAATTACAATTCGGACAGTTTGGTAAAGTCATTTTTATTCCTCCACATTCTATTACATAGTTCACTTTAAGTATAAACGAAAATATTATCAAATTCTTATATTTCCCAATACATTTCCAATGAACTAGTATAAGTACAAAAATCAGTCCAATAAAATATGAATTTTCTGTCACATTTTATCTATTATTTAGCTAAAGTCCTTTATATTAAAGGCAATTATTCCATTTTCTCTATAATTATAGTAATCGAATGACTTTTGCCATTTTTCAAAAAAAGGTTTATTATCTTACGTAAGCAATTTAATAATGTTGAGGAGTGTTTATAGTGAGTGTAACAAACAAACGTGCCTATAATTTCAATGCTGGCCCTTCTGCACTACCATTAGAAGTATTAGAGAAAGCACAAAGAGAATTAGTAGATTTCAACAGCTCTGGTATGTCCATCATGGAGATGAGTCACCGTAGCAAAGATTACGATGCTGTTCATAACGATGCAATAGCTCGTTTGAAAAAACTATACTCTATTCCAGAAAATTACGAAGTACTTTTCCTTCAAGGTGGAGCTAGCCTACAATTCACAATGATTCCTATGAATTTTTTATCGGAAGGTAAGAAAGCTAGTTACATACTAACAGGTTCTTGGTCTGAAAAGGCGTTAAAAGAAGCTAAGCTATTTGGAGAACCGATTGAAGCAGCGAGCTCAAAGGAAAATAAATATCGAAACATACCTGCTTTAAGTGACATTACATTTAATAATGATGATGCTTATGTGCATTTAACTTCGAATAATACTATTTACGGTACTGCTTGGAATAATTTCCCTGATACTGGGGACGTTCCATTAATTGCAGATATGTCTAGTGATATTTTGTCTAAACCGGTTGACGTTAGCAAATTTGGGATAATCTATGCTGGTGCGCAAAAGAATCTTGGCCCATCTGGTGTAACAGTTGTAATTATTCGCAAAGATTTACTTGAAAAAGCAAATACAAACATCCCAACAATGTTAAAATACACAACACATGCTGATTCAAACTCTTTATACAACACTCCTCCAACATTCGGTATTTATATGTTAGGTGAAGTATTGAAATGGGTAGAAGATCAAGGCGGTGTTGAAGCCATTGAAAAACGTAATGTAGAGAAAGCAAGCCTAATCTATAATGTCATTGATCAAAGTAATGGTTTTTATGTAGGACATGCTACACCTGATTCTCGCTCTTTAATGAACATCACATTCCGTATTTCAAACGAAGATCTGGAAAAACAATTCCTTGCCGAAGCAAAAGAAGCTGGTTTTGTTGGATTGAATGGTCACCGTTCTGTAGGTGGGTGCCGAGCATCTACTTATAATGCTGTTCCTGTTGAAACATGCCAAGCATTAGCGAATTTCATGATAGAATTCCAAAAGAAACATCAATAACTTCATTCATAATAAATAATGAGCTTAGTAGTGTTCTTAAAAAGTTGGAACTTGGAGACTTCGGTACTAGTACCGAAGTCTTTTATTTACAAAAAATTAGTTCTATATGCTTTACTAGATTTAATTCAAAAGAATCTAGATTTATTCTAGTAAAAATAAGATAGTAATTATAGTAAGTTGCAATGTAAACATTGCTTTATCCTCCTTCATAATTGTAAAAAAGAGATGGGATTTGTCCCATCTCTTTTTACGTTCTATATGGTTGGTTTATAGAATGAACGGTTATCTAAAGCAAATAATCTTTCACTAAATTCACCTGGTTTGGTTTTGCTCAAAGCTCTTGTTAACATATTCATTTTCGCATCAATGTTATCAATATAATGCAATATCTCAGCCTCTTGGATCATTGGCTTTTTAGGACTACCCCACTCTTCTTTACCATGATGAGATAACACAATATGCTTTAATAAAACGACTTCTTCCCCGTCAATGTCTAATTCTTTTGCCGCTAAACCGATTTCATCTACCATAATCGAAATATGACCTAGTAAGTTTCCTTCAACCGTATATGTAGTAGCTACAGGTCCTGATAATTCTTTTACTTTCCCGATATCATGTAAGATGATACCAGCATAGATTAAATCTTTATTTAGCGTTGGATATAAATCACTAATCACTTTTCCCAGTCTTAACATCGATACAACATGATCCAATAACCCCGATGCATAGTCGTGGTGGTTCTTAGTTGCAGCTGGAAATATTAATAATTCTGGTTGATGTTTTTTGATAATATGACGAGTAATTCTAGATATATTTGGGTTTTTAATTTCAAAAAAGAACTGCGTTAATTCATCAAATAATTGTTCTTTAGGTGTTGTAGCAGAAGGTACTAGGTCATTAATATTAATGCCTTCTTCTGGTTTTGCAACTCGTATTTGTTTAATACGTAATTGATTTTTCCCACGGTAATCATGGATTTCCCCACCAACTCGAACAATGACTTCTGCACGGTACATTTCCTCATGTTCTTCATTTGTATCCCATAATTTCGCTTCAATATCTCCACTTTTATCTTGCAAAATTAAAGATATAAAAGGTTTACCAACTGTTGTGACACCTTTAATCGATTGTTTAATTAATAAAAATTGGTCAACTTGCGCTCCTACTTGGAGTTTTGTAATTCCTTCCAAAGAAATCACTTCCTTTCAAACGGCTTCTGCTTAAGTTAGTTATCTACTTTTCAATCATTATTGTATCATTTGTTTCGATTCGTTTCGATGGGAATAATAGATTTCTAATGTTATAGAAGATATTACCATAACTAGATG